>NZ_CAMLDV010000147.1 GCF_946478835.1 uncultured Bdellovibrio sp. | reverse complement strand
AGTTGAATTATGTTTCTATGCGTGGCCGCGAGATTTTCAAAAATGCGGTTCGCACAATGGCTCTTTGTTGCAAAGAAGCCCTTGAACACAATCAAGTTCCACCTGAAAACGTGGACTGGATTGTTCCTCATCAAGCCAATAAGCGCATTATCGAAGCTGTGGCTGATCAATTTAAATTCCCAATGGAGCGCGTGATTGTGTACCTTCAGGAAACTGGTAACACGTCGGCAGCTTCTATTCCTGTGGCCTTCGACTGGGCCGTCAAAAATGGAAAAATCAAAAGAGGACAGACAATTTTGCTCACGGCATTTGGAGCAGGTCTGACTTCTGGCAGTATTCTTTTGAGGTACTAAAGCATGTTTACATTGGCATTCCCCGGACAAGGCAGCCAGCAACCTGGTATGGGCCGTTTTTTATTTGATAACTTCAAAATCGCCCAGGAAATTTTCGAAGAAGGCTCTGAAGCGCTAAAGCAAGATATGAAAAAACTTTGCTTCGAAGGCTCTGAAGCGGATCTTGCTCTGACTGAGAACACTCAACCAGCCCTTCTTCTTGTTTCTACAGCGACACAAAAAGTTTTGCGCCACGATTTCGGCGTCAAGGCTGTTGCGGCTGCGGGACACTCGATTGGTGAATATGCAGCTCTTGTTGCCGCTGACGTGATTCGCTTTGATGAGGCAATGAGAGCGGTTCGCACTCGTGGTCAAGCGATGCAATCAGCTGTTCCTGTTGGACAAGGCGGAATGGTGGCGGTTCTTGGTTTAGAACCGGATCAAGTCGAAACTCTTTGCAATTACGTTGTGAAAAATTCCGGCTTTGGTCCTTTGTCTGCAGCGAATTTTAATTCTCCAGGACAAATTGTTATTTCTGGATCGCAAAAAGCGATCAACTGGTTGAAAGACAATTTCAAACCAGAAGTGATTTTCACTGAAGCTCCAAAACGCGCAAAGCTTATCCCACTCACGGTTTCAGCGCCTTTCCATTGTGAAATGATGAAACCTGCCGAAGACAAAATGCGCATGGTATTGACCGCGATGGAATTTAAAACAGCGGCCTTCCCGATCATTCAAAACTTCCACGCGAAAGCGGAAACGGAAGGTTCTATCTTGCGTGAAAACTTGATCAGTCAGGTTTCGGCTCCGGTTCGTTGGACTCAAAGCATGGAAGTTTTAAAAGCCATGGGTCATGCGAATGTGATCGAATGTGGCGCTGGGAAAGTCCTTCAAGGTCTGCTTAAAAAGATCGATGGAGATTTCTTCAAAGTCATGACCACAACAAGCATGGAAGATATTAAAACTATTGAAGAATTTTTGAAAGCTTCGAGTCATTGAAATTTCTTGAGCTTTGCTCGGAGTTCAGTCAGAGTGTGCTGAAAACAACACAAGGTTGCGCAGAAAAAGGATTTTGCACATGAGCGGAAAATCGCTTCAAGGAAAGAAAATTGTTGTCACAGGCGGAAGCCGCGGTATTGGCGCTGCCATCGTAAAGCTTTTAGCTGAAGAAGGCGCGCAAGTTGCTTTCACTTATTCCTCTCGCGAAGAAGCTGCTCAACAAGTCGCTCACTCTTTAACGGGCGAAGGTCACTTCTACATCAAAATGGATATCGCCAACGAAACTTCCGTGAATGAAGCTGTTGAGCACATTCTTGAAAAATGGCCTGAAGTTGACGGTGTTGTGAACAATGCCGGCATCACAAAAGACCAACTTCTTCTACGCATGAAAGCAGAAGATTTTGATTCTGTTATTAACACCAACCTTCGTGGAACGTTCTTGGTAACAAAAGCTTTCACAAAACCAATGATGAAAGCGCGCAAAGGTTCGATTGTTAATATCACTTCTATCATCGGCGAAACTGGAAATGCAGGGCAAGCCAACTACGCAGCTTCTAAAGCAGGAACAATTGCTTTTGCGAAATCTGTGGCGTTGGAACTGGCTTCTCGCAATGTGCGCGTGAATAACGTCGCTCCAGGTTTTATCGGCACTGAAATGACAGATGTTCTTTCAGAAGACGTAAAAGCAAAAATGATGGAACGCATTCCTCTGGCAAAAATCGGCGAAGGCAACGACGTAGCGCAAGCGGTGCGTTTCCTTTTAAGTGATGAATCCAAATACATCACAGGCCACACGCTGGATGTGAATGGCGGAATGCATATGAATTAAAAGTTTTTTGCAGAATAAAGTTCTAATTTCGACTTTATTCGCAAAGAGCTTACTAGACTTGAAGATTAAATTAGATGAACGCATATTAGGAGGACAAATGGCAATTCATCCAAAAGTAAAAGACATCATCGTTGAGCAATTAGGCGTAGATCCAGATAAAGTTAAGCCTGAGGCTTCTTTCATCGACGATCTTGGCGCTGACAGCCTTGATATCGTTGAACTTGTGATGGCAATGGAAGAAGAATTCGATCTTGAAATTCCAGACGAAGACGCTGAAAAGCTTAAGACTGTTCAAGACGTAGCTTCTTACCTTGAGAAAAAAGGAAAAGCTTAATTTTTTATGAACTCCCGATTTGAACGTCCATCAAAACCACAAAGAAGAGTTGTCGTCACTGGAGTGGGCGCAGTCACTCCCCTTGGTAACAACATTGAGGACAGCTGGGCTGCTGCTCTTCGCGGCCAATCTGGTATCGCGAAGATCACAAAATTCGACACAACAGGCTTTGATGTGACTTTTGCCGGTGAAGTGAAGGGCTTTAACCCTGATCTTTACATTGAGAAAAAAGAGCAAAAGAAGATGGATTTGTTTATTCACTACTCTATCGCTGCTTCTAAGATGGCTGTGGAAATGGCCAAACTAGAACTGACAGAGGATGTGAAGAATCAAGCGGGAGTGATTATTGGTGTGGGTATCGGCGGTCTACAAACCATCGAAGAAACATCAATCAAAATGAAAGAGAAAGGTCCTGGTCGTATCAGTCCTTTCTTTATTCCGGCTGTCATCACAAACTTGGCAGCAGGACAAGTCTCTATCGAGTTGGGACTTAAAGGTCCTAACTACTCTGTGACTTCAGCATGTGCTTCAGGCGTGCACTCTATCGGTGATGCTGTTCGCTATATTCGCGACGGTTTGACAGATGTGATGTTAGCCGGTGGCGCTGAAAGCACGGTGTGCGGACTTGCTGTGGGTGGATTTGCTTCGATGAGAGCACTTTCTACTCGCAACGATGCTCCGGAAAAAGCCAGCCGTCCTTGGGATAAAGACCGTGATGGTTTTGTTCTTGGTGAAGGCGCTGCGGTTCTTTGCATTGAGTCTCTTGAGCATGCTGAAAAACGTGGTGCTAAGATTCTTTGTGAGATCACAGGCTATGGCGTTTCTTCAGACGCTTACCACATGACATCCCCAGCTCCGGAAGGAGAAGGTGGATACAGAGCCATGGCTGCGGCTGTGAAAGACTCTGGATTGCAAGCATCTGAAATTCAATACATCAACGCTCACGGCACAAGCACTCCGGTAGGAGACGGTCTTGAGACGGCTGCGATCAAACGCCTTATGGGCGATCACGCGAAGAAAGTATGGGTTTCTAGTACGAAGTCCATGACGGGACACGCGTTGGGTGCTGCGGGTGCGATTGAATCTGCTTTCTGTGTGATGGCCATTCGCGATCAAAAAGTGCCTCCAACAATCAATTTGGAAAATCCTAGCGAAGACTGTGATTTGGACTATGTTCCTAACAAAGCTCGTGAAGGAAAAATCGACAACGTTCTTAATAACAGTTTTGGATTCGGCGGCACAAACGCCTGCATGATTTTCTCAAAACTGAAATAGGTGAATCATGGTAGTTTACACAGGTTGTGATCACGCTGGGTTGGATTTAAAACTTAAAGTGATGGCAGCCTTCCCGGAACTTTCTTGGAAAGACGTGGGAACCCACAATGGGGATTCTGTAGACTACCCTGACTATGCCGATCAAGTTTGTAAAAGCCTGACTCAAGTAGAACTTGAAAATCACAAAAATAAGATCACAGATTCCTTAGAAGGCCCGGCAATGGGTGTTTTAATTTGTGGCTCTGGCCAAGGTATGGCTATTCGGGCAAATCGTTATCCGCAGGTGCGCGCAGCTCTTTGCTGGAACGAGGATATTGCTCGTCTTTCGCGTGAACATAATAATGCGAATATTTTAGTTTTAAGTGCGCGTTTCACTTCACCTGATTTAGCAATCAAAATGATTAAAGTATTCCTTCAATCTAAATTTGAAGGCGGCCGCCACCAACGTCGTGTTGATAAACTCTCTAGCGACACTGGTTGTTGAGGCTTTTAATTTTCGCCTGCACGAGGGATACTTTAGACAGATTATCTAATGGAGATCCCTATGCATTCAACGTCATTGTCTTTAGCTCAAGTAGATCCTGAAGTTTTATCTGCGATTCAAAAAGAATCCGAGCGCCAACAATTCGGTCTAGAAATGATCGCTTCAGAAAACTACACGTCACGTGCGGTGATGGAGGCGCAAGGCTCTATTCTGACAAACAAGTATGCGGAAGGTTATCCTGGCAAACGCTATTACGGCGGCTGTGTGAATGTGGACACCGTTGAGTCCTTAGCCATTGAACGCGCGAAAAAACTTTTCGGCGTGGGCTTTGCCAATGTTCAGCCTCACTCGGGCTCTCAAGCTAACATGGCTGTATACTTAGCTGCATGTAAGTCTGGTGACACAATTCTTGGAATGGATCTTTCTCATGGTGGTCACTTAACTCACGGTTCTCCTGTGAATTTCAGCGGTCTTTTGTTTAAAGCGGCTTCTTACAAGTTAGACGCTGAAACAGGACGCATCAACTACGATACAATCCGTGCAACGGCAAAAGAAGTTCAACCGAAATTGATCATTGCTGGTTACAGCGCTTATCCACGCACTTTGGATTTTGCGAAGTTTAAAGAAATCGCTGATGAAGTGGGCGCTCAGTTGTTGGTCGACATGGCCCACTTCGCGGGTCTTGTGGCAACAGGTCACCACCCGTCTCCAGTTCCGTATGCGGATTACATCACGACGACAACACACAAAACTTTGCGTGGTCCTCGTGGTGGCATGATCCTGACGAATTCTGAAGAAAAAGCGAAGACGATGAACTCACGCATCTTCCCTGGTATTCAAGGGGGACCTCTTGAGCACGTGATCGCTGGTAAAGCTGTGGCGTTTGGTGAAGCGTTGAAACCTGAATTTAAAAAATACAGTGAGCAAGTGATTCAAAATGCCAAAGTGCTTGCTGATGAAATGCTTTCTTTGGGTTTCAAACTTGTGACTGGCGGAACAGACAATCACTTGATCCTTGTGGATTTGAGCGATCGTGAAATCACAGGTAAGCTTGCTGAAGCTTCTTTGGATGAAGCAGGCATCACTGTAAATAAAAACACAGTGCCAAATGAAAAGCGTTCGCCGTTTGTCACAAGTGGTGTGCGTATCGGAACTCCTGCTTTGACCACAAGAGGAATGGGCACAACAGAGATGAGGCAGATCGCAAAATGGATCGCGCAAGTTCTCAATAATCCAGAGGATGTTGCGATGAAAGCGAAGATCCATGAAGATGTGAAGCAACTTTGCAAACACTTCCCCATTTATTAATGCTTAATAAGTAATCTCTTGTTGAGATTTTTTAAGAAATACAGCGGGCTATTTCCAAAATATTGCTTTGGATTCGAGGACTTATTAAGTATACTCAAAGCATGTCACCAGGATGGAAGCAGCTCGTTAGTTTTGCAGGAAGCATTTTCGTTGTAGGAACATTAGGTTCCTGCACCACTTTTCATACACCTTTGTCGCGCGAATATTTTGCGGCGGGAAATCAACCAACGAACTCCCCGCGCAACGCCGCCTCAGACCAAAGCCCCTACATTCAACAACAGTTGACGTTTGATTGGCCAGTAGATCGCGCGCGCATGACTCGTGGATTCTTACCCAATAAAAAGCGCCCTCATTTAGGGATCGATCTCGCAGCACCGAAGGGAACGCCTATTTTGGCGGCTCAAGGCGGCACTGTGATCTATGCAGGCCGTGAGTTCCGTGGTTACGGAAAAATGGTTTTGGTAGAGTCTGGCGACGGCTGGGCGACTCTCTACGCGCACTTTGATAAGATCTTAGTAGCTGAAGGACAAAAAGTCCGCCAAGGCGAAGTGATCGGCGCCATGGGCCGCACCGGAAGAGCTACCGGAGTTCACCTGCACTTCGAAATCCGCAAAGACCGAGGACCGATTGATCCTCTTCCGCTTCTGCCCCACACGGCGACTGCGGGTTTATAGAGTTTATCAGTGCTGATGTTTCCGATGAAGTATTAGCACTGGTCAATCGCGAAGAGAAACCATTAAAACTAATTATTAAAGGACACGCCAGAATCTTTTAGAACTGCGAGAAATTCAATCTATCATTTTAGAGTAGTTTGATGACCATAACATAAACGATCAACACAAACAGAATCGGCGCGCCAACTATCGTACATCCAAAATAAATTAACAGTGCGACCCTACGAGCAGCCGAAATATCGGGAATTTCATTTCTATAAGTCGTCAAATAATTCTTCACCATGGCTCTAAATGTCACAATGATAAAAATTAAAAAGCAAACACTCGCCAATATCTCAAATTTCGTCATATTTTTTATCAGAGGCCGGAGTTTTTACCCGTCTTTTGTTTTAGTATGTCGTCAATTAAAAAGAGTGCTTGAGTGACACCACGACCACGTGAATTTTCCAAACTATTGGGGAATGTCTGATTGTCGCTAGCTCGTTGAAGCTTGGTATTAACAAGAAATTTGGTTCCATCATTAAATACGATTTTGAGTCCCAGCGAAAAATCAGAAACTTCGAGAGTTACTATATCGCTGTATTTATAGATTTTTGGGATATCTTTCTCTGCAACTATGATTTCAGTTTCTGTTAACCTTAAGGCACTTCTAGAACGACATGCATCTACAAATAAATACACGCCGAGCAAAGTAAATATACCGCAAATCCAATTACCCGCCGGCAAGGTATTAACAATCCATGCAAGTGAAAACATAACGCTTCCGAAAGAAGCGATTATCATCCAATTCTTTCGGTAACGGCTCGTCGTAAAATACAAATTCATAGAAAGATAATATTAATAGCTCTGCTCTATTGGCAAATACTTCCCGCACCCATATACAAGCCTGTCGCCATATCAACAGGCATCAAAGAAATTCCTACTCCAACATCAATAGCCATAGCGGCACCGGCACCTAAACCTGCTCCCAGCCCCGCAGCTATTCCACCACCAATGCCAGCCAATGCGGCCGAAGCGATCGCTTGTTTAAAGTCAACTTTACCCGTAACTATCTGCTGTCCCAAGATATTCCCCGTGAAGCCAAACAAAGAAGACATAATTCCAGATCCAATGGCAGTACTCACTGCCGAAATTCCAAACTCTGAGGCTGCAGCTGAAAAGAGGCCACCTCCAAACCCTGCAACGCCGCCACTAATTGCGCCAACAAAGGCACCATTCAATATTTGCTGTTTTGTTGCTTTAGGATTACCAACATATGTTCCAATACCACCAGCTATTCCCCCGATTACGGCTCCAACAAAAGCTCCGCCTAAACCAAAGTGACCAGTTGGGTCAACATAGTTAACCGGATCACCATAAGCATACAGATAGAGGTTGGCTTGTCCGCCGACAAATAAAATTGGATCGCGATTTGTCCATCTACCAGTTTGAGGATCATAATCACGAGCACCAAAGCGTACTAACTTTGTGTCGCGATCATTGACTCCACCAGCGAAACCAAAAGGAAGATAAGCGCTATGCTTTCCATCTAAAGAAATACCGAATTCGTCATAATTTAAAGACTCAACGATTTTTCCCGTTGCCGCTTCGACAATTATTTTCGGTGTTCCGACTTGGTCAGAGATAATACGATACTCTTTTCCTCCGGTTACGACATAATCAGGAATATTGAATTTTGATCCGTACACAAAACGGCGAATAATTTTGCCGGATCCATCAGTTTCGGCTGCGATTTGATATTGAGATTGAAATATAAACCCCTGAACAAGTTTTCCGTTTATCTTTTTACCAATTCGACGATTTTGGCCGTCGATAACGTATTCGATTAAACGGCCATCAGGCAACTTTACGGCGCGAAGATTTCCCACAGAATCATAATCGTACTCAGTGATTCTTGGTTGTTGCGACGGTGAAACATATTCTTCAACTTTTGCGAGATTTCCAAATTTAGAATACGCGTATTTATTCTGACCGTAGGAGATTAAACGATCTTGATCGTCGTATTCACCTTTAATAGCAACCGCTCCAGATTTAAAACTTAAACGATTGCCGTTGTCATCGTAGGAGTATTCGCGAATGCCATTACCACTTTGAACCGAAATCAATCTCCCTAACTTGTCGTAGCTATAATTCGATTTTTGAGATGGATATGATGACGCCGCTGTCGAAACTCTTCCTAGAGAATCTCTAGAATACGTTAAATTTGTGACGGCCTTTCCATTTACCGAATAAGCGTCGCTAACGACATATCCATTTAAGTTGTATTGAGTTTGTCCTTTAATTACGCCTTGAGATGAGCCTTGGACTCGTCCGACTGTATCCAAAACAAAAGAAATACTTCCTACTTTTATCGGAAGACCATCAAGATCATAGCCAAGAGCATATGAAAAAAACTTTCCATCCGCACCCGCTACGTCAATGCTGGCCAACGTTGCATCCGCATTGTACTTATAGCGTATAGAAGATGATACAGGGCCTT
>NZ_CAMLDV010000146.1 GCF_946478835.1 uncultured Bdellovibrio sp. | reverse complement strand
TAAAAGAAATTTTCATATACTCAAAAAATACTTAAAAGGTGCCAGGGTATATTTTGCGTCTACGGTGCGGCATCCAGTGATGCGCTGTAGACGCAAAATATCCCCTGGCACCTTTTTTGGAGACCCCTATGCATATCGAATTTACTCAGGCTGATGACAGTCACGTTGAAGACCTTGTTGAACTTGTGAACTCAGCTTATCGCGGAGATTCCTCGAAAGAAGGCTGGACGACAGAAGCGGATCTTTTGGATGGTCAGCGCGCTGATGAAGATGGAATCCGTGAGATCATCAACAAAGATGATTCTGTTATTTTGATTGCCGAAGACGATGATACTGGGGACTTGCTTGGCTGCGTTCACCTCGAAAAGCAGGGAGCGAAATGTTATCTGGGAATGTTAACCGTCGATCCGACTTTGCAAAGTCAGGGAATTGGCAAGATGTTGTTAGCAGAGTCAGAAGCCCTTGCACAATTCTGGGATTGTACTACCATTTTTATGACGGTGATTTCAGTACGTACAGAGTTGATTGCTTGGTATGAAAAGCACGGCTTCCGCAACACAGGTGAAAAGAAACCTTTCCCTTACGGCGACGAACGTTTTGGAATCCCCAAAGTAAAAAACCTAGAATTCACAGTTCTAGAAAAGAAAATCTAAAAAGTGCCCGGTTTTGAATCAGGCACCTTTTGAGGGGGAAGCGTGATCAAGGGATTGATCTTGGCGGTTTTTGTCGGGTTCGTGGGTGTTAGTGCTCAGGCGAAAATTGAGATTCCGAATGATAAAGATGTTATGTATCACTTCGGGGCTTGTAAGTCGGAATTTTTGCCTTCTAATTTTCAACTCTTTATTTGGAATATCAAAAAAGCGGAAGCGAAAGCCGAGTGGGCGCGCGATTTTGAATACTTCACGCCGAAGTCCGATGTTGTCTTGCTTCAAGAAGCCATGATGGACAATTTTGTACCGGCGATCGCGTTGGGACAAAAAGGCTTCTGCTGGGATTTTGCGACAAGCTTCATCGATAACGATCGCAACCCTACGGGCGTTATGACGGGATCTCCGATCATTCCTCTTTCGATTCATTTTTTAAGAAGTCCCGGCCGCGAACCTGTGCTTAAAACTCCGAAAATGGTGATCGTGGCTGAGTATGCTTTAGCCAATTCGCCAGAGACTTTGTGGGTTGCGAACATTCACGGACTTAATTTTGTCTCTAATAAACTCAACCGCGAACAGATCGAACAGGTTGCGGCTTTTTTGAAGAAGCACAATGGCCCAGTGATTTTTGCGGGAGACTTTAATTCGTGGAACAACGAGCGCTTGCAAAACTTGGATGAGATTTTAGGAAAACTTGCGATGAAGAAGCTTTCATTTGCCAATGATGATCGCAAACTGAAGCTCGATCACATCTATGTGCGTGGCCTTGAAGCAACTCGAACAGACCTGCATAGAAACATCAACAGCTCTGACCACAAACCGCTGACCGCCGAATTCCGTCTGAAATAAATTTCTGTTCGCACAGAGAGGCTTTCCATTCTGTAAGGCCTCTCGAAGAAAGCCTTTTAAGATTCATTTTTCGTATAATAACTTCTTCTCTATGTATTAAAATTTTTCTCATTTTAAGCGCATAGTGACTTCATTGGAGGTCATTATGTCTTTAAAAATTGCTGTGCTAGCGCTTTTCGGGATTTCTGCTGCCTCCATCTCATTTGCCGATCAAATGGGTCCTAATGGCGACAAATTCTACGAAGAAGCAGCTCACTACGAAAACGCCTGCAAAGAAGAACCTTGCAAAGCTCCTTACACAGAACAAGTCGTTTACAATCAAAAAAACAAATTCAATAAACTTTCTGTTGAAACCAAAGAAGTCCTAAAAAAGATCGCGGTTGAGCAAGCGCAAGTTTGGGGCGATACGATTCTTGAGGGTGATTACCATGCTACGGGCCGCACTCGCTTGGATTCTGTTTTGGCTTTCTATAAAGGCAACGAACTTGTTGGCTATAAAATCCAGTACTCTGAAAAAGCTTGGTACACAGGCGACTGTGATTTCGACGGTTCTCGTGAATCTCTTAAGGGTTGCAAAGAAGGTCGCATCGTTGAGGGAAGTTACGTTTCTTCTGACGCGCAAACTTATTTTAGCGATGAAGAACGTTACGCTGAGTTCTCTTTTGTTGGGAATTAGTCTATAGTCGCCTGAATATGGCGATCGTAATCGAAACCAAAGATCTTACCCGCGTCTATCAGACATATCAAAAGCCCGAAGGTTTTTTAAATTCTCTTCGCGGCTTTATCAATCGCAAGCACATTTCCCGCACGGCCGTTGATAAAACCACTTTGCAAATCGAATCCGGTCAAATCGTAGGTTTGGTCGGCGCCAATGGCGCTGGCAAGACAACATTGTTGAAAATGCTTTCAGGACTGGTCACGCCGACAAGTGGTGAAGCTTTAGTTTTGGGCTACAGACCTTCTGAAAGAAAAAACGAATTCCTTCGCCAGATCAGTATTCTGTTAGGTCAAAAGAATCAATTGTGGTGGGACATTTCTCCTGCGGATTCTTACGCTTTGCTTGCGCGCATTTACGATATTGAACCTGGCTATGCACGCAAACGTGTCGAACATTTGGCAGAGATGCTTCAATGTTCACATGTTCTGCACACACAGCTTCGCCGCTTAAGCTTGGGTGAGCGAATGAAGATGGAAATCATCGGCGCCCTTTTGCATGAACCGAAGGTTCTATTCTTGGATGAACCGACGATCGGTCTTGATATCGTCGCACAAGAAACGATTCGGGAATTTCTAGATGCTTACGTGAAAGAAAAAGGTCCCACGGTGATTCTCACGAGTCACTACATGGACGACATTGCCAAGCTTGCTGACAAATTACTTTTGATCAGCAAAGGACACATCGTCTATCAGGGAACCGTTCCTGAATTTGTTGCGAAATCGAATAGCGAACTTGCTGAAAACGAAGAGGTTGATTTTGAAGACGTCATTCGCCGTTTTTTGGAAACGGAATCTCGCGTTCGCTAAGCTCGCGATAGTTTCCAATTTAGAATACAGATTAAATTATTTTGTCGACGCGATTGTGCAGCCGACCCTCACAACAGGAATTGAAATTCTATTGTGGGTCGCCGTCTTTGCTGGAGCCGCGACAAGTGAGATCGCTGGTTTTGGTCGCGAGTATTATTTGTCTTATGCGCTTTGGGGTGCGTTCTTCGCGCGTATTTGCACAAGCTGGATGTACGAATTCCGCATGATTCAAGAAATTGATTCAGGCAGCGTGAACAGTCTTCTGGTGCGTCCGATGAGTTTTTATGAATATTATTTTTCACAATTGATGGGATATAAATTTATCACAACGATTGTGTCGATGATGATCCCGCTGATCGCTGTCAGTATTTTCGATCTTCCGACGAAATATGCAAGACTGCCTTTAGCATTTGCGCTGGAGTTTTATTATCTTATTCTGGTTCATTCGATCAGCTTTATTATTGCCTCATCGGCTTTTTACCTGAATAAAGTCTATGCTCTGACAGGAGCTAAGAACCTTGCGTTGTGGCTTTTCACCGGAGAACTTTTCCCTCTGGATTTAATGCCCGAACCATTTAAATCTTTCGTGATTGCCTTGCCGTTCAGTGCGGGAGTTTACGTTCCTGTGGGTTATCTTACAGGCCGGCTTGAAATTGAATCTATTTGGCAGTCGTTTATTTCAATCACGGTGGCGATCGTCATCGTAAACGCCATCGGCGCTTACATGTGGCGCAAAGGTGTGAACGTTTACACGGGAACGGGTGCGTAAAGATGAAAACTTTAAAAAAGTATTTCTCTTTATATCTCGCTCTTTTCCGCACAAGCTTCATTGCGGATCTTGAATACCGCGTGAATTTTCTTACGCGTATCACGACTGATATTTTTTGGTATCTTGCCCAGATCATCACCTTTGAAGTTTTGTTCCGTCATACTCCTAAAATTGGTGACTGGAACCTAGAACAAATGCGCGTGTTCTTGGGAGTTATGTTTGTCGTCGATGGCCTTTACATGATTATTCTCTCTGAAAATCTGGATCAGTTTTCAGAAAAAGTGCGTAAAGGGGATTTAGATCTGCTGCTTGCAAAACCCGTGAACTCGCAATTTATTTTGAGTTTGCAAAAAGCTTCAACGGCGATGATCGGGAATCTGATCCTTGGAACAACGTGGTTTATCTATAGCCTTGTGCAACTGCCCGATTTTGAGTGGCTTCGCCTTTTGTGGCTCCTCGTTCTTATTCCGTGTGGACTCATTGCTCTCTACGCTATGCGCTTTGTAATGGCGTCAACGGCCGTGATCTTTGCGCGTTCTGAAAATCTTCAGTTTATTTGGTATCAGATTTACCGCTTGGGAATGCGACCTGATTCGATTTATGTGCCGTGGTTTAAATGGTTTATCCTGACAGCATTACCTGTGGGTGTGATCGCCAGCGTTCCTGCCCGCGCCCTTCTTGAACCGCCGAACTTTTTGCTTTTTGCCTGGGTGGTGGTGCTTTCAGGTCTTTTAATTTATTTATCAAACAAGTTTTGGAAATTCGCTTTAAAATTTTATTCGAGCGCAAGCTCTTAAGGAAAGGTTTTAGATATGTTGAAAATTTATGGATCTCCGATGTCGAGTGCGGGTCGCTGTTATTGGATGCTGGAAGAGCTGGGACTTAATTACGAAGTCATGCCTTTGGATATGAGAAACAAAGAGCACAAATCAGAAGCGTTCATGCAATTAAATCCCAACGGCAAAGTTCCTGTTCTTGTAGATGGCGAATTCGTGATCTGGGAATCTATGGCGATCACAAACTATCTTGCGAAGAAACACCAAAGCCCTCTAGCGGCGCAAACTCCTGAAGAAGAGGGACATGTGATGCAGTGGAGCTTCTGGGCTTTGGCTGAATTCCAAGTTCCAGCGGTGAACTGGCTAATTCAACAAGTCTTCGTTCCTGCTGAACACAGAAATCAGCAAGTGATCGACGACGCTAAAAAAGCAATGCCTCGTTTGCTGACGGTTCTTGATAAAGGGCTTGAAGGAAAGAACTATCTTGTGAATAACAGATTTTCTTTGGCTGATTTGAACGTGGCTTCTGTTCTCAATATCGTGACAGCCTTGGGTTACGATACATCTTCTTACGCAAACATTCAGCGTTGGGCGAAAGCTTACTCAGATCGCCCTGCTTTCCAAAAAGTAGCGGCTATGCGCAAGCAGTAGATTTCTTTTACGAGAAGCCGCGATTAAAGCGCGAGCTTCTCGAAATCGTTGATCTTCGTTTTGATCACATCAATGGATTTCTGCCAGAATTCAGGACGGCGGATGTCCTCACCTAAATGTTTCTTCACTAAATCTTCCGCTTTCATTCGGCCTGTGTCGCGAAGAACGTCGATGTACTTTTTCATAAACTCGCCGCCCAATTCTTTTCTGCGAGCATAGATACTCATGCTGAAAAGATATCCGAACGTGTAAGGGAAGTTATAAAAACTTCTTCCCGCCATCGCAAAGTGCAGCTTGGTCGCCCAGAACATTTTGTCATTTGCAGACAACGTTGGACCATACCACTTCGTCCAAGCTTCATCCGTCAGACGGATCAGTTCATCAGAACTTAAGCTTCTTTTTTCACGCTGTTCATAAAAATTCTTTTCAAACTCAAAGCGCGCAGGAATATTGATTAAGAAGCTTGTCGCTCCTTCGATTTCTCCCCAGGCAAATTCGATTTTTTCTTCTTTGCTAGAGGCTTCCTCAATCAGAACATCATGTAAAACTGTTTCAGCAAAAATACTCGCCGTCTCTGCCAACGTCATGGGGTAATGAGTTTGCGAGCGCGGAAGATCTTTCATCACCCACGAGTGAAACGCATGACCTAATTCATGTGCCAAAGTGGAAACGTCACTGTTGGAACCCATGTACGTCATGAACACACGAGGTTCGCGACGCTTTGGAAATCCCGTGCAGTAAGCACCATTGCGTTTATTTGGAAGAACACGTCCTTCAATCCACCGCTTGTCCGCCATCATTTTTACGAACTCACCCATTTGCGGATCAATCGCGCTGAAGGAGTCTTGAATCAAAGTCAGAGCTTCTTCGTAACTGCGCTCTTTCTTTCCACCAGACACCGGGCTTTGCGCCAAAAGATCCCAAGGATCTAATTGTTTTTTACCCATGAGCTTCGCCATGATCTGCGGGGCTTTGCGAGTCTCAGATAGATTGTCGTAACAGGCCGTGAGCATCGCCTCTAAAGTTTCTTTTTCAATGCGACTGCCATGAAGAGCGCCATCTAAGAAGTGCACGGGCTTTGCGTAAGATCTTTTTTTATTCACTTCATGGCGCCAACCCGCAAGAGAATTTAAAATCGCGGCGACCGTTTCTTTGTGATCGGTCCACGCATTTTGAATACTCTGCCAAGCGACTTTGCGAGTTTCTTCATCCACATTGCGAATCAAGGCACTGGCTTGCGCAAGACCCACGGTTTCCGTGCGATCTTTGTATTTCAAATGACAGCGCATGGAACCACTGAGTTTTGTATAAAGGTCTCCCCATGCACGCATTCCGGGATTTGAAACCGCTTCCAGCAAAGTTTCCTCTCCATCGGATAACAACGTCATGCGGAGTTCGCGTTGATTCTTCCACAAAAATTCAGAGGGTTTTAATTCAGGATGCGCCAACACTTTCGCAAGAAAGCCATCTGAACAGCGCGTGAGAAAATTTGAAACAGGAATAGAAACTTGCCAAAGGCGAGAGGTCAAACTCGTCAATTCTGATTCTTTCGCCTGGGCTCCTTGATCAGAAGAATCCACAGACAAAACCGAATGAACGTAAGTCATCATGTTATAGGCGTTTGTCGTTGCCGTTTCTTTATCAAGAAGAAACTTTTGTAGACCTTCAACATGCGAATCCGCTGGATCACGCCCCTCTTCGCTCGAGATCTGCAAAGCAACCTTCATGGATTCCGCCAATTTTTCAAGAGAGTTCACAAGTGTGAACACTCCATCAAATTCTGCTTTGTATTCAGGTGAATTATAAGACGAGTACTCTGATTCGATATCCCAAGCCATTTTTTCCATAGGCTTTAGAGTACCATGCAAGGAAGGCGGGATCACGGTTTTGCTGTAAGCCGGATTCTGTCCTAATCACCAGGTCCCATAATTTGTCCCGATAATCTTGGATGATCATTCCTCTGGGAGTGCCATTACTGACACCCTCAAGCGATCTTACCCGAAAGCTACGGACTGGCCGTCCTACTAGTGCTTCCCTATTTGATCTTGCTCCGCGCAGAGTTTGACTGTTTTCACTCCAGCGGCTCCCCAGACCCTCCCGTTCCCGGTATCTGGCTCATAGCCCTGGACATTCTCTCTGTTTCACTGTTCCTAACGTTACCGTCGAGGGGCGTTACCCCTTGCGCTGCCATATGGAGTCCGGACTTTCCTCTCTAATATCAGGAAGTTAGAGCATTATTAGAGCGATCATCCGCAAAACCGAAGGGGATTTCTAACACCCCCCAGCAAATAGCGCAAGAAGGTTTTCTTCAATCCCATTTTATTTTACTTTCTACGTATCGTTTACAAAAGGAATTTATCATGAAGATCCTCGTATCTCTATTCGCGTTCGCTTTGACTCTTGCTTTGACTTCACCTTCTTTGGCTGAAGAAGGACATGGTGGCGGTGGCCATGAAAACCTACCTGAAAAAATGAACGCACTTTTCCCACAGCCGGCTGAGAAGCCAGAGAAACACGATGTTCCTGCAAAACCTGAATTGTCTGCTCCAGCCTATTTCTCTGAAGTGGCCGGCGACAAAACAGCTTTGACATGGAAAGCAGTTCCAGGTGCTGACGAATATCACGTTCAAGTTGCAACAGATCCAAACTTCAAATGGCTTGTCGCAAATGAATACCACCACAAAACAACTTCTTTTGATGTCACTGGTTTGGAAGCTGGCAAACACTACTTCTGGCGAGTGGCTGCTGTGAAATCAAATAACTGGAGCACGTTCCGCAAGAGTTTCTTTGCGACGTCTATGTTCGCGACTCCTGCTGCGAAATAAGTTTCCCGTTTTTAATGGTAAAATCTCAAAAAAAGCCTCTGGAAGATCATAAATTCCCGAGGCTTTTTTCTTTAGTGTTCCCAGTAAAAACATGGGGACACTTCACAATAAAAATCTCAAGAAAACCTAAAAGAATCCCCTAGATAACCGACAAGTATTCTATGGAGATCACCGGCACGTTCCAGCGCATAGTTGCACTTCTTTTGCTGAGCTTATTCACAGTAAGCTGCTCCATGAATGCATCGTTAAATCCAGCGATCACGGAAAATCAAGTTTTCATGAAAGTGTCCGTTGAATCGGGAACTGCTGTTGTTCTTGAAGAAGGCATCGGTCATCAAATCACTCTTGCGATCGATACGCCCTCTATTCCCGGGATCACACTGAAACCTGAAAATCTACAATGGCGCATTGATGATGAGGACCAAGATTTCGAAGCGTCTTCTGGAACGTTGATTGTGCAGCCGGGAATTACTTACGTCAGTTTCATCGTGAAAGCTCTTCGTGATGGTTATATCGAGAATGACGAAAGCTTCGTACTACGTTTCGACGGCGACCGTTTTTCGAATCTTACAAACAACAGTATCTCTTTTGTCGTAAAGGACAAAACTGAACGAGCCAAAGTGACAGCGACTTCTGCCAGTTTGAACTTCGGTCCGCAACTTAAAGACTCTGTGACAGAAAAATCTTTAACC
>NZ_CAMLDV010000145.1 GCF_946478835.1 uncultured Bdellovibrio sp. | reverse complement strand
CGGGTCTTTTACGCCAGAATTTCTGTGTAATTTTTTCTGTGGCCTCTTAAATTTCAGTCACAATTACCGGTAATTTCCAATAGGAGCCTGCCTCTAATTCTTCAAGATTATTAAGCCTTTGACTCCTTTCGGGGGTTCGCAATAAAAATCCTCGCTATGAACAAAACCTCAGAATTTTTATTAAACGAATATCAGCGTCGCCGTTCTCACAACCCGGCGCTTACGAATGCTCAGTTCGCAAAAGTCCTAGGTATCCCTTCCAGCCGATTGAGCGATTACATCAACGGCCGTCGCATCATGACTGTCAGTATTGGTCGCCAGGTAATTAAAGGATTGGGCTTAGCTGATAATGACTTTGAGCATTTGAAAAGTTTAATTGAATTCGACAAAAGAAAACTAAAAACTCTTTTGCCGGAAGTTCAACTTAAAGAAGATGAGTTCGCCGTGATCTGTGATTGGTATCATTTCGCAATTCTTGCGTTGGTTCCGGTAAAGACTTTCCAACCTTCTCCGTCGTGGATTGCGGATCGTCTGAATATTCCCGTGGAGGTCGCTTCTGCTGCTATTGAAAGACTTTGCCGTCTTGGCTTACTCAATATTGAAAACGGCAAATTCATCGTCACCCAAAAACAACTTGAAACGACACACAATATTCCTTCGGAGTCTTTACGTCGCTCTCACAAACAGTCCTTGGTGCAAGTTCTCGATAACATGGATCGTATTCCTTTGGATTTACGTGATGTGACTTCGATCACTTTTCCAATGAATAGAAAAAAGATTCCTGAAGCGAAACGTTTGATCAAAAATTTCCGCCGTAAGATGGCAACACTTATGACTCAAGGACCGAAGACAGACGTTTATAATTTGAACGTGCAGCTCTTCCCAGTGACGAAGGTGCAAAAATGAAATCATTAGTTTTTCTCGCGGCATTCATCCTTTCTTCTGTGGCTTTAGCTAACAACTGGTATGACCGTGGTAATGCGGGCTTTGCGATCCTCTGTGCTGGAGAAACAAAACCGCAAGTTTTGGATCTGTATGAAGTTTCTGAACGTCATGGTTTGGTGGCATCTTATTCGAATAAGTCTGTACCTGTGGAAAAAGCCGTGGATTTATTGTCGCGTTTAGATTCTGTAGACCCTGCTCGCGCAAAGATCTATCGCACGTGGGCTCAAGACTTTATGGCCTCTGCGACCTTTGTGACTTCTGCAAATGAGTTCGTGAAAACTCCCGATGCTGGTCTTGTGACATTGCCTAGGGATTGCAAGCTAGAGCAAGCCGTCTTCCAACGAAATCCGTCTATCTTAAATAAGTCTCGTTACATTGTGAACAGCGCCTTGTGGAATAAACTTGATGCTGACAACCAAGCCGCTTTGATTGTTCATGAGGTGATCTATCGTGAATTCATGAACAGCCTGGCGTTTGAAGTGACATCGGAAAGAATCCGCGCGTTTAATGCGTTTATTCATGCTGATAGCTTGAAGACTTTGCCTGCACAGGAATACTTGGCTTTGCTTCAAGAACTTCATTTCACGAATTACGAATACAGAGGTTTGATTCTGTCCTTGGGATACACGGATACATCGGGCGCATGGCACAACAGTCCTCTTACTTTTGAGAACGGCGATATTGTGAAAGCTTCTTTGTCAGGCCGTCATCCTTTTGAGCGCTCGTATTTTAAATTTTATTGCGACGACACTGCGACAACACCTGAGCTTGGAACTGTGACGTTGGACCCTGAAGGCCTTTTGATTTCTTTGCGCGTGAACGCTGATTTCGTTCAGAAGAACGAGTGCGCTCTTCCTTTCATTCCTTATGAAAATGCAAGGGGCCACTTTTCAATTAACGGAATTTCTTGGGAGTTTGACGTTAACGAACAACCTGTCACGGTGAGAGGCACATTGTCGACGGCAGAGCAGTTTCAGCTCAACTATGCGGGAACAAACTACGTTCTTGCATGGGACCCATTTAAGCCCGTAACGGTGGAAACTCAATTTTCTTTTGATAAAGAGATGAACTTGCGCAAGATCGCCTTAGGTGGCGCGGCTTGCAAAAGTCCACTGAATCAAAGTGTGATCTTTACTCCAAGAAACTTTTCATCTGACAGTGTTATTTCACTAGATGAAAACGGAGTTATGACTTCGGAACTAGGCCTTTGCTTTTAACAAAGGCCCTTAGGGTTACTTTCCGCAACCGACAGGTTGATATCCTTTAAAAGTAGCTCCCAACTCTTGCGCTTCGTGCGCGATTGCCAGCAATCCTAATTTCGCAGTCCAGCCATATACGTTTTCTTGCGGACACCCTGGAGTATTGATCGCAAGATCCGACACACAAAGGCGTTTGTAAACAGCGCCTGGACTGTTCAGACTGTCTGTCGAGCTTTTTTCTGCGTGAGTTCTTAAGAAGCCTCCCGCAAGCTCACAGCCGATCATATAAATCACTGGCTCAGCACTTGCGCCGTCAGCTTGAACAATGGATGGAATGCCTTCTTGAATGATCACTTCTTCCACATCACGTCCGCCTTTAGCGGCTTTCATTTTTTTGCGTGATTTGTAGGACCATTCTTTGACTTCGGCTCCAGAGCCTACGCGAATCACCGCCAAACCATAAGTACCCGCGTTGTTTTTGACGAATACGAAAGGCTCTTGGTTGATACCGCGTTTTTTATATTCTTCGCGCAGACGATTTAACATTGCATCGACTTTTTCAGCTAAGGCATTGCGGCTGTTTTCATCGCCGATGTCGAAGTTTTCAAAAAGCTCTGTTTCAACTCGAAGCAAGAATGGATCGATTTTTGTGATCTCTGCAAATTCGTTCACAAGCTGATTGTAGTATTTGAAGTACGTGCTTTTCTTTCTTTGATACCAACCCAACTCGCGTGGAGGATTCATTGGGAATTCCGTCACGGTTTTTGCCCAATCTTCGTAAGCTTCAGAGAAGTCGTTATTGCTGATGATAATATCGGGCTTAAATGTCTTTAAAAGCTCACCGTCTTTTAAAGCAGAGTGCACGATGACTTCGTTGCCTGCAGAGCTTGTGAGTTTTAAAGGCTCTGGCAACTCACGAGGAATGGCGACTTTTACGACGCGATCACTTGCTTCAATCAAATTGCGAATCGTGTGAACATTTTCCCAGTAGAACGCATTATTCGTGTGCTCTTCTGTGACAAGCAAAATATTTTTTACATCCGGGCCGTAGTGCTTAGTGATGTATTTGTTCATCAGGCCAATCGATGTTTCTTTATCCGTGGGGCAGATATTGTTAAAACCCGCAGGAAAAATATTGGCATCGACGTTTGAAATTTTATAACCCGAATCACGAATGTCATAGCTTGAATAAATCGGATAAGAAAGATTTGCCGTCTTTGATGAAAACCACGCGCAAATCTCATTCATATTGGCGAGAGTTTGTTTGTGCAGTATTAGTTTCGCCATAGGTATCTCCTTTGTTCCCTCTTACAAGTTCGGATCTTCTTCAGGAACAACTTTGGGAGGAAGAGGTATAGAGCGTTTCTTTGCCTCTGGCAAGCCACGCTTCAGGCTGTTAAGTCTTTCAGATTCCTCTGTGAGACTCATTGTCCCGCCGCTTCCGTAAACTATTTTTTCCGTTTTCTTTCTAACTTCAGACAGATACGCAAAGAATGAGTTTTCATAGGAATTCATTTTTTGCCCCGTCATAGGACGATAAAGTTCGGCTTGATCCAGCAGATCAAAAAGATCTCCGCCCAGGCTATTCTGTGTCTCGCGATTTTTTGCTGACTCCACCTGAGTATAAAGATCGCGATAAGTTTCTTGCAGCTTATTCAAAGCTCGCGGTGACCAAGTAGAGTCATTCAACCGCAACGCTTTAATTAAATACACTTGAACAAGCTTTTGACCCTGAACAAATTCCGAGAAATTATCACTGGAAAGCTGGTTCGTAGACACAGTTCCCATTTGCACGTATGTTTTTGCAAGCCAGTCAGATCTAAGATTGGCACCTTTTTCTTGTTGAACAATCGAAATGCCTTTTTCAGCTTCATTCAAATATGTGAGCGCTTCGTTTTCTCTGTTTTGACGAGCATACGCCGCTGCCAAACGCGCGGGCACTTCTGCATACGCCACTTCCACAGGCAAATGCTCGCCCATTCGTCTGGCGTCCAAAAGCGCTGCCACCGTTTTTAAATCATCACCCAATGCTTCGTAAGCAAAGGACATGCGATACAAAGCAAGTGCCGCGATCTCTGGTTGATGCTTTAAAGTTTTTAGATAGATGTCGCGGTAAAGATCGGCCGCTTCTTGATAACGTCCCAATCCTTCCAAAGACTGAGCCTCTCCAAGACGAGCTTGTTGAAAAAAGACAGATTGAGAATGGCGACCTTGAAAATCACGGAAAAGAACTCTTGCTTCTTCAAAGCGTGTTTTCTCGAGCACTTTTTCAGCATTCACGACTTCAGCTTCCTCGGAAGCCTTCTGCGCACGAATCTGTGCGACTTCTTCTTCACTCATGCGATTTTCAAAAAGGCTGGCACAACCGGAAAGCAAAATCACAGAAGCAATTAAGATCCATTTCATGCTTTCTTTTCCCCTTCCACAATCAAATCACTGAGTTCTTCTAAACCCGATAAGTCAGAAATGTCTTTCACAAGGTCAGGAATTCTAAAGACGCGGGCGTCTTTTTTCATATTCGCTTCAAAGCCCTGATACAAAACGTCCCTTTGATTGTAGTAGGACCTCATTTGCGAGTACAAGCTCACAAGGTCTTGATGAGCTTTTTCTGACTTCCCTTCCGAACGGAGGTCTAGCCAGTAAGGGAAAACTCTATTCAAAACAACCGTGGTCAGGTGGTAGCCACCTTTTTTAATTTCTTTTAAAAAGTACTCAGCTTCTTTGAGTTTCGCCTGATCAAAGGAGGTCACAAGACAGAAATGCGTTGTTGGTGCCACCATCATTCTGTGTACGTCCACGGTTCTTTTCAAAAGCTGTTCTTGCCACTGTTCAATGTTGACGAAAAAATCCCCGAGTTCATGAATGAAACCAGAGCCGGTGAGAGTTTCTAAGATTTTAAGAACCTGTCTTGTTCCCGTTTGCAAAAGTTGCCCAAAGAAACCTGATTTTTTTCCGTCAGGATCACGGAACCACTTCGCAACACCTTCATTGAAAAGAGCTGAAAGTTTTTGTGGGGCCTGCAAAAAGTCGATGGCGTGTTTTGTTGGTGGCGTATCCAGAATAATCAAATCGAACTCTTGAGACTCATAGCAAGAGTAGAGTTTTTCTAACGCCGTAAACTCTTGGGAGCCGCTTAAGTTTGTTGAAAGTTGCTGATAAAGGCGGTTTTTATAAATTTTCTGAGCCGCTTCGCTTTTCTTGGCGGCTCTTGCGACAAAATCATCGAATGTTTTTTTGTGATCAATGACGGAAGCATAAAGTTCGCCCTTGAAATTTTGGCCTGGAACTTTCGTGATGTCTTTCGTTCCTTCGATTCCCAAAGTTTGCGCAAGACGCTTTGCCGGATCAATTGTCAAAACTAAAACTTTTTTTCCTTCTTTTGCAGCTAGCACCGCCAAAGATGCCGCCACCGTGGTTTTCCCGACTCCACCGCTTCCTACACAGACAAGAATTTTTGTATTTTCAAAACTACGGATGCTCACTTTAGAACCTCCGCAATTTTTTCTACAAGGCTCCACGGTTTTGTTTCAAAAAATAGAGGAACTGAAAGAATGTTCTCTGTTGTCTTCTGAGCTTTTTCGCGCATTTCCGTTTGATGAGCCAGTTGATGTTCGATGTAGGCGGCAAATTTGCCAAGATCTGAGTCTTCGCTTTGCACTTCTTTAAGAGAAGCTTCAGGAATATTTGTTTGAACCATTTTGTTAAGAATGAGTTCTGAGGAAATTGAAAACTCGGCCTTTAATCTTTGCACAAGTTCCGTTGCTTCCTTCACTGGAAGTTCTTCAGGTAAGGTCACGATATGATATTTGCAGAGATCTTCGTTGCGAATGCAGGCGTCGATACTACGTGATTGCTCTCCCATCGGGCCAAACTGCACGGCCTGCGCCATTCCTTTGGGAGCTTCTAGAAGAGCGATGAAGTGTCCTGTCGCAAAAGCGTCGACAACCAAACAGTCAAACGGCAAAGGCGGACCGTGCTTGCGCGGACCGCTGGTGACTTTTCCAAGAATCGCAAGCTCTGGCAAAGCGGGTGCGACGTTGATGAAGGCTCTCATCACGGCGTTTTCAAAAAATAATTTTGCCAAGCTTTCAACTTTGATGAGATAGCGCGCGTATTCTTGAAGACAGGCGTCTCCTGTCCAGAGGGCAACCGAGAGATTTTCTCGAATGGATGTGGGCTGAAAACCCACCGAGGGAAGCTCAAAAAAATCCTTAAAAAAGCTCTGATCACCCAGCTCGACGAGCAGGACTTTTTTGCCCTCGCGGCTCTTCTTTAGGGCCAGGGCTGCGGCGATCACCGACTTTCCCACTCCCCCTTTTCCGGTCACAAAGTGAATCTCTTGCTTCATAAGTTCTTAGAGTGTCGCTGACCTCTGAAATATAGGCATTACGCGCTGCGATAGCGTTGCCTTAAAGCAGCCCATCCTCTACTATCCATCGGTTTTAATATTAGGAGAAACAGACATGAAATCGAATGTAGAAAAAGTCTCTAATCTGTCCAGAAAATTGAAAGTCGAAGTTCCTGCAGCTGCAGTTTCCACTGCTTTCCAAAAAATCTTCAATGGCATTCAAAAAGACGTCACAATCAAAGGCTTCCGCAAAGGTAAAGCTCCTTTGGCAACAATCAAAAGTCTTTACGGCGACCGCGTAAAACAAGACGTGGTTCAAGACTTGATCCAACAACATTACGTGAAAGCTCTTGAAGAGCACAAACTTGAGCCTATCAGCTATCCAGAATTTGAGTTCGCTGATCCAGCAGAAAACAAAGATTTTTCTTTCTCTGCAAACTTTGACATCCGTCCTGAAATCACGTTGAAAAAATACGAAGGTCTTGAAGTTGAAAAAGAGAAAGTGGAATTTGATTCTAAAAAAGTAGATCAAGTTCTTGAGAACATCCGCGCTTCTCGCGCGACTTTCGAAACTGTGACTGAAGCTCGCGCTGCTAAAATGGGCGACATCGCGGTTGTTGATTTCGAAGGTTTCATGGGTGGAGCTCCACTTGAAAACGGTTCTGGCAAAAATCACCACCTTGAGCTTGGCGCGAAACAATTCATCGAAGGTTTCGAAGAAGGCATCGTAGGAATGAAAGTGGGCGAAACAAAAACGCTTTCTTTGAAATTCCCAGATCCATACCACTCTGCAGATCTTGCTGGTAAACCAGTAGAGTTCAAAGTGACTTTGAACGAAATCAAAGCCAAAGTTTTGCCTGAGTTGACTGAAGAATTTATTAAATCTTTGGGCGGCCCAAGCGATCTAGACGCATTGAAAAAATCTATCGAAGAAGATTTGAAACAAACTGAGCAAAAACGTGTTGATGATGCTTTCAAAAACCGTCTTTTGAAAACTCTTGTAAAAGAAAACCCAGTTGAAGTTCCACCTTCTTTGATGAAAGAACAAAAAGCTTCTTTAGTTGAAGATTTCAAAAAACGTATGTCTGAACAAGGCATGGGCGAAAACGATTTCTCTTCTTACGTTGAGAAATGGGATGCTGATTTTGAAAAAACAGCGGCTGAAATGATCCAGTCTTCTTTCCTTGTTGATGCTATCGCAAAGAAACATGATCTTTTCGCTAAGAAAGAAGATCTTGATGCGAAGTTTGCTGAGTACGCTCAACAAACACACATCGAAGAATCACGCATTCGTGAGTTCTACGGCCGCCCTGAACAAGCTAGCCGTCTTACTTACATGATCACAGAAGAGAAAGTGATCGCTTTCTTGAACAAGACTGTGAAAGTTAAAGAAGTTCCAGCAGGTACTTTCAAAGACGAAGCGAACTAAGACTTCTTATAATTGAAGACTTTAAAAAGAGCGGCCCACAAGGTCGCTCTTTTTTTGTTTAAACTTCCTCACATACTCCTGGCATTTGGTCTAAATGCGTTCTCTTCGACTACTGTGAAAACAAGGACTTAAGTTACTCTTTTAAAAGGTCCCTCAACAGTCGGAGTCAAAATGAAATTTCTGGTTATTTCTGCGCTCGTTCTTGTCGCTTCATCTTCTTTTGCATTTGAAGCGAACCCCGGTCTTTTGCAAAAGTACTACAAAGGCAGTTTCACTTTTGATGGAACTAAAATTGCCAACAATGATTCAGGCACAAGCTTCAACAATAAAGAGCGTTGGGCGAAATCTAAAAACTCTAATGGTCAGTACGATATGAATTGGGGCTCTGAAAATATCGAAGGCAGTGATGTGCTCACGCTGAATGAGACGCTGCAAACAAATCGCGGCAACTCAGGCTCTTCAGTTTTCGCTCGCACTTCGAGCTTTTATAAAAACAAATTAAGAGCGACGACGACTTGTTATGGTGATGCTTCTGCGGGTTCTGGATTAAGTCCTGCGAAGAACAATTTGAAATGCGTAACGGCAACAAAGCGTTCTTGTGACCGTTTGATGAAGGCTTACAATGCTGAAGGTGGCAAAAATAAAATGAGTTCTAAAACAGCAGAAAGCTGTATGAACTTTTTAGGAAGCTACGCGAATATGGCGAAAGCTTTCGGGAATCAATCCTTGCAGGTTGAAAAACGCCACAATGATGTGATCGAGCAAGATCTTAGCCGTTTGAAGGATCATATTAAAAATTCTACGGGTAACAAGACT
>NZ_CAMLDV010000144.1 GCF_946478835.1 uncultured Bdellovibrio sp. | reverse complement strand
GAGCACTATTTTTGTTTTTCCTATTTGTCTTGGGACTGCTTTCGTCATTTTTCGTGACCTCCGAAAAAGCCTACGCACAGCAATCCAATAAAGTGATCAATGATTCTTTGGTGCAAAACCTAAGTTGCCGCACCTTGAATGTCGACAATATCTATCGCGCCATCCGTGCTGATGCCTTTGCGGAAAGCCGCAATATGCCGGTTCGTAATTGGCCCTTCCGCAGTGGTTTGGCGACAATCGCAGGTTGTTGGGCGCTGAGTAGTACACAGCGAATGGTTTCTTATATGGCTCGTTACAACACTCCTGACAACCGTCGCATGGATCAAAGAGTCCCGCGCATTTTAGATATGGTTCGCAGAAGCAAACTCGAAGCTAAAATCGGTGGTAACAATCACGATTATCCGAATAATAACAGTCAGCAACAGCCTTTTATCTCTCGCGATTTGAGTTTTTACACCGTGTTCCCAGTACCAGAGGGAAGCTTGTATGAAAGTTCTAAAGACTATCAGAACGGTCTTTGGAATGGCTTGATGCGTGGTTATGAACAAGAGTTCAACGGTCAAAGAGTGTCTCGTAATTTCAAAGATGAAATTGAAGCAAATCAGGCTTCTCACTTTTTCCGTGCAAGCAATATCACTTTAGCTATGGGAAGCGGCGCTCGCGCTGGTGGTACGAACGTAATCACAGCACAACAGCTGATGAA
Organism: uncultured Bdellovibrio sp.; assembly: GCF_946478835.1. Next base: position 8,119 of record NZ_CAMLDV010000144.1, on the reverse strand, counting down.
AAATCTCGATGGTAAACGTCTGACACTTATCAACTTGCGCGCAGGTCGCACGGCTCAGCACGTAGTGATGGTGAAGTCCTATCAAAAACTTTCTGCCAGAACTATTGCGTTTACGGTTTACGACTCCAACAATCCTTCCCAAGACGCGACGGTTTACTTTAGTACGAACGCTCAACAGTTCTACGCTCCAGACATCGTCGGTCGCTTCGTCCTAGAAAATGAAACTCGCGCTTTGGGCGTGTACATCGTGGATGAAGGCGAGCGCACACAGCTTGAAGCAGCCATGCTGGCTCACTACAAAGTCCTTTGCAGATAGTGTCGAGAAGTCTGACACCAAGATAAAAAATGCGGCAACTCGTGGAACGGGGGCCGCATTTTTGCGTAAAAACGAATAAAACACGGAATTAACACCGTTTCGTATGTGAAGCCATGGCTTAGTCCTTGCTAAATACCGGACGGTGCCAATTTTACCCTAATAAGGGAGTTTAAATGTCTTTGAGAATAGTCATAGTCTGCGCATTTTGCCTGATGATGCTCTCCATAGCGAGTGCTGAAAGCGTCTCATTGCCTTTAAAATCCGTGAAAAAGCCCTCTTCAGATCTTATCGGCAGTTCAGGTAATCCCTTGGATGTCGGTCAAGCTGCCGCTTTGGCGAATCAAGGAACTGATCTCAGTCGTCTCAATCCTCAAGAAAATAAAATGTGGCAAAACCGCGTTTACCCCGCGACAGAAGAAATCGCGGGCACGTACCCTGTGGCAAACAATGGTGTGCAGTTCCTTTCTGAAGAAGCCGCTTTGCCGTTCACCTATATGTCGCGTGTTCAATCCCGCGAAAATCCAGGATTGTTCTATCGTTTAAGTCTCAGCCGTTATAGCCACACGACGTTGATGCGTGCGGCTCTTTTAAGAAAACTTGGCTACTATGTTCCATCTCCAAAATACTACCGCAACCTCCGCGTTTTCTTCGCCAATGAAGAAGAGAAAAAATCTTTCCTAAAGAACGCTCAAGAAAGCATGATTTCAGACTTCCAAAGCCGCGGTTGGGTGAGCCAAGACGATGCGGGCAGCCACTCGGTCGTTTTCACAGACGCCGTTCTTGAACCGGCTTTGGCAGAGTATTTCGATATTCAATGGGGTTACGCTCCAGATCCAAACAATCCAGATCAATTGCCTGCGGTGCAAAGATTCTCTCGTTACAGAGCGTACCGTGCGTTGATTCTTCCATTTGCTCTTGTCGACGTTCCAGAAAGTATCAACCGTTTCTCTGCGAAATTCGGTTCGGTTCTTTCCGGTCATGTGGTGATCAACCATCCCTCGGCGGAATCATTTTCTGCTTGTACTTATGAAGATGCTCGCTGGTTGGTAAGACGTCTTGCGGATCTTCGCTATCAGGATATTCAAGACATCGTAAAAGCGGGTGCATTCCCGAAAGAACTTGAAGAGCTGGTGCTCGCAAAACTTCTTTACCGCGTGAACAACGCGCTTGAGTTGTTTAATCTCAAAGGCAATAACGGTTTGCCTCTTCCAGATTTAGAAAGAATCAATTCTGCAAATGGCATCGTTCAAAACGGAAAAGTGATGAAGGAATTTGTTCCTGGTTATCCTCAGCGTTTTGCGCACGGTGACCGTCAATCGCCATTCCAAGACGGTGATTTGGAACGCTACATCGGTATTCGCGCGAAGTCGGCAGCCATCGGTACGGCTTTAAATCATATCAACGAAAAATTGGATCTTCTGAAGGTCAGTGATCTTTACCAAGGTCGTCGCGAAGAGATCTCACAAAGAATTGCTCAACATATTAAAGAAAAACCTCTGGAGCCGTTATACCAAAATGTTGAAGCTTGGGGCGGTCCTGTAGGCGGGTTCAATCTTGCAGCCACTCGTCACGTCACGACGGGAACTTACTTCGGAAGTTCCGCGCCAATTCAATTGGTGGATAATTTAAGTGTGGCAGGTCGTTTGGGTTACTTCATGACTCTGGATGGAGTTCCAAATGTGATTCCAGCATTTGGCGCTAACGTCATGGTGATGAGAGATTACACTCACGTTCGTCCTCTTCTTTCAATTAAAGAAGGTACGAAAGTTCCATGGCAGGACCTTTTGATTCCGAAATTCATGAACAATGTTTCTAAAGTTTTGACGGAAAAAGATCTGGTGAAGTCAGCCGACGGTAAGAGCATGCGCCAACCTTTGGATGCCTTCTTAGCGGATATGCGTGAAGGTGAAGTATTCACCATCACAGACTCTATCGCTTTGTCAGCTTACGGCCAATTGTCTTCTTCCTTAGATGTATTGATGGGTATTTCACCACTGAGTTTCATCACGTCTGTTTCTGTTGGCGCTGATGGTTCAAGAGCGATTCTTCGTCAAACAAGTTTCATGAGAACTAAAGAAGGTGTTCAAGTTTACGTGCGCGCGCAAACGGGCAAAGCCTTGGGTGCGACTTTAGACTTTAACTTCTTTATCAACGTTATGCGCATCCGTGCTAACACGACATGGACGGATTTAAATACGGACGCCTTTGTCATCGACTACAATCCTGAATACGCAGAACTTTTGGATACGGGCAAAGTCGACCAAAAATTCGTTAAAGATTTCGTCGACACTCGCGATAATTTGAAGCCAGCTCTTCGAGCGCTCTTTAAGAGCAACGATCCTGAGTTGCTCTATGCGAAATTCTCGCACAAAAAGTTTGAGATCGATCATGATCTTAAAACCAAAGAACTTCGCACGAAGTTCCTTGCGTGGCGCGTGAATTCATTCAATGAAGATCACTTGCTTAAGATCCGTTACCCGCGCAGCTCTGAAGCCCCGGATATCGATCCTAAAGATGAAGAAGTGACGTTATTCTCAAATAAAAAAGGGGAACTTAAAGGTCGTGACCTTCTTGGTTTTGCCTCTGACTGGATCGACGGCATCCTCAACAAATGGTCTCCGAAGAGCCGCATTGATTTAGCTCGCAGTGACGATCCAAATCCGGCGAACACGCCATTTGGTAAAGCGTACTGGAGAACCGTCAACACAGAGTCTGACCTTACGGTGAACTCAAAACAATATCCATCCGTAGCTATTGTTCAGCACGTGTGGGGCGGATGGCATTTAAACCGCAAAAAATTCTTTAAACTTCTGGATGAAGTTCAAGGCGAGCTCAATGGAGCGCCATTGATGAACTACCGTTTGATTGAACCGGAAGCTTTTGCCAATGTCACAGCGGTGGACTTCTATCGTATCACTGCGAATCTTTCGATCTTGCCAGGTGGCTTAGATAAGATCCGCAATTTGATCACACAGCCCGATGCCGACGGAAAGGCAGCTAGAAGACATAAGTTTGTGAGCGGTCTTTTCCAAAAACTCAGCGAAAAGATGGGCCATAAAGCTCGCGCCAACGATAAAGAAATGTTCGACGATATGATGTTGATCCTTGGTAACGGCAACATGGAAAAGGGCAAAGGCAAATACTGGGAAATGTGCGAGGAAGCCCAGCAAAAAAGCCGGGGCGGTAACAATGACCGTGGTGGTAGCGATATTCCGACGTCGGCATGGGTGAACGGAACGAACTACGTTTGTATGGTTCCTTGGATGGAAAAGCTTTTGGACCTTTCTGCAAAGTATCCGAAAGACAAGCTGGCACAAACGCAGTGGATGACAAATGTGATCTACGTGCTTGAAGAAGCGATCCCACTTCCTCAGTTGTTGAAATTCTTAGGCGAAGAAAATTACATCTTCTTTGTTCGCATCAATGGTTTCCGTACCGGCGATGAAGACGGTGACTTGGAATACTTCTCAAACACTTTGGGAGATCCAAAAAAGAATATCGATTACGCCAGTGGTTTGATTGCGATGTTTGCAAATAAGACACGCATCTCTCCAATTGAGCTCGATCGTTCGCAAGGGAGCTTCCGATGAGACACCTAATCTTAGCTCTTTCGATTTTAACCACGGTGTCCGCTCATGCGGCGGACCCATTTTCTGCTTATCAGTGGGGGCTTAACAATCAAGGTCAGCCGCAAATGGTGGATCTTGATCCTTTGCACACGTACAAAGTTCCTGCACGCGCACAACAAGACGTGCGCCTGCCAGTCCGCCAAAAAGCACAAAAGAAAATTCTTGTCGCTGTTTTGGATACGGGCATCCAGAAAAGTCATCCGGATTTAAAAACGGTGATTCATAGAAATGAGTCGGAATGCCGTGCTTTAGCGAAATTCAAAGCGTGCCTAGAAGAAAACGATCGTAAAGTCTGCGAAGCAAAATGGATGGATTTAAAAAATCCTGAAGTCGATCAAGATAAAAATGGATATCCATTGGATTGCCAAGGCTGGAGTCTTCTTGGTGGCGTAAATGCTGCTGGAATCCTGGGCCGTCCCGACTTTGACGATGAACAAGGTCACGGGACACACGTCGCGGGTATTATTGCTGCTGAAGCGGATAACAATATCGGCGTACGTGGTTTAAGTGAGAACGTAGAGATCTTGCCAGTGCAAGTGATCGGCGTTCAACCAAGTGAACCGATCAAGCCTTTGTCTATTTATGATGACCCCACAGAAGCGGGTAAAGAATCCATCAAAAGAAGTCTTGGTGATGTCGTCGCCCGTGGTGTGATCTATGCGATGCGCTCAGGTGCGAAAGTGATCAACTTCTCTATGGGTTGGCCACAAACTTCCGACTCTGAATTCATGAGAAAAGTGATTGAAGAAGCTCAAGCGCGTGGCGTGATTATCGTCGCCGCAGCGGGGAATGACTCAACAAGAGCTTTGTTGAGACCCTGCGCTTATCCCAACGTGATTTGCGTTGGTGCTTCCGGTCCAGATGGAGCGATGACACACTTTTCAAACTACGGGAGTGGCGTTGATATCGTGGCTCCGGGTTTAAATATTCTGAGCACGTTCCCCGAAGGCAAACGTCCTGTGCGTTTCCGTTCAACACTGGGTTATGAATATCTTTCGGGGACTTCGCAAGCGTCTCCTTTCGTTGCTGCGGCTGTCGCAGAAATGTTAGCACGCGGAATTCCAGCCAACGAAATTTACCCGCGCCTTGTTTTGGGAGCGAGACCTCTTCTTAGCAACCTTTCTTTGCTTGAAGGCGGCTCTCATGAGAAAGGACAAGTTCTCAGCCCGGAAAGGGAAATTTATAAGAAATATTCTGTGGCAGGAAATTTAGATTTAGAAAGATCTTTAAAAGTTCAACCACAGCCTTTCATTACGATCGCGAATAAAGAAAAAACAGAAATCCCTTGGGATCGTAAAAGCAAAGATCTGTATTTCGAAATTTCTTTTGTAAATAAATGGTCTGACGTGGATGTTTCCAAAGTGAAGATGAACCCACAATTCATCAAACCTCACCCAGAAGCGGTTCGTCCTTGGATCACGTCGGTTAAGGAAGTGGCTCCGTATCCTTCAATGTGGAAATCAGGCGAAGTTCGTAAGTACGTTGTTGCGATGTCTATCGTAGACAATGCCGATCCTTCACAATCCCGCATTCCAAGTGAGTTGGATTTAACGGTGGATGTGAAAGTCGGGGACCAAGAACCGCGTCGTTATGTTTTTGAAACTGAGATCACGGTGGACGTAAACGAAAACATGGCCGGTAAAGACATCCGCACTTATCCTATCGTGGGCATGCCAAAGGGACGTGTTTCTTTCATTCCTCTGGATCAAAACTTGGATAAGAATCCCGAACAACGCGATTACTTGGCGTTGATGGAAAACAAAAATCAATGGCAGTTGTGGGTGATAGCGGATTCCGGCACGGGCTCTTACAACGCTGTGGGTGGCACAAAAATTCGTATCGAAGGCAACAGTGAAAATCTCTTAGATAAAGTCACAGCTCGTATGGATATGAATGGCGACGGTCAAAGCGAATACGTTTTGGGCGTGCTTGAAGATAAGAGCGACGACGAAAATGCCAAGGGCTCGCCGATGAGTTTCTTCGTCTTTGATAAGTCGATGAAGCTGATTGAAAGCTTTGGCTACAATGGTGAGATGGCAGCGATGCCGCTGGATGCTTCTCAAATCTACTTGCAGAAAATCGGCGGGACCAAGCGTCCAGCCTGGATTGGCGGCGGTAAAGATCCGGACCGTAAACGCAGCTTGAGAGACCGTTGGGAAAATCCAAACGATATCGAAAAACAAAAACTTCGTTTCTACTTCCTGAATGAGAAAAATGAACTTAAAGCCCTGGAAGAATACGAAGACTATAAAATTGTCGATGTGATTCAACCGCGCCAAGATCAGATTGAAGCCGGTCGTGTTTCTATCTTGCTTGCTAAAAACCAAGGCACTGAGGCGAAGCCGTCTTATCTGTACAACTTCGCCGTGGCCGAGGTGGTTAACGGAAAGATTGAAAACTTCATGGAGCTTGATTTGTTCCATGATACGAACGTCTACCGTAATATTTTAGATACGCGCGTTGATAAAATCCAAAGCCTTGATTATGCCAAAGACGAATTCGCTGGCAGCTTCTGGTTTGGTGAAGGACTCAGTCGTCAGCAGCGTTTGACGTTGTTTGATAATAAAAACTGGGATCTCTTGGATCGTCAGTTGGCAGCTCAGCGGTCCCAATTTGACTCCGCTTTGCGTGTCAGAGCGGTTTTCGCGGGGCTTCAACGTAAGGGGGCCTTTGTACTTACAAACTCCGAAATTCAATATCATGACCTCATCACGAACCAAGTTTGGAGCCGCAGCTTAGACCGTTACACGTTCTTCCCAGACAACCTCTTTGTCTCTCTATATATACCGCTCACGATCCGCGATGCGCGCGACGCATCAACGAAGCTTCCAGCCATCTTTACAACCGAAGGAGCGGGGCTCAGTCGTGGTGTCAAAATGTTGGTACCGATTTTTGCAAAGGATGGCTCTGCAGTCGAACTGGTGTCACCGGCTCGTTTGAGATTTAAGTCGTCAGGTTGTCGTTCAATGGAAACGGCGGTCTTCCAAGGATCCAAAGGAGCCCACTCGTTTGACTACTACTGCGGCGATAAATTGCTGCGAGTTAACTTGACTTACTAAATAAAGAATCGTTTTTAGCGGTTTTGAAAATTAAAAAAAAAGATTCCATAGGAGGAACCACGAATGAAAAATGTATTGCGTACGATGGTAGCAGCAGTTGTAGCAACTAGCTTCGCAGCCTGCGGTGGCGGCGGAGGCGGCGGTGGTGGAACACCAGGCGGCGGCGGAACGACACTCTACTATCCTTATGAGACTGTTTACGGTGATGCTTGTAAAACTCAAGAAGCAACTCCAGGTTGCACATTCTTCGCTTCTAACGGAAAGAGAATCACAGTAACTGAAGATCCTCACTACAATGACTACGGTCACGGCTCTGACGACCTTTGGTATGTTAAATTCGATGCTTCTGGTAAAGCAGCGGTTTACGATGATTTGGGTCGTTTCCAATACTATGCAAATGTTTCTGAGTTTGCCGGTTATGTTGGTGGTACAACTATCGGTGTAGGAACAACTGGTTTCTATTGGGAAGATATCTCTAACGGAACTTATTGGTTGGGTAAAAACGGCGTTCTTTACAATGCGAACACAGGTGAATCTAACTACGGTCAAGCGATCAACGAGAAAAACGCTTCTTCTGCATCAGATACAAACTTCGCTGCTTTGAACTCTGATACAAATAAGAAACTTGTTAAAATGGCTTCTGAGAAGTTGATGAAAGAATACGGCTTCAAACAAGACAAAGCGGTTGCAGTTGCTTCTGCATTGAACTCTTGGGCGGTAGCTGCTGCTGAGCGCGGTACTACTTCTGAAAAAGACATGGACAAAACTTTCAAAGCTGTTTTCGGTGTTCAGTTCTCTGACGCTCTAGCTGCTGCGAAAGACTTGGCAATGGGTGACAGCTCTTCTATGCAAGATTTGACTAACAGATCTGCATCTGAGTTGGGTTTAAAGCCTCACCAAGCTCAAAAATTCATGAAGGGTATGTACAAAAAAGCTCTTGCTAACTGGGGTTACGACGAAAACAGCTTCAACTGGTAATCAGTTGGCTCTTAGTTAAGACCTACAAAAAAAACCCACAACGGTCAACGCTGTTGTGGGTTTTGTTTTTTATTTACCTAAGTTCGCGTAAGCATCAAGCGTGCGAGCAGAGAAGATCAGCGCTGTTCCTGCGTTGA
>NZ_CAMLDV010000143.1 GCF_946478835.1 uncultured Bdellovibrio sp. | reverse complement strand
TAGCCGATATCTGCACAAGCTTAAAAGACCGTGTCGTCGCAGTGAGCCTGGGCAATAAGGCCGGCATTGATAAGAAACCTCACCCGGAACGTTTGCCGCAAAATATTTACGGTACTGACGGAGAATGGGAAGCCTATGCGTCTCCGGCACGGGATGCGCGTTTGAAAGTGTCCTACATGGATTTGCTTTCTCAAGCTCGCATTTTGATTCAACGTCACCGCACAGGGGATCCGAGCATTGTGTACAGTGGAGCAAATCTCGCAGCTGATATGCTGGCGGTTTACGATCGCGAAACTCGTGGTTGTCAGTTCACTTACACGAACTCCAGTGGAGGGGCCGTCACTCTGAATTCAGAAGATGCTCGTCAGCGTTTGTTTGACTTGAGTTTTGACCCTTATCACTGTGTCGAGCTTCGTTGGGGAGCAAAATCTCCACAGGAGCTTGCTTCTTGTATGGACGATGCAAACAAGCGTGAGTGGTACAGCCGTGAAAGATGGTTGCGTAACCAATGGGAACGCCGCTATGATGCGCACATGGATTTCTCTTTGGATGAACTCACTGGTCCTAAACCGGGAGCCGGTATCGCGCAACCACCGGACGTCGATATCATTCGCTATCTGAACTCACAGAAGTAGAAAAAGGTACCAGGTACCTTTTTCCCTGAAACCTCTGAAAAGGCTGTCTCATTTTGAGACGGCCTTTGTTTTTAAAAAATATGTGAACCAAATCAAGACGACAATTTTCGGCGCTTGTATAAGAAATTTTTCACGAAAGCGACGTCAGATCCAATAGGGCTGGCACTTTACTTGATAGTAACACCGTTGGAAGAGGGTGTTATGAAGATGAAGAGTTTGGTACAAAAGTCGTTTATCGTGGGTATGAGTTTAATTGTATTAGCTCCCCAATTTTCTTTGGCTCAAAGCAAACCTCAGATCATTCAAGATCAGGTAACGAGAGCGAGAACCAATCCTATCATCAATCCACGCTGGGGAAGTTTCCTTCTGCGCACGGATCGCCTTGCAAAGCTTTATTCTTTAAGAAATTACGAAGCTATTTGGGTCGACGCTAACGGAACTCCGAATGCAATGGCGGCACGCCTTAAATCTATTTTCGCTGAAGCAGACAAACACGGACTCAATAGCGCTGATTACTGGGATGAGCAAATTGAAAAAGGTTATCAAGCAACTCTTAAAAACCCTGGTGTGCAGTGGATTACCTTTGAACTTTTAGTTTCCGAAGCCTTGATCCGTTACGTTTCCCATCTTTCGGGAGGACGCTTTGATCCTGAACAAATTGATACTGATATCAAATTTAAGAAAAAAGAGTTCGCTGAATTTACACAATTAAATGCCGCCGTTTCTTACGGGCCTGAATCTTTGACGTCTTCTTTAGAAGGTTTCGCACCGACGCATCCTCGTTACCGCGAGTTGATGGGAGTTCTTGCGCAACTTAAAGACATGAAAGCCAAAGGCGGTTGGGCGACGATCAATTCTCCAGGTTTTATTTTGAAACTCGGAGTGAAAGACCCTGTGATCAATCAGATCAGAGAACGCTTCAACCAATTGGGTTATCGCATCTCTTATAATGGTGGAAATACATTTGATAGCGAATTCGATCAAGTATTAAGACAATATCAATCCATGAACGGCTTAACGTCGGACGGAATCATCGGAACCCGTTCCGAAGTTTTGCGTGCCTTGAACTTCACCGTGAACCAAAGAATCGCTCAAGTGGAAGTGACGATGGAAAAACTTCGCTGGTTACCGGCGAACGTAGAACAACGCCATATCTTCGTCAACTTAGCGACGACAGAATTCCGTCTTTATGATGAAGGTGGCAAAGTTTTCCACTTTAAAACAGTGAACGGTCAGCCGTTCCGCAGAACTCCTTCGATGAGAGACTCGATCACTTTCGTGAATTTAAATCCTTATTGGACAGTACCACGCAGTATTGCGATCAAAGATAAATTGCCGATGCTAAAACAAGATCCAAACTATCTTGAAAAGCACAATATGCTTTTGATCGACGAAGGCACGGATCAAGTTGTGGATTCATCATCAATTGACTGGCGCAGTATGACAGCAAGAAATTTCACTTACTATATCCGTCAGTTGCCGGGACCAGACAACGCCCTCGGTGTCGTGAAATTCCCATTGCAAAATCCTTGGGCTATCTACATGCATGATACAAATGAAAAACAACTTTTCGGTGAAAGCAAACGTCATCGCAGTTCGGGCTGTGTTCGTTTGGAGCAACCGTTGGAACTAGCCGCATATCTTTTAAGAGATCAGGCGGGTTGGGGACTGGAAGATATCAAGTCTTACGTTCCTCTTTATGACAACAACATCCCGGGCGAAATTGATAAAAAAGTATTTTTGAAAAAGGCCATGCCAGTTTACTTCCTCTATCTCACTGTTGAAAAAACAGAAGACGGAGCGTTCCGATTCGTAGACGACGTGTATGGGCAAGACACTCGCGTGAGCAAAGCCTTGCAGAACAAGAAAAACTCTAGCGAGTTGTTTTAAGGAGTTGAGCTATGAAAAAATGGTGGATGGCAGTATCGACATTGTTGTTTGCAGGTTTAGCTCAAGCTCAATCTCTGGGCGCCTTGCAGGTGAATGGACAAGCGGGCAGTCAGCAGCTTTTCCAAAAAGTAAAAGCGGTTCGCTGTGCTGTCGGGCAACGCGGGACTTGTGATGCTCCGGTGTTTTTTGATTTGAATACGGCGACGTCGGTGCCTGCGGGAACTTACATCGTGGGATTTGAAAACTCGATTTATCCCGAAATGGTGAATGTGAGCGGCGGTTACACGACGACTTTAAATTTAGAAAGAATCAGCGTGCCGTCACAAGTGCGTGGTCAGAAGATCCGCGTTTATCGTGATTTTTCATCTTTGATTGAACAAAAGAAAATCTATATGACGATGTTTGCGATGAACCGTCATCTTTTCCGTTTGGATAAAGATAATTTCGGCGATCTTTATATCGCAGGCCTTTGGGAGCGCGACTACGTTCAACGTTTTACTTATGAAGTGTGCCCTCGCATTGATGCATACGGTGAAGTGTCGAGTAGCGCTCGCGCCGTGTGCAGCGCATGGAATAAAGCGAAAGACCCGATGGGACTTCGTGAGCTTTATAACTTTTCTAATGATGGAACATTTCAAGAAATGTGGGTCACATTCCCTGGTGACGTGATTCCTTCGAAACATCCTCGTTATTTAGTGTCAGCTCCAATGACAGAGCAGGACTTTGTGGCCGTATTCCCTGGTGCCTATAAAGTGCAAGCTGAGGGAAAAAATATGCCATCCGTCTCTGTGAAAGTAGGGAACGTGTCCCAGAATGCATCGACCTTTGGATTTTCATTGAATGCGGTGAAGTCCTTCATTAACCTAGACGGAGAGGACTGCTCATCTGCACGTACATGGAAAACAGAGTCCCGCGCGTACTGCACGAGCGACCAGCAAGAAGGTTGCGACCGCTCCAATGCGGAGAGTTGCGAACCCATGTAATGGGAAAGGTTCAATGCGAAAGATTGTTGTTAGTTTAATTTTAGGACTTGGGCCTCACTTTGCGTGGGCTCAAGGTGTTAAGCCTGTTTCTGTTTCCTATGAAAATCTCATGCGCTGTTTCCCTGAACTTCAGGATGAAAAGCTCTCTTTCAAAGTAGATCTCAATCGTCTTAAAGATATTATCGACGAAAAATTCGTGACGTCTCAGTCGCAACTGCGTCAAAGAAAGATCCACTATTTGGATGCTGAAAAGCAGGGCATGAATTTGATCTTGCGCACAAAATTTCGCGGTGAAAAGAAAATGGAAACCGAGTTGATTTTGCAGCAGGTTGACGCCAAAGGTGTTGTGACCGACATCAAGCTTACTGAGAATCAGCGCATCAATCCCAAGCAAGATATCATCAATAACTTTCTTTTGAATTCGACGATCAAATCGGACGAATACTCCTATAATGACACGAAGCTCAATGACGTGGTCTCGACTTATCGCCGGAACTTTAAAGACATCGAAGAGATCGAGCTGGCCGATAAGCCCAATAAGCGTTCGATTCTCTGCGAAAATAAGAGTGATCTCGGCATTATATGCACGTGTTCCAAAAAATAATCTGTTGAATATCGACCTTTTAGATATATACTTTTAGCAGTGTTGTTCTAGGATTTTTTCTAGAGTTTTAAAAGGTTTAGGCGATCTGCAACTGAGGTGCTAGTGACATCTGATAAAAAAACCTACGATTTTCTAATTGCGGGTGTCCCTTACAAACTAAAAACCTCTCATGACGATGCCACTGTGCAAGAGCTCGTCGATTTTGTTAATAGCAAAATGAATCAAGCCATGTCCCTTACTAAAAACGGTTCTTTCCAAAACGCTGCAGTTTTGACAGCGATGAATTTGGCGGAAGAGTTGATCCTTTTAAAACGCAAAGCCCATCGTGAGCTAGAGAAGCTCGAAGAAAAAGCGATGCAGCTTTCACTTGATCTAGAAAATTCCAAGAGCAACAAGGTTTTGAACAACTAACTTTGTTTTGATTTTCTTGGGGATCCATTGTCTGTTTCTTGGAGCTCTAAAAAGGAATGTCGTTCCTTCTTTAAATCTCTTTGCGCTCAAGAGTTCGCGCAAGGTCTTGTTCAAAATCAACAGCAGCTCAATGCCCAATTGCGAGAATTTTTAAAATTGCAATCGGGCCGCTGGGGAGCCTATCGGGCTTTGCCACAGGAAGCTCAAGTCGAAGAGGTCTTTCAGATCTCTCACTTGAATTGGGTGTTTCCGCGAATGCGGGAAGGCCATTTGGAATTCTTTGAAGCACAACATTTTGTGCTAGGTCTTTACGGAGTTCAGGAACCAGCCCCTGACTCTGTCGCGCGAGATCTCAAGGACATCCAAGGTCTGCTGATTCCAGGTTTAGTGTTTAATAAGAATGGCAATCCCCTGGTAGTTCATCAAGGTTTTTTCATAAAACCTTGATGAACTACCAGGGGATTAAAGTGGGGATCGGTTTTGATTTTCAAGTCACCAAGGACCCATTGCCTACCGAAGCCCACGATGTCGTGATGGATTATCTAATCACCGAATCAGGCTTGGTCGATTGCAGGAAGTATCAGGAGTAAGGATCATGGAGTTAGTTATCACCGCAATTATCGGTGTGTTGTTGGGCGGAGCCGTTGTATTCATCATTAAGCGTCTTCAGGATGAGAACAAAAAGAAATCAGCACGTATCGAAGCTGAGAGAATCGTAAACAAGGCGAAATCAGAAGCCGCGAAAATCAAAAAAGATTCAGAAACGAAAGCCAAAGATTTTGAAGCCCGCGCCCGTAAAAACGTTGAAGCGGATATTCACAAACAAAAATCTACAGTTAAAAATAAAGAATCTCAACTCGAGCGCCGTTTGAAAGAGATCGACGATCAATTCAAGCACAAGATGGAAGAAAACGATCGTTATTTGAATTCACTGAAAGACCGCGAAGAAAAAATCGCAATCTCTGAAAATCGCATCAAAGATCTTGAGAAAAAAGGCGAAGCTCATATCGGTGAGTTGAAACAAAAATTAGAATCTGTGGCAGCAATGTCGCAAGAAGAAGCTCGTCGTCAGCTTTTGAACGCTCTGGAGGACGAAGCAAAACAAGAGGCCGCAAAAAAGATCGCGCAAATTGAAGAAGAAGCAAACAAAGAAGCCGATAAAAAAGCAAAACGCATTTTGGCGACAGCACTTTCTCGCTTCGCTTCTGAATACACGTCTGAGCGCACGGTGAGTGTTTTGGCTCTTCCAAACGATGAGATGAAGGGGAAAATCATCGGCCGTGAAGGTCGTAATATTCGTACACTGGAAGCTCTTTGTGGTGTTGACTTGATCGTCGATGATACTCCGGAAGCTGTCGTGATTTCTGGTTTCGATCCTGTTCGTCGTGAACTCGCTCGTCGTACAATTGAAAAATTGATGGAAGACGGTCGCGTGCATCCGGCGCGTATCGAAGAAGTTGTTGAGAAACAACGTAACGAATTGATGAAATCCATCAAAGAAGAGGGTGAACGTCATGTGATGGAACTTGGTATTCCAAACATGCATCCTGAGCTGGTTAAAATTATCGGCGGTTTGAAATATCGCTCATACCAAGGTCAAAACGCTTTGAACCAAGCATTGGAAGTCGCACAAATCGCGGGACTTCTTGCCGGTGAAATGGGTGTGAACGTGAAACTCGCTCGTCGCGCGGGTCTTTTGCACAATATCGGTAAGGCGATTGATCACACAGCCGAAGGCAGTTACGCCTTTGTCGGCGCTGAAGCGGCGAAAAAATACAACGAATCTGAAGACGTCTGCCACGCCATCCGTGCCCATGACGAAGAAGAAAAACCGCATTCCATCCTTGCTTGGATTGTGCATGCAGCCTTCATCCTTTCTAGCTCTCGTCCGGGGGCTCGTCGTCCACAAATGGATTCTTTCATCCATCGTTTGGAAGATCTTGAAAGCATCGGTAATAGCTTTGACGGTGTTCTTAAAACATTGGCTCTGCAAGCCGGTAAAGACGTTCGCGTGCTTGTAGAAAGCAGCAAAGTGACGGACGACCAGGCTGTGATGCTGTCTCGTGATATCGCTCGTAAAATCGAAAGAGAAATGCCTCAAGCGGGCCAGGTGAAAGTGACTGTGGTTCGTGAAACTCGCAGTGTGGAGCATGCACGATGATGCGTCCTGAAGAACAGTTAGAAAGAATCAAGTTCGGTGTTGCTGAGTTTATCAGTGACGAGGACCTGCTGAAGAAACTAAAAAAAGGTCAGCCCTTGAATATCAAGTTGGGAGCAGATCCCACGCGTCCTGATATTCACATTGGTCACACAGTCGTGATCAATAAGCTGAGAACTTTCCAAGAGCTGGGACACAAAGTTTACTTCTTGATTGGCGATTTCACGGCGATGATCGGGGATCCTTCAGGAAAAAATACGACTCGTCCGATGCTCACTCGTGAAGAAATCGAAGAAAACGGTCGCACTTACGCAAAACAAATTTTTAAAATCTTAGATCCTGAAAAAACCGAAATCGTTTACAACTCTTCGTGGATTGGCAAAATGACTCCGGCGGAATTTATCCGCATGTCAGCGCAGTACACAGTGGCGCAAATGCTAGAGCGTGATGATTTCACAAAGCGCTACAAATCGGGAACTCCAATTGGCATTCATGAATTTTTGTATCCCTTGACTCAAGGTTATGACTCTGTGGCTTTAAAGGCCGATGTCGAGTTGGGTGGTACAGATCAAAAATTCAATTTGCTTGTGGGACGCGCGATGCAGTCCGCTTACGGGCAGGAAGCACAATGTGTTTTGACGATGCCAATTCTTGAGGGCATTGATGGCGTTAATAAAATGTCCAAGTCTTTGGATAACTATATTTCCGTTGTGGATACTCCCAAAGATATGTTCGGTAAGACCATGCGTATCTCTGATGATTTGATGTACCGTTGGTATGAACTCTTGACGGACATCACGGCGAATCAGTTGTCGCAGCTTAAAACGGATGTGAATGAAAAACGCAAACATCCTCGTGAAGTAAAAGTGAATTTGGCGAAGTTCTTAATCAAACGTTTCCACTCCGAAGCGGCGGCTCAGGCTGCTGAAGATGAGTTTAATCGTATCTTCGTCGAAAAAGGTCTCCCTGACGATGTGCCTGAATTTGAAGTCGAAGCCGAAGCTCAAGTGGGCTTGCCTGCTTTGATGGTGAAGGCGGGGCTTGTCGCTTCGAACGGCGAAGGTTCCAGACTTATCCAGGGTGGCGGCGTGCAAATTGACAGCGAAAAAATCTCTGATCCAAAACTCAAAATGGATTTAAAATCGGGTCAGAGCTTCGTCGTGAAAGCCGGAAAGAAGAAGTTCGTTAAGATAAAGGTTAAGTAATGAAAATTAAATTTCTTCCGCAAAATGTTGAAGTCGAGGCGACTCCGGATAAGAGTCTCCTGCAAATTGCGACGGAAAATCATTTGGAAATCCGCTCGATCTGCAAAGGTGTTCCTTCCTGTGCAGAATGCCGTGTGCGTATCGCGGAAGGCGAATCAAATATTCTTCCGCCAACGAAAGCGGAGTTGAGTCTTATCGGTACAAATTACTTTATCGATGGCCGCCGATTGAGTTGCCAAGTACGCTGCTTTGGTAACGTGACTGTGGATTTGACCGAGCAAGTGGAACGCGCGGAAAATCAAACGAAGAAAATTCGTGGCTTCCGTACGAACAAACAAGTCGAATCTAAAGCTGTGAACGACACAATGCTTTTAGCTGAGAAGATCGAAGGCAGTGGTGGCGATAATCGGCCAAGCGGGGGACAGCAGAACCCGAAAGCTGAAGCTAACGAGGGACAGCGACAGCATCACCATCAGCACCAAAAATCTCATCAACACGGCTCCAGATCCGAAGCTCCGAAAAAAGATAAGAAGTAGGTCCTTAGTCTAGTGCAATGTTAAGACGCCTTTACCGATAAGTAATGTGAATGTCACACAAGATTACTTACCGGGAACGAGGTCAAGGACCGCTGCTTATTTTACTCCATGGTTATGGAGGCAGCGTCCATCATTGGGAAGCGATTGCAGATCGTCTCTCTTCCCAATACCGCGTAGTCATTCCTAATCTCACACATCTTTATATGAGCACGGATAAATTGTTTTTCTCGGTACAAATTGAAGTGCTGGCGAAGTTTATACGCGAAACATTTCCCGGCGAAAAAGTCAGCGTGGCGGGACTTAGTTATGGCGGCGCTCTTTCGTGGGGACTCGCGACTCAGCATCCAGATCTCGTGAAGAAAACGGTTTTGATCAATCCGATGGTCACAGATCCCGTGCGTTTCTTTTTA
>NZ_CAMLDV010000142.1 GCF_946478835.1 uncultured Bdellovibrio sp. | reverse complement strand
GCTAAAGTTCGTCAGCGCAAAAAGGAAGTTCAAGCTTGGCGTGCCGAAAAAAAAGGAAAGCTCTTAGGTTGGTTCATCATTGATGAAGTGATCGGAAAACATGAGTTCATCACTTACAGTGTCGCTATCTCTCCAGAAGGAAAAGTTTTAGGTCTTGAAATCATGAGCTACCGCGAAACCAAAGGCGGCCAGGTTCGTGACTCCAGCTGGAGAAAACATTTTGTCGGAAAAACCTTGTCAGATCCATTTAAGCTCGACGTCGATATTCCAAATATCAGCGGAGCAACCCTTTCCAGCCGCAATATCACAGACGGCGTGAAACGACTTCTTTCCATCTATAAAATCGCTCTGCAAAAATGAAACACGCCACACGCAGAATGAAGCCTCTCTTGGGAACATTTGTTGAGGTGGGCTCCGTCTGCCCTTCGGCTCAAGATTCTCCGGCTTTTGAAGCTGCGTTTGCGGCGATTGAAGAAATTCACAATCTTTTAAGTTTTCACAATCCTCAAAGTGATCTGAGCCGTTTGAATTATTCTTTCGGAAAAGAAGTGGAATTACATCCTCACAGTCGGCGGGTTCTTCGCTTGGCCAAAGCCATGTCTTGTGCAAGCAGTGGCCTTTTTAATCCCACTGTGGGCGGAAAGCTTCAGTCTTCGGGGTATTTACCAGATCATTCTTCTTATTTTCAAAGCTCCGAGATTCCTTTGCCGATCGGGGATGCTTCCGATATTCAGATGCGCGGAAAAAAAGTATTTCTCGCTCGCCCTGTGCGCGTCGTCTTAGATGGCATCGCCAAAGGGTATGCCGTGGATCTCGCGATCAGAGCGTTAAAGCAAGCCGGTCTTGCCAATGGTTGGATCAATGCCGGAGGCGACATTCGTGTTTACGGAGATGTGGTCTTGCCACTGCAAATCCGCGGACCTGAGGGCCCTGGCGAAACCCTGGGCGGCTTGCAAAATATGTCTGTCGCCACAACATGGGTGAAAGACCGCTATGATCAAAGCTTCCCCGGCTGGGTGGTTTCAGAAAACCGTAAGCCCGCTTTGGGGGTGTGGACGGTTCTCGCTAAAAATGCCTGGCGCGCAGATGCTTTAACAAAGGTCGCAAGTCTTGCTTTTCCTGAAGAAAGAGCAGAGATTATGGCTCGTTTAGGTGGACGCTGTTTATGATCGGTTATCCAAAGTGGTTTTCTAAAAATCTGATTCATTCGATTTTTTTCCTGTCGTTTGTGACTGGCGCTTTGCTTTTTCCGACAATCCTAGTTTTGAAATTAGAGTGGAACTTCCCGTGGAGACTTCCTACCGAGCAGCGTGATTGGATCGTGATTCTGCACGTGGTTTTGGGATTCACAGTCTTCACTGTTCTAGGTGCTTTATCGAGTGTGCACGTGCGCTTAGGCTTTCGTAAAAAAGCGAAACGCGTGAGCGGTGTGGCACTGATGAGCTTTATCGTGGGCTTAGGAATGACCGGGATGGGAATTCTTTATTTAGGCGATGAGAAACTTTCCACTTACGCCAGCGTTGTGCATTTCTCTATCGGAATGTTGTTAACATTGTCTTATGTGATTCATATGCTGACCAAAGTGGAAAACAAAAAGGCTACTCGCTCACTTCGTCAATAAGCACTCCGGGATTTACAAACTCTTTACCCAGCTTGCAGCGGTCTAAATTGTACCACTGATCGTCGGCCTTAAATTCAATCAGCTCTGCTTTTCCGCCGATTTCGTGGCAGATTTTAAATCCAGGCGAGCCCGAGTCGGAAACCACATCTGAAAATTTGATTCTTTTTAGTTTTTCTTTGGGAAGACATTCCAGTTTTAAGCAGCCCTTGGAGCGTAAGGAATTTCGATCTTTGTTTGTGCAGATGTCGACTTTCTCTGTTTTTGTTTTGCCATCGGCATAGGGAATTTTGATTTCACTGGGCATGCAAGTGAAGACGGGCTCCTCAGCTTGGGCGAAGTTTAAAAAACTACTTAAAATAAGTAATATCAGCAACAGATTCAAATAAGTCATTTTCTGCAACCCAAATATTTCCTGATTCACACTTTAAAGATTTGTTATAACCATCACAGCTACGTCCGAAAGAGTTGCGAATCAGATACTCGCACTTCTTGGTTTTGGCGTTAAATTTTCTTCCCACCAAAACACTCGCGTGCATGCCATCAGCCGTCGGATGTTTTTTCATGATGAGCTTAATGGGATAAGAAATCATCACGGGTTTTTTGAGATCAAACTGATTTTTAATAACCTGGGGTATTTTGGTTTTGTTCGTCTCGGCCGTCACATCGTTTTCGCCAAAGCCCGCACTGTAGCGAGTCGGACAGTTTTTACTCTGCAATTTTGCGACGACTCGCCACGGAGGTTCTGTCGCGATTGTTCTTGCAATCTCTTGCGGAGAACTGCTGGGAAAAAACTTTTGATATGCTTGCGCGGCACCGGCGCAATATTCTTTTCCTTGTCCCGTTGTCTGAAGAGATTTCGAAATGCGAAAAAGATTGTAATAAGCTTCATAGATGTCACTTCCGCGATTCACTTCAGAGGGCACGGAAGCCTCCGTGCATACACCTTTTTTTGCTGCGATCTTCATTGCTTCGACCGGAACTCCGCCACCGAATGTAACAATGGGACCGCTTGTGATAGAGATATTTTGTTGCTGACTGATATACTGTGTAGCCACGTCAGAAGCAGAAACGTAAGCGCGGCCTTTGTTTTTAAAAGTGATCATGTCGGCAGCCGAAAAGGCGTAGCACCATCCGACACCGTCTTGATTGCGAACAGGTCCTAAATCTTTACGAAGATCCACGGTTGTGCACGACTCTGCCGTTGCAGCATGTGCAGAATAACTTAAGAATAAAACTAGAACGCTCCAGACAAGTCTCATGTTTATAATTTTATGTTAACCAGAATGGTGGCGCAAATTTCTGCAGCCGCGAAAGTACGAAACCGTACCTCCGCATAGGCCAAGACTCTGAGCGATCATAGAAAATAAAAAGGCCCGGGTTTACCGAGCCTTTTCTTCATTTTGAATTCGTATATTTTTAAAGTTCAGCGTCTTTCACCACGTTCAACTTTGTCGCAACGTCGATACCAGAAGATTGGTTCTTGATTGCCACCGCAGGATTTTGCACCACACGTTGTTGCAACTTCGTGAAGATCGGTTCACGGATCGCCAAGTTATTGTCTTGAAGAACGCACTGACGAGCCATTCTCGCCGCCACGTTCACAACAACCGGAGCTTTCAAGTTCGCCGTCATCAAAGTCGGATCATCAGGAATTGTCACGATAGAGAAGTAACGAGCTTTGTCTTGAGCCGTTAGTTTCAACGCTTCAAGATCGCTTTTTGTGAGAGTTGCTTTGTATTGAGGAGCAAAGAGTTCCGGTTCTAAAACTGGAAACGCGATTTGAGGCGCTTCACAGCTTTGCAACCATGCAAAGATCTCGTCATTTGGATCATCGAGAAGAACGAACTTGCGCAAATCCGCAAAGCCCAGAAGGCCTTCCGAAAACGTCAAAACATCTTCTTGTTTCAGCTCAACTTGGCCGAAGCGCGATGTCGAAATGATCATTCATCCTCCCAAAGATTCAGGATTCACCCATAGTTTAGACACACGAAGGCACTCTGATGGTGAATACATCTATAAATCTGGACCTAAATCTAGGGAGACACAATTAAAATCTAGATGGCATGACAAGATGCTTCAGGCTCTGGAAGCGGAAAAGGGGCCGATGGGACCCCTTTAGAAATTAGATGTCAAAAATTGGAATTAAGGCTTCAATAGCTTTGCAACGCTACGCGTTTTGTCAGCTGGGACACTTGCAGACTGTTGGTTCTGTTCTTGGATCGCAACGTAAACTTCTTCACGGTGGATTTTGGTGTCTTTGGGCGCTTCGATACCTAGGCGGACCTGTTTACCCTTGATTTGAACTACTCTAATTTTGATGTGGTCATCGATAGCGATGCTTTCACCCAACTTCCGTGTGAGAACCAGCATGACAACTCCTTTTGCTGCAGTCGTTATCGGTAGTTTTAAGCGGAACTGTAGGTATTATTTTTATCTTAGAAAGTCAAGAAGGCTTGGCTGAATAAGCTTTCCGGACGTTTCGAGGGTCGCTTTTAGGGTGCTATCGGTCTTATTAATATCCGAAATCACTTGGAATGCATCGGCATCTTCAAGCTCCGACGCCGTCACCTTATTGTCTACCACGGCCTTTTGCAGGGAATCCATGGTGTTATTGACGGACATGATTCTGGACCCAACCTCAGAACGAGCCAGAACCACCTGAGAGATGGCCTGATCCAAAGTATCCAAGGTCTCCTGAATGCAGTCTTTATCATTGGTGCGCAAAGAAACTTCCAAATTGCGCAAAGTCGTAAACAAGTTGATCCCTGCTCCACCCGTCACTGGATCTTGCTTATCCATACGGCTGTTGCGACGCTCAGAAGCAGGCCCGCGAGTCTCCAGATAGTTCTGTTCGAGCTCTTGGTTTTGTTCTTTACGCTGGACTTCTTCTTGTTGGAACTCTTTCAACTGCTCAACATTTGTCGGCGCTTCATAACGAGCGCGCACAATGCCGTCGCCACCCAAACCTTTTCCCAAAAACACTTTGTTGCCAGGAATGTTCATCGCAACAAAAGAGTCTTTGTGAGTTTGGATCTTCATATCGCCATCGTCACCGAAGTATTCCCCCGCCTGACTGAATGGCATTGTCTGAGTTTTATATCCGCCGAAAATATATCTTTCACCGAGCTTGCGGTTTCCGATTTGCACGGCTTGATTGTAGATTTGTTCAACCTCAGACGCTGTGACCATGCGGCTTTCTGCATTTCCGCTGGCATCATTGGATTGGCTGATCGCAAGTTCTTTAGCACGCACAAGAATTTCTGAAAGCTCCCCGAGAGATTGGTCAGAGAACTCTAAGAAAGAGCGCGCGTTGTTGATGTTTTTAATAAACTGCGTGTTGCCTCGTTCTTCCGTGCGAGCGGCAAGAACGCGGGCTGATGCCAAAGGATCATCGGAAGGTTTTGTAATACGCTTTTGAGTCGCAGCTTGATTCTGCAAATCAGCCATATCTGATCGATTCTTCGACAGATTCTGATTCACCTGATTGAAAGCCATTTTATCTGCGATTCTCATCTACGTTGTATTCCCTATCCTAATTAGAGGCGCTTAAGGTTTAGTACCGTATCAAACATTTCGTCCGCTGTTTTAATCAGTCTTGCGGAAGCGTCGTAAGTTTTTTGAAACTCAATCATCTTTGTTGTTTCTTCATCCAGAGAAACACCGCTGATGCTTTCACGAATATTCGTCAATTGGCTCAGAACATTTTTTTGCGACTCTTGAGCTTTCGCCGCTCGTTGCGCAATCGCACCAATTTGACCGACTTGCGTGTTGTAGTAGTCATCCAAAGTGGAAGAGCCACCGTCCATCACCTGGCGGTTTTGCAAAGAAGAAATCACGTTGGCAACAGTGTTATCACCTGCAGCTCCGGCTTGTGCTCCTGCTGCAATTCTGCCGACGTCGTTAAAGATTGTTTTATTAAGCTCAATGGAAGAAGCCGCGCCCTTCACGCTTTCTGGCATTTCGAAAAATAAAACACCCGGGCGACCCGCTTTATCAAAACCCTCGATGTGAGCGGCATTGACTTCTTTCGCCAAAGTGTAAGCCATATTGTCAACGTGAGCGAGCATGTCCTCGATGACGTGATCGCGCACATCCAAAGCACCACCGATGCGACCACCTGTGATTTGCTTTGTGATATTTGCAGGAGCCCCTGTGCCCACGAAGAAAATTTCCACGCGATCACGCTCTTCTGTTTCTTGCGCTTTCAATTCTGAAGAACCACTTCCCGAAACCAAGATTCCTGTACGACCGGCTGTCACCGTGACCATGCCGTCTTTACCTTCCGCCCACGAGATATCGATTTTTTCGCCTAATTTTTTAAGCAATAGATCACGGCGGTCTCTTTCATCGTTGGCCGGAGTATTTTGAATTTCCACCATCTGAACTTTTTCATTCAGAGACGCAATTTCTTTTGTGATCTGATTGATTTCATCGACCGTCGTTTTGATTTGACCGTCGATATCATCCTGAACGTCTTTCAACTGTCCAACCACGCGACTGAAATCTTTGGTCAACGCCGCTGCCGACTCACGCACCATTGTACGGGAAGCCAAGCTTTCTGGATTGTTGGAAAGTTCACGGAAGGAGTTGAAGAAATCAGTCATGTACTGATTCAACCCTTTGTTCGCTTGTTCGTTGTAGATCTGCTCAACGCGGCTCAAAGCATTTGTACGGGAATCTTGATATCCCATGCTTGTGCCTTCTTTTTGGATTTGTTTTTCTAACCAAGGATTGTTAACACGAGTGACAACTCCCGCACGCGCACCCATCCCGATCTGAAGATTTCCCTCAGTGATCGGTTGGTTCGTCATGAGTTCGACTCTCTGGCGAGAGAAGCCCTCTGTCGACTTATTGGCGATGTTATGACCGACCGTTTGCAACGCCGTCTGAGAGTTCATCAGAGAGCGTTTACCCGTATCCATCATAGCCGAGATTTTAGACATCCTGTCTCCTGCTCGGTGGTGCGACCCGAAGTTTCTTAGGTTTTAAATTTAGTTCCCTTTGCTCAGACAGTCCTCGCGGACGCTTCCCTGCGGGGCCGCTGCTGCGGAACTCGCACGGGGACTAAATTTAAAACCTAAGAAACTTCTGGCGTACATCCTTCCACTCGTTGGCGCCTTTCGGAAGATGGACTTCTTGGGGCGCTTTTTTCTGGGCGCATTCTGCGCCGTTTTTTTAAGCTTCTTTACTAACGAAGTTACCGGACACTTGGGGGCCTTGTTTGTATTGGCCTTTGCCTCCGTAAGTTTTTTTGCCGGAGAGAGTGTCTTTGATATCGTTCAAAGCGCCGTTCAATGTATTCAGAGCGGACTTTGTGAATTCTTCGTTTTCTTTATTAATTTCTGTGATTCTTTTGATCAGGATATCGAGAGCGGCGTGTTGTGTGCGCAAACGATCTGCGGCTGGTGTGCCTGCAAGTTTTTGTGCAAGTTCCAACAAGCGTGGATTTTCAACGTCGGCTCCGACCATTGTGGCAAGATCCATGGCATAGCGTGAGCGCAAAGAATCTTGAGCGCGCAGTTTGAATAGCAACTCTTCTTTGAGTTTGTTGCTTTCATCCAAAGCGTCGCGATCTGCTTTGAGAAGGATTTCTTTTTCTTTGCGTACGATATCGAGAAGAGAACGATAGATCTTTGTAAGTTCTTCGAGATTGGCTTCTAACTTGTGAAACGCTCTTTCTACTGTTGCGTCCATCTTCATCATCCTTGATGCCGCTTATTGCGGTTGAGATTTAATTTTTCAACTTCGAACTTGAAGCTGCTTCAGCCTGCGCGCCCCGGCGCTGCGGCTCTGCCCGACTGCCGTCGGCCTAAAACTCCAAATGCTCGTCGACCATTTTGTCGGCGATGGCTTTGGCGTCGACTTGGTATTTTCCTTCGTCGATCAATTTTCTGAATTTAGCGACTTTCGCTTCGTCAACGTCAGGAGCAGACATCGCAAGTTCTTTGATGCGTTTTGCTTCTTGTGCACGAGGAGAAAGTTCAACACGAGAAGATTCGCCGAGTGAAGACGAAGACAACAAATCTGCTTTGTTCGTCGCCGCACCCGTGGCTTTATTTTTTACGCCGTCGGCTTTGTCGGAACGAGTGGAATCAGTGAGATTCAAATTTTGTCCGACTTTATTGTGCGTGATCTTCATTGCGATCCTCCATGCTTTCGAGTGCTAAAAGACACTCTTTTGTTCTTTTCATAGTACCACATTGAGACAGTTACACCAAATCATTCTGAGACAGTTTCTGGTCCAGGTTCTACAGTCCAGTAGAGTGATTTTGCCTCTGGACTCAAAAACCCAAGGGTGTCGCCAGCTTGCAGCTTTTGCCCTGTAGAAACATTCGACACAGCCCCCTTAAAAACCATCTGACTTTTAAGACCATTGTCGTGCCCAATTTCAACGAGAGTTTGATTGTCCACAAGAGAGCGCTTCCCCAGGAGAACCCCATCCCATGGGGCTTTCACAGGAGCTGCTTCAGCCTGCGCGCCATCCTGCGCTCCAGCACTGCGCGCGTCCGCGCCATTCAAATTTCTATCAATTCTGTACGACACAGATTGTTTTTTACCAGGATGCTGAAAAGGCTGAGCACGATACTCACTTTTATTATCCAAAGGAAGCGGCCCTTGAGGTTTAGCAACAGGAGCTTTAATCCCCATAGCCACACCAAATTTATCAACAAGCTGTTTGTAGATAACATCAGAAAGCCCAATGCCCCCACGCTCGCCCCATTTTTCAACATAATGATCATCAAGCTGCTCTTTAAAAATTTTCTCAGCCTGATTAGATTGCACAAAGCCACCTTCATGCACAGTAGACCGCATAGCCTTCATCATCTCGCGAAGAAAATGCTTCTCATACATATCAGAAACTTCACGAAGCTTCTGATCAGGAGTCTTCTGCTGATGAGGCGTCCCCATAAACTTAGAATCAAAAGCTTTGAAATTTCCAGAGCCACCAGACGCGCCATTAATGTCGCTCATGCAAGGCTCCCAAGAAAAAATTGAGAAATAAAAAATCGAAAATTAGAAACTAGGGAAAAAGAAAAAGGTACCTGGTACCTTTCAGCCGAAGGCCAGACATCAAAGCGCTCTGAAGCAGACACTTTCAGAGTCAAACCAAGCGCCTGAATCCCCCTCAACCCCTTTTGCGCTTCTACAACGAACTTTGTCGTGAGAGGTAAGTGAAGGGTTGCAGCAGCCCTGCGCAAGTTCCGCAGCGCCAAGAAAGAAGTGCAGCAGTACTCAGAAAACAAAAAACGAAAATCCAACACCGGCGCCGCAAAGTTGACCTCGCGGTTCGCGGTTTACAACCGGTTCGGCGGCTAA
>NZ_CAMLDV010000141.1 GCF_946478835.1 uncultured Bdellovibrio sp. | reverse complement strand
GGCTGATAAACCGAAATCGATCGAAGATCTTGATCCTGAATTGGTTAAGACATTTGAAAAACTGGGCATTCCGTTGTCAGAGCAAAAACGTATCTCTGGCATCGCGGTGGACGTGGTATTTGACTCTGTTTCTGTCGGCACAACTCACACCGAAGTTTTAGATAAAGCGGGAGTGATCTTCTGCTCTATTTCTGAAGCGGTTCAAAAACATCCAG
This sequence comes from uncultured Bdellovibrio sp., assembly GCF_946478835.1. The sequence continues at coordinate 8,795 of NZ_CAMLDV010000141.1, read as the reverse complement.
AGCTTGTAAAAAAATATTTGGGTTCCGTGGTTCCTTACACTGACAACTACTATGCAGCTTTGAATGCGGCAGTCTTCACGGACGGTTCTTTCTGTTACATCCCTAAAGGGGTTCGTTGCCCGATTGATCTTTCAACATATTTCCGTATCAACGCAAAAGACACGGGCCAATTTGAAAGAACGCTTTTAGTTTGCGATGAAGGTGGTTACGTAAATTACCTTGAGGGTTGTACAGCTCCTCAACGTGATGAAAACCAACTTCACGCAGCTGTTGTTGAGTTGATTGCCCATGATGATGCGGAAATTAAATACTCCACAGTTCAAAACTGGTACACGGGCGACAAAGAAGGCCGTGGTGGTATCTATAATTTCGTAACAAAACGTGGAAAAGCCGCTGGAAAACGTTCGAAGATCTCTTGGACTCAAGTGGAGTCAGGATCGGCGATCACTTGGAAGTATCCGTCTTGTATCCTGCAAGGAGATTACTCGGAAGGTGCTTTCTATTCTGTGGCTTTGACTCACGATCTTATGCAAGCCGATACCGGAACAAAGATGATCCATATCGGTAAAAACACGAAGAGCACGATCATCTCTAAGGGTATTTCGACAGATAAGTCTTCAAACACTTATCGTGGTCAGGTGAAGATCATGCCTTCAGCAGAAAACGCACGTAACTATTCTCAGTGTGATTCAATGCTTGTGGGCGATAAGTGCAGTGCGAGCACGTTCCCTTATATTGAAGTGAAAAATAAAACAGCGACCTTGGAACACGAAGCGACGACTTCACGAATCAGTGAAGATCAAATCTTCTATTTGCAATCTCGCGGTCTTGATATGGAAAAAACAATTTCAATGCTGGTCAATGGATTCTGTAAAGAGGTCTTTAAAGAATTGCCTCTCGAATTTGCCGTGGAAGCTGTGAAATTAATCGAAATGAAATTAGAGAATTCAGTAGGATAATTATGTTAGAGATCAAAAACCTCCATGCACGTGTTGAAGAAAAAGAAATCCTTAAAGGCTTGAATCTTAAAATCAATGCCGGTGAAGTACATGCCATCATGGGACCAAACGGTTCTGGTAAATCCACTTTGTCTAAAGTCCTTGCGGGTCATCCTGCGTATGAAGTGACTGCGGGCGAAGTGAAGTATGATATCAACTTCCAGATGAAAAACTTGTTAGAACTTGAACCTGATGAAAGAGCGAAAGAAGGAATCTTCTTAGCGTTCCAATATCCGATTGAAGTTCCAGGTGTATCTAACTTCACATTCTTGCACACAGCTTTTAACTCGATCCTTGAGCACCAAGGTTCTGAGCCTATGCCTGAAGGGGAGTTCCGCGAATTCCTCGTACAAAAATTAAAACTTGTGAGCATGAAGCCAGAATACTTGGATCGTCCCGTAAACACTGGCTTCTCTGGTGGTGAGAAAAAGAAAAACGAAATCTTGCAAATGGCGGTGCTTTCTCCGCGCTTGGCTTTGCTTGATGAAACGGATTCCGGTCTTGATATCGATGCTCTTCGTGTCGTGTCTGATGGCGTAAATAAACTTCGTCGTAAAGACAATGCGATTGTTCTTGTGACTCACTATCAAAGACTTTTGGATTACATCAAACCTGACTTCGTTCACGTTTTGGTGAACGGAAAAATCATCGAAACTGGCGACAGTTCGTTGGCTTTGAAACTTGAAGAGAAGGGTTACGATTGGTTGATTAACTAATCGTCGGAGCAAGCAATGAATTTACTTTCTACCTACGACAGATTCAGTCAAACAAACCCGGCAGAGGGAGCTTTAGCTTCTTTCCGCCAGGCGGGTTATGACTATGCTCTGAACAAGGGCCTTCCGACTCGTAAAGATGAAGAGTGGCACTACACGAGCGTGAAGGTTCTTAACGACGTGAACTTCATGCCTTCGGCGTTCAACCCTGTTGAGCCAAGTCACGAGACGATTGTTGAGATCAAAAAATATTTAAATCCTGAATTTACCAACGTTGTGTTCTTTAACGGTGTTTTAAATAAAACATTGTCTCAAGAACTGCCTGCGGGATTCACATTGCGTGAACTTTCAGAGTATCCAAATCATTTTGATGATGCTTTTGATGCTTTGAACGGCGCTTATCTCGCAAAACCTTTCGCTCTTTCATTGGCGAAAGAAACTTCTGTGGATAAACCTGTGAATTTCGTCTTCTTCACTTCTGTAGAAGGTGGACCGGCTTTGATGGTTCATCCGCGCATTCGTGTGGAAGTGGGCGCACGCTCATCTGTAAAACTTCTTGAAAGTTATTACGGTAAAACAGGTGTTTCTTATTTCGTAAACTCTGTTTTTGATTTGTCTATTGCCGACAGTGCGAAAGTTTCTTACGTGCGTGTGCAAGGTGAATCACAAAACGCAATCAACATCGGCCGCACGCGTATTTCTGTTGAAAAGAACGCAAGCCTTGAAAGCCTGGCATTTGCAACAGGCGCAGGACTTTCTCGTCACACTTTGGACGTGTCATTAAAAGGTGCTGGCTCTGATTCTCAAATCTTGGGTGTCTATGCGGTTCAGGGATCGCAACACGTCGACAATACAACACTGATTGATCATCAGGTGGGTGAGTGCAGCACGAATCAGCTTTACAAGGGAATTCTCGACGGGGAATCTCGTGCGGTATTCTGTGGAAAAGTTTTGATTCAAAAAGATGCACAGAAAGCCAACTCAGCTCAGCTTAATAACAACTTGTTGCTAAGTTCTAAAGCTGAAGCCGACAGTAAACCAAGTCTTGAGATTTTCGCTGATGATGTGAAGGCCGCGCATGGATCGACTGTAGGACAGTTGAATCGTGAGGAGCTTTTCTATCTTCAGTCTCGTGCTATTCCTAAATCGAAAGCGATCCCGATGCTGAGCTACGGATTCCTTTCGGAAGTAATTTATAAAATTTCCGACGAGAACATCCAGAAATGGTTGTCTCGCCAATTGGATGAAGCGTTCAGCCACCTTCATCTAAATCGGTAAGAAGATATGAGCAACATAGATAAAATATTTGCATCTGTGCGAAACGAGTTTCCTGCTTTGACTCAAAAAGTTCATGGCAAGAAGCTCGCGTATTTGGATAGCGCTGCAACGACTTTGAAGCCGCAATCGGTGATCGATCGTATTACGCAGTTCTATTCCTTTGAAACCTCCAACGTGCATCGTGGAGCCCACTATTTGGGTGACGTCGCGACTCAAGCTTTTGAGTCGGCTCGTCACAAAGTGGCCGAGTTTTTAGGTGCACGCCAAACCGAAGAAATTATTTTCGTGCGTGGGACGACGGAAGGTGTGAATCTCGTGGCAAACTCTTGGGGTGGAACTCATCTTAAAGAAGGCGACGAGATCCTCATCACGGAGATGGAGCATCACGGGAATATCGTACCTTGGCAAATGGTCGCCGAGCGCGTGGGCGCGAAAGTCCTTGCGGCGAAAGTTTTGGATAACGGTGAGCTTGATCTTGAAGATTTCAAAGCCAAGCTTTCTAAGAAAACGAAAATGGTTGCGTTCACGGCGTGCTCGAATGTTTTGGGTACGAATACGGATATGACGTTACTCACGAAACTTGCTCACGAAGTGGGCGCGAAGGTTTTGATTGATGGAGCACAGATCGTTTCTCAAACGAAAGTCGACGTGAAAACGATTGATTGTGATTTCTTTGTGTTCTCTGCCCACAAACTTTTTGGTCCTTTTGGTCAGGGTGTTGTGTACGGAAAAAGAGAAATCTTAGACGGCATGTCTCCTTATCAAGGGGGCGGCAGCATGATCGCGAAAGTGACGGTTGAAAAAACCACTTACAACGACGTGCCTTTCCGTTTTGAAGCGGGAACTCCGCATGTGGAAGGGGCTGTGGGCCTTCACGCTGCAATTGATTTTGTAGAGCGCATTGGTTTTGAGAATATTCACTCTTACGAGATGGAACTTTTGAAAGAAGCGACGGCGAAACTTCAAGCGATTCCAGATTTGAGAATATTCGGAACAGCGTCGAATAAAGGTCCCATCATTTCGTTTAATTTGAAAGGCGCTCATCATTCAGACGTGGGCCAGATTCTTGATCAGGAGGGCGTTGCTGTGCGTGCTGGACACCATTGCACTCAGCCTTTGATGGCGAGATTTGGAATTCCAGGAACTGTGCGCGCTTCGTTTTCAGTGTATAATAATCATGAAGATATTGATGCTTTAGTAAAGGCCGTGGTGAAAGCCCGGGAGATGTTGTTATGAGCACCCAAGATGTCCTAATCAGAATTCAAGCAACTCCAAATCCCAACGCATGGAAATTTGTGTTGGATCGTCCTGTATTGAACGAAGGCAAGGCAACTTATGCTGATGCCAAGGAAGCCGATCAAAGTCTTTTGGCTTCGGCATTGTTTCAAGTCGAAGGCGTTCGTCAGGTTCACTTTTTCCAAAACGTGATCACGATCACTCACAACTTCGATGCCGATCCAGAAGAGATTCAAAAAAATGTCTGCTCTGTGATTCAAACTCGCATGCCTGCACACAATCCAAATCAAACGCAATTTGACGAAAAGAAAATGCGCAGGGCGAATCTTCCTCCTGAAGTCCAACAGATCGAAGAGATCTTGGACCAAACAGTGCGCCCAGGTCTTCAAGGCGACGGGGGAGACTTGGATGTTGTGAAGTATGAAGACAATAAGCTTTACGTATTCTATCAAGGCGCCTGCGGAACTTGCCCAAGTGCAACTTCAGGAACTTTGATGGCGATTGAAGGAATCTTAAGAGATCAATTCAATCCGACGATTGAAGTTATTCCGGTCTAAGTTTTGTTAATTTAAAATGTACCGACATAAGCCCTTACCAGAAATGGTGGGGCTTTAATATTTTAGTCTAGGTGCCTTGAGCCTCGGTCTCCTTTTTCCGATAAGACCGTTATGGTCAAAGATCAGATTTTTTCAGCTAAAAATGAATTCGAGCTTTATGAAGCGTTAAGAAGAAACGTTTCGGTGGATGATTTCATAGATGGCCATTTAGTGGTTGGACACCTCTGCAAGAACTCTGAAAACAGCTACAGACTGACCGAAATATTTGTTCACACTGATATTTTGAAGAACTTTGAGTTTCAAAAAAAGTTTCCCGAAGAAGATTGCTTTTGGGTACTTGATGCGCGCGGTGACTTTGAAGAAATGTCGTTCGGTGGAAATATATTTCACGTTACCGTCGTTATTACTGAAGTAACTTCGTGGGTAACGGAGTTTGATGTCTCTGAAACAAACGCAGAGTTCGACGACTTCATTTTGCGCCAAGTAAGAGGTTCGTTAGCTTCGGTAACTAAGAAGCTTGCAGACTAATTTTTGTAATCGAATAATTGTTCAATGGCCACCATGCACCTTTCTGTGGATCGATGAGCGGTTTTTACCCTAAGTTCTTTCATTAAATAGAAAGCTAAAGGTTCTAACTGGCTGTATGTCGTTGAAACTTTCCAACCGCCACCTTCGGCTATTTTTCGCTTTAGAAGCAGCAGCTTTTTATTTGTAAGTCCATTCTTTATGAAAAGTTCTGTCGCGGTTTCTTCGAAAGAGAGATTCACGATTTGATTTTTTTCAAAGTTGGTCAATCCTAAAAGATTTCTCGCATTGATATAAGACTGAATTATTTCTAGACGATTTATTTCCATGAGCTGGTGCTATGGAAATAACATGCCTATAGTGACAGAGCTTTAAGCCGCGACAAGAAAAGAAGGAAAGACGATTTTCGGAATATTCTAGCGGTTGGATTTTCCAGAGCCGAGCTGCTCATCAGCAGATTTTTTCATCTCTGGAGCGACGGCTTCCCAAGTGTCCTCGGGACGACTTGCGACGACTGCTGAGTTTCCTAGAACTTGATTGCCTGCAGAGCCTGAAGCTTGCAGTGAGATCAGTCTTTGCTTTTCTTTATTAAAACCACTCACAGTGATTTTGAGTTCCACGATCTGTCCCATCTTAACGCCCGCAAGCGTGTCACTTTGCTGGCCTTCAACGATTTGCACGTCTTCAGGTAAATTCCATTCGTAAGAAAGATCACCTTGCAGATTTTGATTTACAAGCACGCGGCCTGTGAGTTCAACATCGTCATTGCCTTCTTGGGGAATATTTTGAGGAGTCGCGATTTCAACTTTAAGCAAAGCCAAATGTTTGCCAACAGGAGCCGGAACCCAAGGAATTTTTCCTTCTTTTACCGAAGATGGAGCGCGCTTCTTTTCTTTATTCGAGAAATAAGCTGCACCGGAAATTCCAAATATAAGACCCAAAATCAGGGTTAAGGCTGTTCTGTTCCGCATAGTTGTGTCGTCCCATTTTTATAGATTTTGTAAGTCGAAGTTCCTGACATGTCTGAGTTTGTTTTTCCGTAGGCATTCACTTTTACATTGAGCATGTAATACCCTGCAGGCAAGCCTGCTAAGGAAACAGACTCTGACGTTCCAATCGTGCGGCTGGATTTCGCAACGTAAGGGCTTGAGTATCCACCGTACCAATAGTCATCTTCGAAGTAGACATAAGACCCATAATATAAAATGAGATCTAGATCAGGTGCATTGCCTGAAGTTGTATAGGTAATTCCTAAGGTTGTTGAACTTCCATCGTGATAGTAGAGATAGAAGTCATTGTTCTTTTGTTGATGGGAACGTTTAATTGGACTTGTACCCATTGTTGATTCCATTGCGGCTGCACTTATTGCGACACCGGCGCAAGTCATGGGATCTAGGTAATAAGCATAGTCCTGCGTGGTCTTATTCTGTTTTTCTTCCGTAAGAATATTATCCCATGCAGCCGCAGGGGTAATATTCTTCGTTAAAAGCCAATTGAATAGTCCCATATTCGGGATAGGATAGACGTTTGATTTTCTCAAACTGTAGGACAGCGGATTAGATCTATTATTTCCTGTTTTATTTTCTCCTGCAAATACCTTCCAAATATTTTCAAAAGTAACGCCGCCACCGGTTTTGCCAGTATCATAGGTCGAAGCAATATTGCGGGTGGATTTGTAAAGAGTTCTTGCAATGGAGACTTCACGGAAAATTCCGGTGCCTGCCACGTCACCATAGACATTGTCAGGCTCACTTTGATCCGTTCCAACACCAGCTAGATTGAATGAAATTCCTACTCCTGCACTGCCGCCGCCTTTGTACCCATAGGTGTCTACGTAATATTGGTAACGCTTGTTTGTAGGAAGACGGTCTTCTGAGGCTGAGGCGTCTTTAGCTTCTGCGCCCGTTAGAACGGCAGATTGTAGGAAGTTTGCCCAGCCTTCACTCCAAGCAAGGCGAGCATCAATAATAAAGTTTCCGTTATGAGATCCACCTGGAGATTCAGAGTGTCCGTATACGTCTTCTAAAAAATGACCGTATTCATGTAAAATAACTGAGTCATCGAAGTGGTCGGTATCCGCACTTTTTACATCGCCATTATTGCCGCCCAAAATATAAAGTTTTCTTTCTCCAGGTGAATAAAATGAGAGTGGTGTGGAGGAATTAAAATAAGTATACGGGTTGAATCCGGCTTTCCAATAGACAGTTACTTTGTCGGCGACCCACCAGTTGTTGCTATCTGTAGTAGGGACTCCTGTTCCGTTATTATTTTTTAAAATATTACGGCGAATATATTCATTGGCGATTAGGATATCGAAATAGATATTAAAAGCTCCACCTTCAATTTTCGATGAGGCATTTTCATTGGCTTGTGCGTATATTGGTGAGCCCGTCAAATTTTTTGTTGTTCCGGCAGTGACATCCGCTGAAGTGATCGTAAATGTTTGAGAGACACTGTAGGGAGTATTTTGATAAATATCCTCAAGAACGCTAATTTTTAGATAATCATTATACGCGCGAGAGAAGACTCTAAGAGTATAAGATCCCGCCGTTTTGGGAATTTCAAAATCAGCGATGCCATTTGTCGTCGTCTCGCCTTGTTGAATTCGATTTCCCGAAGAGTCGTAAATATGAAATTCTGCGAACGGAATTGGAACAGCCTTGGCTGTCGACACAACAGCGCCCAAACCATTTGGAGGATCGGTCAATAGTCGATTGGGAATGAAATCCAACTGACGATACAAAAACTTCGCCGCCATCTGCACGCGAAGACCATTCGTTACTGTCGTAGGTTTTCCATAATAAGCCGGCTCAGATGAAGCAGGGCCCTTCGACGCGAAGTCGTTGCCCTGAAAGGAACCGCCGCCACAGGCAGAAAGAAGTAGTGAGAGGATGCTAATAGCAGCCGCTAAAATCCAGCGTAAATTCATACTGAACTTATCGGACTTAAGAAAGCATCACTGAACGTGAGAACACTGTAAAACTTGTTTAAAGTTTTCTGAAATTTGGTGAAGTTTTTTACAGGACTGTCTCAATGAGAGAAGAGATCTTCAGAGGAGAAAATAAAATGTCTTAGAGTGAGAAAATAAAAAAAAGGTCCGATGGCCACTCTGAAACATAAACCTGTTTTAGCTAAGGTGGGTGACCATTATAACAACTTTAGGCTTCTCAGTACGAGCTGAGCTTGCTCACCATTGTCAGGGACAGTTCCCAAAAATATGCTTGTAAGGTTTATTTTCGATAGAGCTTTACGCCGTCGAACCCTTCTGAAGACTATTCTAGCAGGTCTTTTAAAGTCGTCAATCAAACCGGACTCTTACTTTCTGGCAAAGCTCCGATAAATTGCTTATGACGCCAGAAAAGCTCGATTTTATTTTTCCATTTGTGGTTTTTTTCTATGGACTCCTGATGGTTGTTGTGTTGGAGAACCCCGTCCTGGCAAGGATCGGGCAAGAGCGCCTGGGGCAGGCCTACGCCAATATCACAAAG
>NZ_CAMLDV010000140.1 GCF_946478835.1 uncultured Bdellovibrio sp. | reverse complement strand
CATTCTTCAACGGTTACCGTCCTCAATTCTACTTCCGTACAACTGACGTAACAGGCGTTTGTACTTTGAAAGCTGGAACTGAGATGGTTATGCCTGGTGACCGCGTAGAGTTGGCTGTTGAGTTGATCGCTCCAATCGCAATGGAAAAAGAATTGCGTTTCGCGATCCGCGAAGGTGGCCGTACTGTAGGCGCCGGCGTAGTTGTTGAAATCCTTGAGTAGGATTAACGCAGCATAGGCTGAATTAAAATCACCCGGGGGACTTCTTGACAAGAGAGTCCCCCTCGGTGTTTCTTGACATGCTAATGTTTTCACTAATGAGAAGCAGTCAGACGCCCGATTGGCTGGTTGTCATTAGTGAAAAAGTGCAGGGGTGTAGCTCCAGTGGTAGAGCGAACGACTCCAAATCGTTAGGTCGTGGGTTCGAATCCCTCCGCCCCTGCCAAATTAAAATGTTAATGCATCCTAGGAATGGGGAACTATGGAAAAAGCTAACTCTAAGATTTTGACATCCAGCTTTGCAGTTGCAGCTATCTTGGTCGCTTTGACAGCATCTCTTCTTATCAAGGCATTTGCAGGAGCATTCGGTGTTGTTGCCCGTGCTGCTGACTCAGATGTGGTAAGACACGGATTGCCAGTAGCTTTGGGTCTTGTGGTATTTGCAGTTCTTCAATTCAACCCACGTGTTAAAACTTGGGGCGAAGAGGTTGTAACTGAAATTCGTAAAGTCGTATGGCCGACTCGCAAAGATACAACAGCTATGACTATCGCTTGCGTAGTGATGGTTCTTATCTCTAGCGTGATCATCAGTTCTTTTGATTTGATTTCGGGCTTTTTTATTAACTATCTAATGAAGTAAGGACGGGCAGATGGAAAAAAAGTGGTACATCGTTAACGTTCAAACTAGCTGTGAAAACACGGCTAAAAAAGCTATCGAAGAAAAAATTAAGTCCAATAAAATGGAAGAGTTTTTCGGCGAGATTTTGATCCCTGCTGAAAGTGTTGTTGAGCTTGTAAAAGGCCAAAAACAAACTAAATCGCGTAAATTTTTCCCAGGATATATCTTCGTTCAAATGTTTTTGAATGATGAGACTTGGCATTTAGTACGTAATTCGTCTAAGGTGACGGGCTTCGTAGGCGGTACTAAAACTCGTCCTCCGGAAGTTCCGGAAGCCGAGGTTCTTCGTGTGACTCAGCAAATGGCTGGTGTTGCAGAGAAGCCGAAACCAAAAGTGAAGTTCGCTGTAGGTGAAAATGTGACTGTTATTGACGGTCCATTCTCGAACTTCCAGGGTTCCGTAGAAGAAGTGAACGAGGACAAAGGTAAGTTGAAAGTCCTTGTAAGCATCTTCGGTAGACCAACTCCAGTGGAATTGGACTACATTCAGGTTGAAAAAAATTAATTTAAGCGCTACATAGGGTGGCACTTAGAACAAAACGGGACCTCTAAGGGTTCCGTTTCTTATTAACAAACCTCTTGCAGGAGTGGGTCATGGCAAAAAAAGTTACAGGAATGATCAAGCTGCAAATACCGGCAGGGAAAGCTAATCCAGCTCCTCCCGTTGGACCGGCACTTGGACAGCACGGGGTAAACATCATGGAATTCTGTAAGCAGTTCAACGCTCGTACACAAGCGTTGGGTGATAGCATCATCCCTATCATCATCACTGTTTACCAAGACAGATCGTTTACTTTCATCACAAAAACACCACCGGTGTCTTCTTTGATCAAAAAGGCGTTGAAGCTTGAATCAGGCTCAAAACAGCCTCAAAAAGACAAAGTAGGCAAAATCAATAACGATCAAATCAAGCAAATCGCTACAACGAAATTGCCTGATTTGAACTGCTTGAAAGTTGAATCAGCAATGTCACAAGTTGCCGGTACAGCTAAGAGCATGGGCATCGATATCGCATAGGGGTGATGTATGGCAGGTAAGAAATTCGAAGCAGCCTCTAAGAAGGTTGATTCTCAAAAAAAATACTCTGTTGAAGAAGCATTCAAACTTGTGGTAGCGACAGCTCCAGCTAAATTTGATGAATCTATCGACGTAGCTTTGCGCTTGGGTATTGACCCTAAGCAATCTGATCAACAAGTACGTGGCGCGATCTCTTTGCCTCACGGTCTTGGTAAAAACGTTAAGGTTGTTGTTTTCGCAAAAGGCCCTAAAGAGGCTGAAGCGAAAAACGCAGGTGCTGACTTTGTTGGCGCAGACGACCTAGTAGCGAAAATCCAAGAAGGTTGGTTGGATTTCGATAAATGTATCGCGACTCCAGACATGATGGCGACTGTTTCTAAAGTTGCTAAAATCCTTGGACCTCGTGGTTTGATGCCGAATCCAAAAGTAGGTACTGTAACTATGAACGTTGGTGAAGCAGTTGCTGCCGAGAAAAAAGGTAAGCTTGATTTCCGCGTTGATAAAGCAGGTATCGTACACGCTGGTATCGGTAAGAAATCTATGGGCGATGCTAAACTTCGTGATAACTTCATGGCTCTTTTGGGCGCGATCGTTAAAGCGAAACCAGCATCTTCTAAAGGTATCTACCTTCGCACTATCTCCGTAGCTTCAACTATGGGTCCTGGTGTGAAAATTGAACCAAATGCGGCTGCAGCTGCAACTGGTTCTGCTGAGTAAATATAATTTTTAATTGCGATCAGAGACAGTAGGTTTCTTTTAGTGGATCTAATCCCGCGACTGTGCGGGGCCTACCGAGATAAGGCAAAGCCGACCTGATTCGCACAAAGGTTCTCCGGTCAAACGGGGAACTTAAATCTAACGAAAGGAGGCTCACACATGATCACTCGCGCAGATAAAGAGCAAGAGATTAAGCTTATCACTGAAAAGTTCGGTAAAGCTAAAGGAGCCTTCATCGTCGACTTCAAGGGCATCAAGGTTGAGCAAGTTACTACTTTGCGCAAAAAATTGAATGCTGCTGAATCAGAGATGAAGGTTGTTCGTAACACTCTTGCGAAGAGAGCGTTCAAAGATCACCCAGCTATTGAAAAAGCATTTGCTAATTCAATGAAAGGTACTAACGCCATCGTATTCTCATACGGTGAAGTGAACGCTACAGCTAAAACACTTGCTGAATTTGCTAAGGACGTAGAAGTTCTTCAAATCAAGTCTGGTGTTATGGATGGCGAAGCTTTGGATGACGCTAAAATTAAATTCTTGGCGACTCTTCCTGGCAAAGACCAACTTCGCGCTATGTTCCTCGGTACACTATTGGGTGCAGGTTCTGCACTTGCTAGATGCTTGAATGCTTACGCTGAGAAACTTGGTGGCGGTGCTACTACTGAAGAAGCTCCTCAGGCATAAGCTTGCGGCGCTATAAATTGAATTAATAAATAATTTTATCCTCTGGAGGATTTAAAAATGTCTCTAACTAACGATCAATTGGTTGATGCGTTGTCTCAAAAAACAGTTCTTGAGATCGCTGAACTTGTAAAAATGCTTGAAGAAAAATGGGGCGTTTCTGCTGCTGCTCCTGTAGCTGCTGCTGGCGCTGGTCCTGCTGCTGCTGTTGAAGAAAAAACTGCTTTCGACGTTATCTTGGTTGATGCAGGCGCGAACAAAATCAACGTAATCAAAGAAGTACGTGGTTTGACTGGTTTGGGTCTTGCTGAAGCTAAAGCTCTTGTTGAAGCTGGCGGAAAAGCAGTTAAAGAAGGCGCTACTAAAGAAGACGCTGAGAAAATCAAAAAAGCTCTTGAAGCTGCAGGCGCGAAAGTTACTGTTAAGTAGTTTTTGCTCTCATTCGAGAACATGCCGAAAGCCTCTGGTTATTCCAGGGGCTTTTTGCTTTTTTATGGGTCTTCGTTGATAACGGGGCCGCCTTAAAATAGTAAATGGCTAACTTCATTTTTCAGACGCGCGCTTCCGGCGCTCGCCGGCCTTGGATACCGCATCCTGCGGGGCCGGAGGTCTGAAAAATGAAGTTAGCCATTTACTATTTCAAGGCTCCTTGCTTTCAAGTCTTCATTAAACAAAACTTGTTCTCAGGGCTTAGTTTTCTTTGAGGGAAATTACTTAAAGTAAGTCTGCTTGGTGTCTTAGGTATCTGGGCGCTTGGCGCGCCGTTGTTTTACCAAGCAAATCCCAGTTTTACTGCCATTGCGTCTTGGCCTTCGATGTTGTTGGCTCTGTCCCAGTCAATACTTAAGCGGCTGTATTCGATTCCGTAGACTATGCCTTTTCCGTAGGATGTTAAGCCGATGGAGTAGTATTGGTGGATTCCTTTGTCGTTGTAGGGGCCGAAGCTTCCGTGTGGGTTTGTAACATCCGTTTTTACTTCGTTTGATTCGTAAATATAGGAAATATAAGGAACTATTTTTTCTAGCTTATAGCCTAAGCTGAGGCCCGCTTGGGCGGTTTTTACTTTGGATTCTGCCTTGGATTCGCTGCTGCCTGAATCTTGGGATTTGGAAGTTGTTCTTTCTCCGTACGCTCCCTGGATGCTGGCGACCCAGTTTTGTGGGCCTGCGCCGTGGTTCAAGAATTGGTAGCGTAGGCCGAACAGAGAATTATCTAGGGTGATGTCTGTTGCCTTAAAAACTGTAAGGCTCGCGTCGACTCCGATATTATTAATCATCATTAGATCACCCACATCCACGTCTTCGTTCACTTTAAGAGAGCTTCTTGTCGGCGGATTTGACGTGATGTCATTCACAACCGTGATTTTTGTGACGGCCGAGCCAACTCCAGCGATGTGACCGCTCCATTGATTTTCGCCTGTGACTGGAACAGCGAAGTGAGAAGCTCTAAAATTGATCGTATGTGAGCATCCTGATACCAAAACAAGTAGTGCAAATCCGAATAATGCTTTCATAAGTCTCCTAAAGGGTGCTTTTAGGGTAGGCGTGGACATGTTCTTTGACAAGTTCCGGACTAAGTGACGGAGAAAATTCCGTTTCGGGGTTGCGAGGTGGTTGACGCTATGTATAATTGGCTGTTTTCACTCTGCCTGGAATAGTGCCAAAAACCACTAGAAACACTTGATTTCTTCAAAACTTCCGGTAGTTTGAATTGCTTGTCTTTTATTTAATGTGGGCCTTGGAATATTCCCCCCGAAGCGAATATCCGATTTTCTTATCACGGAGAGTACATTGGAAAAAACTCCAGTTACGGCTTCTAACATTCGAGTTAGAAAGTCATTCGCGAAAAATAAGCAAGTCATTGATATCCCAAATCTGATTGAGTTGCAGAAGTCTTCTTACGAAGCTTTCATTCAAAAAGATATGGATCCAGATCGCCGTGGCGAAGCTGGTCTCAATGGCGTTTTCAAATCTGTGTTCCCAATCACAGACTTCAACAACACTGCAAGCCTTGAGTTTGTATCTTACACTCTAGAGCCAGCTAAGTACGACGTGGACGAGTGCCGTCAACGTGGTATGACTTTCGCTGCGCCAATCAAGGTGACTCTTCGTCTGATCGTATTCGACGTTGACGAAGAAACTGAAGCACGTTCTATCCGTGACGTAAAAGAACAAGAAGTTTACTTGGGCGAAATCCCATTGATGACTGCTAACGGTTCTTTCATCATCAACGGTACTGAGCGCGTTGTTGTTTCTCAGTTGCACCGTTCTCCAGGTGTGTTCTTCGATCACGATGGTGGTAAGAACAATGCTTCTGGTAAATTGATCTACTCTGCGCGCGTGATTCCTTACCGTGGTTCATGGTTGGATGCTGAGTTTGACCAAAAAGATTTGATCCACGTTCGTATCGATCGTCGTCGTAAATTCCCTGTGACAATTCTTTTGAAAGCATTGGGTTACAACGCTGAACAACTTCTTGAATACTTCTACGACCTTGACGAAGTTTACGTTAAAGGCGGCAAGTTGTTCCGTAAGTTGGACATCGAAAGAATGTCAGGCCAAAGAGCTTTGACTGATATCGTTGATCCAAAATCCGGCGAAGCGCTTGTAAAAGCGGGTCGTCGTATCACTCGTGCGATCGTTAAGAAGATCAAAGATCTTAACATCACTGAGCTTGAAGTTGAGCCAAACGACCTTGACGGAAAAGTTTTGGCGAAACCTCTTATCGACGAATCTACTGGTGAGATCATCGCTGATGCGAATGCTGAGTTGAACTCTGCAATCATCAAGCGTTCTATCGAAGCCGGTATCGATCGTTTCTTCATGATCTTCTTCGACGGTTTGACTGTAGGTCCTTACCTTCGCAACACATTGTTGGTTGATAAAGTATCTAACAAAGAAGAATCACTTGTTGAGATTTACAAACGCCTTCGTCCTGGTGAGCCTCCAACTTTGGAAGCAGCTACGACATTCTTCGGTCGTTTGTTCTTCGATCCAGAAACTTACGATTTGTCTGAAGTTGGTCGTATTAAGATCAACCACAGATTCGGTATTTCTATGGATGAGTGCCCTCCTTCACACAGAACACTCACTCACAAAGATATCTTGAGCACTATTAAAACTTTGATCGACCTTAAAAACGGTCGCGGCGTTATCGATGATATCGATCACCTGGGTAACCGTCGTGTTCGTTCCGTAGGTGAGTTGCTTGAGAACCAATACCGTATCGGTCTCGTTCGTATGGAGCGCGCGATCCGTGAACGTATGTCTCTTCAAGATGTTGAGACAATGATGCCTCACGATCTAGTCAACGCGAAACCAGTGAACGCGGTTGTTAAAGAATTCTTCGGTTCTTCTCAATTGTCACAGTTCATGGACCAAACAAATCCATTGTCAGAGATCACTCACAAACGTCGTTTGTCAGCTCTCGGCCCTGGTGGTTTGACTCGTGACCGTGCAGGTTTCGAAGTGCGTGACGTACATCCTACGCACTACGGTCGTATCTGCCCAATTGAAACTCCAGAGGGTCCAAACATCGGTTTGATCGCCTCTTTGGCGACTTACGCTCGTATCAACAACTACGGTTTCATTGAGACTCCGTACCGCAAAGTTGATCACGGTAATGTTTCTAAGGACATTAACTATCTATCTGCTTTGGAAGAAGCGGGTCATCACATTGCTCCAGCAGCACGCGATGAAGCTGGTAACAAAGCGATCCAAACTCCAACGACGATCACTCGTCGTGATGGTGAGTATGAGATCGTAGATAAAGACAAAGTTGCTTTGATGGACGTTTCTCCGTCACAACTCGTTTCTATCGCAGCTTCTTTGATTCCATTCCTTGAGCACGATGACGCCAACCGTGCCTTGATGGGATCGAACATGCAACGTCAAGCGGTGCCATTGTTGCGTTCTCGCGCACCACTTGTTGGTACAGGCGTAGAGCGTTTGGTTGCTCGTGACTCTGGTACATCTGTCGTTGTTCAAAACGACGGTATCGTTGAAGAAGTCGATGCATCTCGTATCGTTGTTCGCCGTTTTGCAAAAGGCGGGGAGCTTGGTGCGAACGTAGACATCTACAACCTCACTAAGTACCAACGTACAAATCAAAATACATGCTTCAACCAAAAACCAATCGTTACTGTAGGTGACAAGGTTTCTAAAGGCGACATCATCGCTGACGGTCCTTCTACAGAGCTTGGTGAGTTGGCTCTAGGTCAAAACATCCTAGTAGCGTTCACTCCTTGGCAAGGTTACAACTTCGAGGACTCCATCCTTATTTCTGAACGTTTGTTGAAAGACGACGTTTACACGTCTATCCACATCGAAGAGTTCGAGTGCGTAGCGCGTGATACAAAACTTGGTAAGGAAGAGATCACTCGCGATATCGCTAACGTTGGTGAAGAGGCTCTTAAAGACCTCGACAGCTCTGGTATCATCCGCATCGGTGCGGAAGTTCGTCCAGGCTTCATCCTTGTTGGTAAAGTAACTCCAAAAGGTGAAACTCAGCTTTCTCCAGAGGAAAAACTTTTGAGAGCGATCTTCGGTGAAAAAGCCGGCGACGTTCGTGATACATCACTTCGTGCGCCATCTGGCGTTTACGGAACAGTGATCGACGCACAAGTTTACTCTCGTGAAGGTGCGGACCGCGATGAGCGTTTGTCTTCAATCATCGAAGAGAAAAAACGCAAACTAGAAAAAGACTTGGCTGTAGAGCAAAACGTTATCAAAAATAACGCGATCTCTAAACTTCGTGACATCCTTGTTGGTAAAACAACAACGGGCGTTCTTTTGAACGAAGACGGAAGCCAAAAACTTTTGAATAAAGGTCAAGACATCACAGAGGCGGATCTAGAGACAGTTCCATTTGAATTGTTGAACTACATCCCACTTGAGCAAGACCTTGAATTCCAAGTGAACAAAATTATCGACAATGCACGTAACCAGCTTGATGCCGTTAAATTGGTATTCAACGAGAAGATCGATCGCCTTCGTAAAGGTGACGAGCTTCCTCCAGGCGTTATCAAAATGGTTAAAGTTTACGTTGCTATCAAACGTAAAATGCAAGTCGGTGATAAGTTCGCCGGTCGTCACGGAAATAAGGGTGTCGTTTCTAAAGTATTACCTGCGGAAGACATGCCATACCTAGCTGACGGTTCACCTGTTGACATGGTTCTGAACCCACTGGGCGTTCCTTCCCGTATGAATATCGGTCAGATCCTTGAGGTTCACTTGGGTTGGGCTGCGCACAACTTGGGTAAACAACTCGGCGAACACTTGGCTAAGTGGAATGCTGAAAACGCTCGTACAGAAATGAAAGATATCTTCAATGACACTGATATCTCCGCAAAACTTGATAAAGCGGACGATGCTTCATTGAAACAAATGGTAACTCGTATGAAGAACGGTATCCACGTAGGAACACCGGTCTTCGACGGTGCTCGTGAATCAGATGTAAAAGGCTTGCTCACTAAAGCGCAAGTTCCGACATCTGGTAAGTCCATCCTATTCGATGGTCGTACAGGTGAGCCGTTCACGAACCCAGTTACTGTGGGTATCATGTACATGCTTAAGCTTCACCATCTCGTGGAAGAAAAGATCCACGCTCGTTCTATCGGACCTTACTCACTCGTTTCTCAGCAACCACTGGGCGGTAAAGCACAGTTCGGGGGCCAACGTCTCGGGGAGATGGAGGTTTGGGCGATCGAAGCTTACGGTGCCGCTTACTCACTACAAGAATTCCTCACTGTTAAGTCAGATGACGTGGCAGGAAGAACTCGTATGTATGAAAGCATCGTGAAAGGTGAAAACATCCTTGAGCCAGGACTTCCAGAGTCGTTCAACGTTCTCGTGAAAGAGCT
>NZ_CAMLDV010000139.1 GCF_946478835.1 uncultured Bdellovibrio sp. | reverse complement strand
ATTGAACTCAACGATCGCGGTTGTGAACTGGTACCCTATCTACGGTAAGACAAGTTTCCTTGATATGGGTGTGACTCAGTTTGACCTTTATCTTTTGGCTGGTGGCGGAAATATCACTCTTTCTAGCGGCAGCACATCTGTGATGACAGGTGGTTTGGGTCTAGGTGCATGGATCTCTAAACACGTTTCTGCTCGCGCGGAAGTTCGTTATCAACGTTACGAAGACCAAATCGCTACGGGCGCTCGTAAACTTGATGTCGTAACGGGTTCTCTTGGCCTTGGATGGATTTTATGATGAAGCTGGTATTCGCTCTTGGCACTATTGCGATTGTTGTCTGTGGTTTGCACTCGCAAGCTCTGGCAGCGGATCGCGTTTCAGCCTCTGACTGGGCCAAGTCTTGGGTGAAATCTTTGGAAAACAATGGAGCTTCTTCTTTCAATACGTCTTCTTTAGAAAAGAAAGCCCTTGGCTCTTGCAGTGACTGTGATAACAAGTCTTCTTTGAAGAAAGCTCGCAGCCAGTTTGCAAAAGGTCAATTTGACGAAGCTATCAGCACTTACAACGAAATTCCTCGCGGCAATACTTATTGGTTGTCGGCTGTGGAGGAAAAAGGCTGGGCTTATTTCCGTCAGGAAAACTACGAAAAGGCTTTGGCGCAAACTAAAACTTTGCTAGCTCCTCAGTTTGCTGAAGTTTCAAATTCTGAAGCGTTTTTATTGCAGTCTTTAACTCAGTTGAAGATCTGTGATTACAAAGGCGTTTTTGAAACTCACCAGATTTTCAAAGAAAAACAAAAGAACCGCATCATGGAAGTTCAAAACCTTGCAAAGTCAGGTTGGAATGATTCTTTAGCGCAAGTTCTTCGTAAAGCGGATCAGTTCCCTTTAACTTTGGACGATATGGGTGACTCTGTTCAACGTTTGCCTTTGATGATTTACAAAGACGTTGAGTTTCAAAAACAAGCTCTTCGTTTCAAAGCATCTCAACGTGCGATGGAATTGGTTGGTTCTGACTACCCTCGCGTGAAAGCCTCTTTGGATAAAATCAATCAAGAAGCTTTCCGTTCTTTGAAGGACCGTGTTCAAGAATTGGCTCAAGAAGAAACCAACGAAAACTTCAAGATCATTCAAAAATTGAATCTTGTTGAAGTGGAAGCCATTCAACGTGTTCACACTGACATGAACATGGCGGAAGAGCTTTACAAAAAAGGTAAATTTCAGGAAGTTACGGATGATAAGTTGGTCTTTATGGATGACGGCAGACCTTGGATCGACGAACTTGATAAGTTCGAGGTAGCGGCGAAAACGTGCGCTAAAGGGATCAGGAGGAAGATGTGAGAACTCTCGTCATCATCTGTATTTACATGTCGGCTTTGATGCTTGTATCAGCATGCTCTCCTGAGTCTGCGACTTTGAGAGTTGAAAGACCTTTGGTTCAGCCGGAAGTGCAAATTCCTCAATATGAAAAACCGATCATTAAACCTGCTGAGTGGATCACTGAAGACGGCGGTCAAAGCCAGCTCGACTTCAATCCGCAAGTGGATATTTTGTTTGTGACTGACAACTCGGACAGTATGAAGTCGGCACAAGAAAACCTTGTGCGCAATATTGATAAGTTCACAGCCGGTGTTCTTAAAAATAGAATGATCGACTATCACGTGGGCGTGATCTCTGTTTGGGACAGTTCAGATCGTTATATCCAGATGAAGAAAGACCAATATCAAATTGGTGATCTTCGTTTTATTAAAAACTCTCAAGGTCAATCGGCTTCAAACCGTCGTTTCGTGGCGAAGTCGGATAACAATAGCAAGTTGATCGCTTCGACTTTGAATATCGGTGTAACTCCTTACGCTCAAGGCGGACCTGAGTTTGAAGAATTGTTCTCTCCCCTTGCAGCTGCTATTGAAAAAACCGGCCGAGGTTCTGCAAATGAAGGTTTCTTCCGTCAAGACGCTCAATTGGTTGTCGTTCTTTTGACGGATGCGGATGACTCTTCTAAGAGTATCAATCCTGAAGAGATGGCTCAGAAGTTGATCGACTTTAAAGGCGGTCGCGCTGAGAAGGTTTCAGTTTATGGTGTGCTTGTTCGTCCGCAAGATTCTGACGATTACAAAGACTGGGACTTGAGAATTCACCCTAAGTACCATCCTGAGTGCTTTGATATGACTTCGCAAAAGTCTCCAAAGAACAATGGCAAGTGTACTGGTTTTGGTCCTGACCGCCTTGAGAAATTCATCGTGGCAGCGAACCAAAATGAAGGAACTCCGGATCAGATTCGTGCGAAGCATATCATGAGCATCGTGAGTCCTAAGTTCGGTGATGATCTTGCGAAGATCGGTTCTGATATCACTGTGAAGACTTTGGCGAAAGAAATCTTCTTGAGTCAACGCCCTCGCACGGATAAGAACGGTCAGTTGATGGTTCGCGTTCGTTACGGTAAGCAAGTCATTCCGCAAAAAGCAAAAGGTGGATGGTTGTACAATCCTGAGAACAACTCTATCGAGCTTTCTGGTGATATCGATTATGAGTATGTTGAAGGGGCTCGCTTCTCCGTAGACTTGGCTCCTTTGACTTTGAAGCAGCAACAATAGTTTTCTTTTAGATTTTTATTCTTAAGAACCCACGACTTTTCCGAGTTGTGGGTTTTTGTTTTCTGGCGTTTCAGCAAATTAGGCCGAACAACGGCTTCGCGCACTTCTTTTGCAATAACTCTTCATATGTTTATAGGCTGTCGATAATGGCGTCGCCGTGTTCCCGTCGAACACTGTGAAGGCACCACGAGGGTCACAGTGTTTAAGACTTAGATAGCAGTTCGTGAAGGAGTCTTGTTATGAGAAAAATGGCGTTGCTTCCCCTTCTGATGTCGACCTTATGCTCTCTTGGTACTCCTTCAGCCTGGGCCCTGGAAAAATCGCCTACAGGCAGAGCGGATCTTCAAATTCTCAATATTAAGGATGTGGGATTTAATGCTGCGGGCATGAGTGATGAATTGACGTTTCAAGTCCCTGCAAATACCAAAAGCTTTCTTGTTCAATTTTCATCGAACTCTGATTATGCAGGGATTCGCTTTGAGTTCATGTCGGATCCAAACAGTCATTTTGTTCTTGGAAAATCCGCTCGTCATTTTGATTATATTAACAAGGAAGCACACATTCCGTATATGGAGTGGGAAAACCCAGTGGCTCCTTCCTTTACTGGCATTACGACAGCTTTGATTGGCAACAATACTGCGACCAAAATTATTCCGGGCACGTGGAAAATGAAGTTTTCTTGTCAGTCAGAGAATTCTGAATGTCGAAATTTAAAAGGTCTTGTGCAGATTGTTTTTAAAAAGAATATCTCTGGTGCCGCACGGAAACCAACCATTCCACTGCGTTTGCATTTCGCAGGAAAATCGCTTTGGGATGCGAAGTCCGCTCCTAAAAATAAAGACTTTAAGCTTTTTATGAAAGTGCTGGAGGATATTTTTAAGTTTGCTGGAATCAACATCCAGGTTCTTTCACTAGATGATACAGCGGATGTTGTCTTTGATAGCGACGGACAAGGTTTGCAGCATATGTTGAAATACTCCAAAGGCGACGCTGTGAACGTTTACTTTGCGAAGACGACTTTTAATTGGGTTGGCGCTGGGACGATTGCTTACGCAGATCAACTTCCAGGTGGCTACATGTCCCCTTACGCGACGGGCGTGATGGTTCGTATGAAGACGATTCTTTCAGAGAAAGAACGTAAGAGTCCCAACTCTCTTGATTACGTAACAATTGATTCGCGCCTTTCGATGCCGGATTATGCCTTAACGGTCGCACACGAGATTGCTCACTATTTGGGGCTTTTCCATGTGTGCGAAGTCCCCGTCTTTGGCGTACCAATGGGCGTGCGTGATCCTCTGAATAGTGCGTGTGACTACAAGAATATGATGTTTCCGTCTACGGGCCAGGGGAATTTTTATCTGACGCCCGCGCAAGTGGAAGTGATTAGCCGCCATCCATTGGTTTATTAAACTTCAATAATAAGTGTCACGGGGCCGTCGTTGAGAAGATTTACTTTCATGTCGGCACCGAACTGCCCGCCGAATGTGGGAACGCCTTGGGCTTTGCTTAGCTCCAAGGCTTTTTCGTAGAGTTTATTGGCGATGTCTGGTGCTTCGGCGCCGATAAAACTCGGGCGGTTTCCTTTAGAGGTATCTCCTAAGAGTGTAAATTGCGAAACGATCAGATGAGAACCGCCAATGTCTTTGAGTGATAAATTCATCTTGCCGTTTTCGTCAGGAAAAATTCTGAGGGCTATGATTTTTGAAATCAATTTTTGGAGTTGTTCCTCGGTGTCCCCTTTGGCAACTCCTAATAAAGTTAGGAAACCTTTTTCGATGGAAGAAATTATTTTTCCATCAACGGTCACAGAAGCATTTTGAACTCTTTGAACTACGGCTTTCATATTTCTCTCGCGTCTCTATTTTTGCCTGCTTCTTTAACTTGGCGTAGCCAGAATAACTGCCGTGGGCCCTCCTGCGGAGGGTGACGGCAGCACCCTTTAGCGGACCGGGCGGAGTTTGAATTCCATTTTTGGGAAGATGATGCCGCCGCCGATTCCCACTTTGATGGCGGCGTGGAAGACATCGTGATTGCGGTTTTTGGCTGGCATCCAGGAACCTTCAAGGCCTAACAAGGCATCGGCGACGACACCGATTCCGCGGCCGTAGACGGCTCCGTCAAGTTGATCGACTGTCACTCCTCTAGGAATGAAGGTGAACATCCACTTGTAGGCGATTTCGAATTTCAAGCCGCCGTTGTGAAAGTCACAGGAATAGAGATCGTGAATGGTGACAAGTTCCTGACTCCCCGGCACTTTCATTGTGGCGTCGAAATTCCAGACGTCATGATCGACGAACAAGGCGCCGTTCATTCCGCTTGAATATAAGTAACCTTCGATCGGAATTCTTTCTTCTGGTTTAACATCGAATTGTTTTTGTAGAACTTGAATAAGACCGTCGATCTGTTCTTGGCTAAGGTTCGTGTTTTTTCTGAGTGAGTCGACCAATTCAGTTTTTGAAATTCCGTCGCCACTTACGTCTTGAGCAAAAACTGTATTGAAAGAAAGAAAAGAGAGAATGAGAACACAACACGCAATTAGTTTCTTAGTCATCGTTTGCCTCCGACGGTGTTATCTAAATCAAATCATTCTTAATTGAAAAGACCAACGCTATTTTTAATGCAATATAGACGTAAAAAATCCCCTGGCACTTTTTAAAAGGATCTGCTGCGTTGTAGCCAGAAAAAAGAAGCAGGCACCTAAAAAGAAAGGGAGTCTTTCGACTCCCTTTTTTGATGCACTGAAGTGCAGAAAAGAAACAGGCACCTTTTAGTCTTCGTCTTCTTCTTCGACTTCTTCTAGTTCGGCTAGTTCTTTTGTGTCTTGTTTTGATTTGTTTGGATGAAGCTTTTGGTATTCTTTGATCTTGAGGGGATCTGGTCCCAGCATCAAGAACATGTTCTTACCTTCCATTTTTGGTTGTGCTTCAACCATGGCCAAATCGTTCACGAAAGCGATCGCTTTTTGCATCACTTCCATACCCAACTCTTGGTGGGCCATTTCACGACCCATGAAACGCAAAGAGACTTTTACCTTGTCGCCATCCAAAAGGAAACGACGTGCGTGGTTCATCTTTGTTTCAAAGTCATGCTGGTCCGTGCGAGGGCGCATTTGGATTTCTTTGATTGTTACAACAGTTTGTTTTTTACGAGCTGCCGTAGCTTTCTTTTTATTTTCGTACTTCCACTTGCCGTAATCCATGATTTTGCAAGTAGGTGGAGTTGCTGTTGGAGCAATCTCTAGAAGATCGAGGCCTCTATCTTCCGCAATACGTAACGCCTCAGGAACAGACATGACTCCAAGCATGTTACCTTCATCGTCGATAACACGGATTTGTTGTGCACGAATTTCACGGTTTACTCTTAATGAGTCTTTAGAGTCTTTTTTGCGATCGCGGTCGAAACGTCCGCCGCCACCACCTCTAAAATTACCTTCGAACTTGCTAATGGGAAACCTCCAGGGTTCTAGTTAGTCGTTGCAGACTTCGCAAGTGAAGACTGCAATTGTCTTGTTTTAATATCGTCTAAAATCGTTTTCATTAATTGATCCACAGTCAAACCTTTGTGCTCAGAACCATCTCTTAAGCGCAAAGAAACTGTCTTCGTCTCGGCCTCTTTATCCCCTACGATAATCATGTAAGGAACTTTCTGAAGCTGAGCCTCGCGGATCTTATAGTTTAGCTTCTCATTACGGCGATCAAATTCAACACGAACTTTGTTCTCCTTGAGAAGTTTCATTAAATCTTCACAGAATGTGTTCACGCGGTCCGTAACGTTCAAGATCGCTACTTGAGTTGGACACAACCATGGTGGCAAGTGACCCGCCGTGTGCTCGATATAAACGCCAATGAAACGCTCTAGAGAGCCTAAAATCGCACGGTGAAGCATGATCGGACGGTGTTCCTTGTTGTCTTCGCCTGTGTATTTCAAGTCAAAAGCCTGCGGCAAGTTCGGGTCCACTTGCAAAGTACCCAACTGCCAAGGACGGTTCAAAGCATCCACGAACATGATATCCAATTTTGGACCGTAGAACGCACCATCGCCCGGGTTCAAAGTGAATGGCAAATTCAAAGAGTTCAAAGCTTCGGCCAAAGCGCCTTCGGCCATATCCCAGTACTCTTCACTGCCCATGCGGTTGTCTGGACGAGTGGACAAATAGATCTTGTAATTGCTCATCCCTAGTTTGTCGTAAACGCGGTTGAGCAAGTTCATGAACTTCGCGATCTCATCTTGAAGCTGGTCCATACGGCAGAAGATGTGCGCATCGTCCTGACAGAACGTACGAACACGAGTCAAACCGTGCATCGCTCCTGATTTTTCATAGCGGTGCAAACGACCGAAGTCCGCCATTTTGATTGGCAAATCACGGTAAGAGTATTTCTCAGAGTTGTACAACAAGCAGTGAGAAGGACAGTTCATCGGTTTAGAGGCGAAATCACGCTCGTCCACTTTCGTGAAGAACATGTTTTCCTTGTAGTTCTGATAGTGACCCGAAGTATGGAACAAGTTTACGTCGAAGATTTGCGGCGTGATCACCTCTTGGTAACCCGTTTCAAAATACAATTCGCGCAAGAACGTTTGAAGTTCCGTGTAAACAGTCGCGCCCTTTCCTGTAAAGAAAGGAGATCCCGGAGCTAGTTCATTGAAATGGAAAAGTCCCAACTCTTTGCCAAGCTTGCGGTGGTCACGTTTTTTAGCTTCTTCAATATTGTGTAAATAAAGATCGAGATCTTTTTTGTCATTGAAGGCTGTTGCGTAGACACGCTGAAGTTGCGCGTTCTTTTCGTCCCCTCTCCAGTAAGCTCCCGCTACTGAAAGAAGTTTAAACGCTTTGATTTGGCCTGTGCTTTGGATGTGTGGTCCACGGCAAAGGTCAAACCAACCTTCTCCATTGAAATAGATACCGACAACTGTTTCACCTTTAGCAGCCAGGTCTTCGATCAACTCGACTTTAAAGCGCTCATTCATTTTTTTGAATGTTTCAATCGCTTTTGCAATCGGCCAGTTTTCACGGTGAATTGGCAAATCTTTCGCAACGATCTCGGCCATTTTCTTTTCGATTTTCTCGAAGTGCTCTTCTGTGAAAGCAAACGGAGAATCGAAGTCGTAGTAGAAACCATTTTCGATCACAGGACCGATAGTGACTTTCACTTCCGGCCAGATTTCTTGAACGGCTTGAGCCATGATGTGCGCGCAAGAGTGACGGATCACTTCTACGGATTCAGGGCTCTTGGTTGTTACAAGAGCGATTTTGGTTTGATCTTTAAGTGGAGTACGGAAATCAGAAATCTCTGAAGATCCGTTGATGTGAACTCCCAACGTCTCTTTAGCCAAACGAGGGCCAATAGACTGCGCTACTTCAAGCGCCGTGGGTTCGTGGTCAAACACCTTGGTAGAATTATCCGGCAGAACGATTGTAATTTGTGACATTAGCTTGCGTGCACTCCGGTTGTGCCGGAGTAAGAAATAGTTAGAAAATGTGATGAAGAATTATGCATTTGCATCACATAAGTAGTAGTCCCGTAGCCGCTCGGGGTCAAGCACTCACAGCAAGAAATTGCACACCTATAATCTGGTCTCCGTTTGCGGCCGACACGACCCAGCGAACTTGGGACTCCACCGACACCCATTGACCATGGCGATTGCGGTACATGAGGCTGATAAAGTCCTTCAGGCGCACAGTTCCCTGCGTGAGGGAGATCTGCGCCCCGCCTTTGGAAAAGTCCTGCATCTGACCTTCACGGATGAACTGGACCCCTCGACCTGTGGGAGACTCTTCCGCCAGAACAGACTTTTTGAGCATCACTTGAGACTGCACGGCCATGCGCTCTTGCTTGCGGCTTTTTACCGGAAGCCCCATGAGGCGACGAGTCACAATGTCGGTAATACGAAGACCTTCAGATTCAAAGATAAAAAGCAGTTGATTGTTTGAAAAAGCCACCTGTTGTGCCGCTTTTTCAATGCTTTGCGCGATTATGATAAAAGACAGCTTCAGGTTTGTCTTACCCCAACTTATAAAGGCCTGAATCAAACGTTGGGTCATGGTTTCCACTCGAATAATCACGAAGATCTCTCCTTGTTGGGACATAAGGTATCGCTTTAACTCTTCTGGGTTCTGACAAAAATGCCAGCGCACGTCCTTCAAGGATTGAAGGTACGGCGGCAAAGAATGACTCGAACTGAGATAAACGAGATTCCTTAGGGGCACTATCTGCATGAGACACTTCCATTGCAAATCGGAAGCCCAAGGTGGGCTCGCTTATAGAGCGCCTCATCGTCAAGAGCGTGGACAGGCGTAAAGAAAGCTTTAAACAACATTGCTAAATTACTGATTTACCAGAGCTAAAATGCACAAGACTATCAATCTACAAATAGCGGCGTCGCCGCAAAACTAAAACGAGTAAAGAAAGGAAAAAATATGAAACATTTTTTTATGACTCTTGTGACTTTGCTGGCGTTTGCATCAATCTCTCACGCAGAAGAGACGGTGGGCGAAAAGGTTGATAGAGGCATGCAAACCACTTCTGACAAAGCCAAAGAAATGGGCGAAAGAACCAAAGATGAAACTAAAAAAATGGGCAGAAAAACAAAGCGTATGGCTAAAAAAGGCATGCACAGAACTCAAGAAGCTGTGTGTATGGAAGGCGACGTCGAGTGTGCTGCAAGAAAAGCCAAACATCGTGCTGAGGAAGGTAAAGACTCTGCCGTCGACACGATGAAGGACACGAAAGACCAAATGTCGAAGTA
>NZ_CAMLDV010000138.1 GCF_946478835.1 uncultured Bdellovibrio sp. | reverse complement strand
GTTTAAGGAGGCCCGTATGCAGCAAGCTCATCAGCGTCACTCAAAACTCATCCTTAGTTTTTTCTTTCTCCTGATCCTTTCTATTCTTAACTTCGATGCAAAAGCGCAAGCTCCCGATCTCGTCCGTGTTGGAAATCTAAAATTCGCACACTACGGTGCAATTAGTTACCTTACTGAACACTGCGGAAAATACGGTTTAAAAGTTCAAGAAAGAGTTTTCGCAAAAGGTCTCGACATCATTCCAGCCATCATCGCAGGAGAGATTGACGTCGCCGCCAGCGCCGCAGATGCCGCCATTGCGGGGCGAGCAGGAGGTGCGCCGATTTATGCCGTTGCTGGATTTGCGAAAGGCGGGGCGCGCATCGTTGTGCGACCTGATTTGAAAATCACGTCGGTCAAAGAACTTAAGGGCAAAAAAGTCGGCGTGGCTCGCGGCGGAGCCCAAGAACTTCTTCTGTATGCCGAACTTGCTAAAAACAATCTCACCTGGTCTGAACAACCCGGAAAAGACGTGAGAATTGTTTTTATGGCCTTCGCGGATTTGAATCAAGCGCTTCAGGCAAAAAACATCGATGCCATGTCACAGAGTGAGCCGCAATCATCACAAGCGATCAATAAAGGCTATGGAGTGGAGTTAATAAAACCTTACGACACTCCGATGGGAGAACCGATTCGTACACTTGTCATGACAGAGACCATGTACAAGAATAAAAAAGCGGTGGCCGAAAAATTTATGAAGTGCTTTGTTGATGCGACAAAAACCTTTATTGAAAAACCGGATCTCGCACAGAAATACGTGATCGAAAAAATGTTCAAAGGACAAATCACTCCCCAAGATTTCAAAGATGCCATGGGAAATGCAGAGTACACGTATGATCTCACAGTTGAGCACATGCAAATCACGACAGACCTTATGCACAAATATGGCGTTGGTCGAATGAAAAATCCTCCCAAGGCGGCAGACTGGGTGAAGTTGGATCTTCTTGCGGATGCCAAAAAATCCATGGGAGTTCCCTAGGAGTTGAGTTTGAAAATAGCATGGACGTCGGCAATAAAAGGATTTTGGGTGCCAGCCGCCATACTGATTGTGTGGGAGCTTGTCGTGCGCTTCGGAGGAGTGAACCCTCATGTGTTGCCGGCGCCTTCTGCTGTTCTAATGAAATGGTATGAATACCTGAAACCTTACGAAGCCTATGATCCTGCACAAGGATCTTATACCAAATGGCTTTTCTCTGGAGAACTTATTCATGATCTCATTGCGAGCTCTTATCGGGTGGCCGTGGGATTCATCATTGGTGCGGGACTCGCGCTTCCTTTAGGTCTTCTGATGGGAGCAAGCACTCACATTTATGATTATTTTAATCCACTGATTCAAGTGCTTCGTCCTATTCCTCCGATTGCTTTTATTCCTTTGGCCATTTTATGGTTTGGGCTCGGCGATCCTCCGGCAGTTTTTTTAATCAGTCTGGGCGCTTTCTTTCCGGTTTTAATGAACACCATTGTCGGAGTCAGAGCCGTTGACAGTATTTATATTCGTGCCGCCAGAAACTTAGGTGCAAATCCGCGTGTGATGTTTTTAAAAGTGATCTTGCCAGCGGCGATGCCTTACATCTTAAGTGGCGTGCGCATCGGGATCGGCACCGGCTTTATTTGTATGATCGTGGCAGAGATGATCGCTGTGAACAATGGACTTGGTTATCGGATTTTGGAAGCGCGCGAATATTTTTGGTCAGATAAAATCATTGCCGGTATGTTCTCCATCGGACTCTTGGGACTTGCGATTGATACGGGCGTCAGCAAACTGAATAGTTATCTTTTGCGTTGGCATCGAGGTTTGGAATGAGTGAATCCGCGCAAATTGAAATTGAACACGTTCATAAAGTTTTTTACGGCGAAGGAAAAGATGTCGTCGCTCTTCGCGATATTAATTTTAATATTTCCGCAGGACAGTTTGTATGTTTGTTGGGACCTTCAGGATGTGGAAAGAGTACGCTTCTGAATGCCATTGCGGGATTTTCTTTGCCCACTCAGGGTGAAATCCGTGTGGATGGAAAAATCATTTTATTGCCCGGCCCGGATCGCGGCATGGTCTTTCAAGAGTACGCTCTGTTTCCCTGGATGACGGTCGCTGAAAACATCACCTTTGGTTTAAAAATTAAAAAAGAAAATCCGCAGAAGATTGAAAACAAACTCAATGAATTATTGAAAATGTTGAAGCTCGCAGACTTCCGGGATCGTTTTCCTAAAGATCTTTCGGGAGGAATGCGACAGAGGGTGGCGATTGCCCGCGTGCTTGCCTTGGATTCGCCAATCATGTTGATGGATGAACCTTTCGGTGCTCTAGATGCCCTCACTCGCCGGAGTCTTCAAGACGAGTTGTTAAAGCTATGGAGTGAATTAAAAAAGACCATCGTGTTTGTTACTCACTCGATCGAAGAATCCATCTATCTTTCAGATCGGATTATTGTGATGAGCTATCGGCCGGGCACCGTGAAAAAAGACATTCACGTGGAGCTCCCGCGCCCGCGCAATCCAGCGTCTCCGGATTTTAACGATTTAAAAAAAGAAATTTCACAACTCGTGATGGAGGAACAAAACCGCTTTGAACAAGCACAGCTTCAGGGAACAACGGGGGATTAGACTACTCGTCGTGATAAGTGCGAGTCGTGATTTTGCTGCGACTTAGCTGCATGACTCTTTGTGATACCTGGACAAGGAAATACCCCAGGCACGAGAAAGCACAACCCAGCAGCAAGGTGACTGACGTCGATTTCATCGCAAGCTTTAAGAAATCCGCAATAGACGGGGCTTCCGTGTAAGTCAGTTTGAGAGAGTTGCGAATCAGCAGTGGCAAAATATAGCCCACTGTCATCAGAAATGAATTTTCTAAAATATGTAAAGGCCGACGGGTTAAAAATCCGTTCAGTAAAAACAATAGACAAAGAAAGTTTACGGAGTCGCCGACAATGTCCCAACCAAACGCCTGGTAAACCAATACCAGAGAGCCGGAAAAAAAGAGGGTGTAGTAGATCCATAAACTTCGGCTATGTAGAAACGAACCGTCTTTTTGCATAAAAAAAGCCCCTCTGCTGACAATGTTAAACAGAGGGGCTGTGATTTGAAATACTATGTCAGGAACTTAATGCGGTCCTAGACCTTGGCCTTACCTTACTGGCACTGACAGTCTTTAAAACGGCAAGAAAGCGTTTTGCCGTGATTGTTGTACTGAAACTCAAAGACCTTGCTGTCGTGTTTTTCAAGAGCAACAGAAGAGCCGTCTTTAAGCACCAACTGAGACTTCACTTCGTGCTTCGTGATTTTTCCTTGTGCCAGTAAGGAAGCCACCGTCTCATTTCCTTTTAGTGGAAGACGTTCCGGGTAACCTTCTTCATCCAATTTAAAGAAACGAATTTCTTTTTTATCGGCACTGTTCGTGTTGTCGGAAGTGATCACGTGCACACGGCGTTTGGAGCCGTCTGCCATGGTAAGATGATAATTCTCTAAAGAGATTTCTTCTTCTTTAACGCCGACACTTTTTTGCAAGTACTCAATCAAAGCCTCAGGAGTCGCAATGGCTTGTGCCGCAACTTCCGGAGCACACAGCTGCAAAGATTCTAAAAAGTTATCTTTGCTAGAAGACGTCGTATCCGCTTCTGTGTTGGTGGCTTCTCCCAAAAAAGAATTATCAGGAGTTTTTGTATTCTGATTTTCTGTGGGAGAAGAAGCGATCACAGCACCTGTCTCGGGAGTTGCTGTGGCTCCATTTTTCGCGTGAAAAAGTATATGGAAGAAAAAGTAATCAGTGAAAAGACCCAACCCAAAAAGGATCAGGCCCCACATAATCCATGTTTTTAATTTAATCGGTTTCATAGTTCCTATTCTTGGCTAAGATCCGGGCTCCAAGGATCCCATGATTGGCAGCTTCTTGCACGCTGCGAAGGTCCACGCACTTCACCCCAACGATAAGCACCGTCATCGTGTGGATTGTTAGAGATGAGGCCCGCAAAAATTCTGCGCTTGAACTCAGCCAAATCCATAGCTTTGCCTGGAAGATACGCTGTCACACAAACGGATGCGCCTGTTTGTACAGAAGGTCCCATTTGTGAAGTCTCTGTCGCAGCGGACTGGTTGATCGCAGGGAAGATTTTATTCAATTGAGCAACGACCGTTGTATCTAACTGATTGCCGCCGTTGATGTGCAAGATCTCGCGGTAAGCGCGGCGCAAAGCCATGAAGTCGTCAAAGATACGGCGATCTCTGTTGGGAGTCGAATAAGTGTCGTAAGTCGCATAGTCCATGCAACGAGAATTTGATTTCAAGTAAGCCAAACCTTCATTTACAGAAGTCACGCGGCCTGTGAATCCTTCGCAAGTTGTTTTCAGCAAGCGAGTGATCATTTGGTTGTCAGTTTCCTGGCGCAAAGCCAAACGGTTTTGCACGTAACGAACCCATTTGTTCAAAGGAATGCGATATTGTTCATCGCTGTATCCTGGAACTTCCCATACCGGGCGGTTCAAAGAAGATTCAGGTCTCCAGTAACGGAAACCCGCGTTTCCGGAAACAGAAAACTCACCTTCAAAAACCCAGTCAGGATTCGGCCATGATTGACGTTCTTGCAAACCGTAACCAGAAGCAGAACCCACTACAGAGTTGTAAACCAAGTGAGGCACACCAATCGGAAGGATCTCTTTCACAGTCCAAGAGTGGTGATTCTTCTTGGTTGTCATGATCAAAGCACCCGAACGAATAGTGTCGCGGCTGATCGCCACAGGATACGTATCGTTTGGAAGTGAACGCGTGCTCACAGTTTCATACATGAACCACAAGAATTGACGAAGACGATTGATCTCGCTTTGTGAATCCCAACGGCTCATCTTATTAGACAAAGTTTTTCCGGAAGCTGTTGGATCTTGGATCACAAACGGCAAACGGTTTTCAAACGCAAAGATGATACGCATAGAATAAACTGTGTCAGCACAGTCAACGCGCATTCCGTAATAAGGATTGCTTTGTCCATTTGGAAGAGATTTGCGAGAGAAGAAATCCACGCGCCATTCAGTGCGCACCCACTCATTGAAACGAGCTTCATAAGCTGGAGACCATTGATTCACATCGGTCCAAACAGCAGCTTGAGCAGAAACGCCCAAGAGAAGTGAGATTAGCAAAATCAAGTTACGAAACATGTCACTCTCCTTAGAAGTGTTACATGGTCGCAGGGGTATATTGCTAGGAAGTAAGGATCAATGAATTAATTATATTGCATTGCGTGGCCTGTCGAATTTTCCAATGCACGGCGTTAATATCCCGCCTCACTATGCAAACAAAACTGAAATTCGCTCTATGTGCGTTCATTTTCATTCTCTCTTCTTGTCAGTCAAAAGAGGAGCCGCTCACTCGCGAGAAATCTTTGTCGACAGGTTTTTCGATGATGGATCAGGGGAACTATGATGAAGCCATTGCGTATTTCACTAAGCTTTCTGCCATGGATCCGCACTATCACGTGAAGATGGCTCTTGCCTCCGCTTACGCTGGTAGAGCGGGAGTGAAGATCGAGCAGATCTATTCCTTTGTGGTCGTAAAAAACATCGCGCCACAAAATTTGAGATTAACAGGTTTATCCATTGATCAACAAACATCACAATTAATGAACACCTTGGCTCGCTACTCAGAGCAGTGGAGTCGAGTTCCAGATGTGAGCGCGAGTGGACGACGCGATTTGCAGAGTGCTTTGAAAGTTTTAGAAGCAGTGCCAGAGCCAGGTGCTCGCCTTTACAGTGCAACTTTGCGAGTGGTGTTACTGAAGTCCTCTGTTCTTGAAGGCACGAAGAATTGGAAGATTCAAAACAAGTCGCAAGTTTGCACAGATGATCTTCGTCCGTTTTTCGATTGGGGCTTACGGATTGTTGACGGGTTATTATTTCTTTTAGAAGACCTGCGTGGCGCGTTTCCCGAACGAGAAAAAGATTATCAAGATATTTCAAATCGTCTTTCGCAAATTAAGAAAGATGCAGCAGCTCTGCCGTGGCCCCGGGAGAATCTGTGTTTTTAAAATCAGTCATTTCTATTGTAGGTTTGTTGATTTTGGCAGAGCCGTCTTTATCTGATACTTTGCCAGCGGCCTTGCGAGATGGAAGCACGCGCTTTTTATCTCGCTCCTTAGGAAGTGCCTGTTACACCCTCGACAGTGTACAAAGAGGACTTCCTTGCAATCCGGCTTCGATTGCAAAGGAACGCAAACCGCGTTTTGATACGGATCTATTTTTAGGAACTCAAGCAGAGTATTTAAAAGAGGCTGAAGATCTTTTAAATGGAAATGACAACGAACAAGCCGTCACAAAATTTTTTGCTCGTCGTGAATCTATTGATGCTGAGATTTCTTTAGAAGCTTCTTTTCAAGCTTCGACGTGGGGAGTGTCCATTGAGCCTTATCGTCTGGTGGCTGTGAGTCGTTTTGAAAATCCATCTCTTCCCATGGTGGATTTGATTGTCGCTGAAGAACAAAGTGTCAAGGGACAGATTGCAAGCTACGTTCAAGATAATTTCTATGCGGGTCTTCAAGCCCGTTACACTCATGTTCGTTTTATCGGTCAATACTTCGCAGTGAGTGAAGCCTTTGCGGGAGATAATAAAGATCTTTTTGATTCTGAAACTCAAGATTTAATTTATCTTGAGCCCGGCATTCTTTACGCTTGGGAAAATCTCGCGTGGCAGCCGCAAGTTTCCGCCGTCCTTGCGCATTGGGGAGTGAGCAGCCGCAAGACAGAACAATATCCTATTCAACCTGAAGGTCTTTTAGGAGCTTCCGTGAAGCCCTTAGTGCCATTGGGACTTTTGGAAGTGGGATTGCAAGTAGAAGTAAATTCTCAAACGAAAAATTTCCGCGACGCCTATCGTGGCGCTTTGACGTACAAGCTGGGTATTCTGCAGGCCGTTCTAAGTGTTTCTGAATACGATCATGCCGCTGGATTTCTGGTTTCCTATAAGAGTTTTTCAACGGGGCTTTCCTATTGGGATGAAAAAGAAGCTCGTGGTGTGTTCATCCAGTTCGGAGTCACTCTATGAGAATGATTTTATTTGCAGCCTTTATTTTGTTTTTATCGAGCGCTTCCTGGGCCTTTGAAAGAGAAGTGGCTTATGACGGAGCCGCACAATGGAATGAATTTCGTCACTTCGTTTTAGAACAACAAAAAGAAGATGAACGGGCAGGGTTGGGATACATGATCTCCGGTGCTGTTGCGGCTATCGGCGGCACTATTGCTTATCATCAGTCAGAAGAAGTATTTAGTCGCACCATCTTTGCGATCACTTCCAACGTGGGGCTTGCGGCTATCGGTCTTGGTGCAACTTACTATTGGACGGGGAATGAAGTGGATTCGTTTTTTTATGCGATTGATGGATCGTCTTTATCGCTTGCTGAAAAAAATGAAGTCTTACAAAGATATCTTTCTAAAGAACGGCAGGAAAAAGAAAATCGTCGTTGGATTCGCGTCGTCACGCACGCTTTGATTGCTGTCGCCAATATTTATAGTGCTTCTCAAGAGCAAAGCGCTGAAGTTCGTTCTGTGTTTTATTTCTTAGGCGGCGCAAATGCGCTGCTTGCCGTGAGTTATAGTTTTTAGTTGCTGGCAGGTTTGCAGCAGTAGGATGATTTAGCGGGAGCCGTGGAAAGGTCTTCCGAAGAAACGCCATAGGCACCGCCAGAAGAGCTGCAATTAAGGGCCAAGGCCACGTTCCCCGCAGAAAGAGAAGTCGTCCACGCCGTAGCATTCAGAGCCAGTTTATTTCCATCACGACAAGCATGTACAAGTTGAGTTGTCGTACACAAGTCTGCTCCGGCATCACTACATAAAATTAAGCTAGCACCAAATGTTCTAAGAGTCGCATCCATCTGCTTGATGCAAAATGGAGCTCCTTTGTTGACTCGTGTCCAACCAGCTTCACAGGCACCTGCGCGTTTGAGAATCCATTTGCCGCTTGTAGAGTTGTAAACCAGTGAGTCTCCATCTTGAAGTCCTGCTGATGTATCAACAGGAACTCCCTGGATTCTCGCAACGGTCGGTGAAGGATAGGTTCCACCCAGATCCCCCGTGGCACTTCCTGCTGGCGTACGCGCATCGGTAAATCTAGGATCATTACCGGCAGCCACGGTGCCAGCAGCGGTGCCGACATTCAACGTGATCGTAGGAGTCGTAGTTCCATTTGCAATGGTGATATAGGAATTCGCGCTCGAGACATTCGTGACCGTGCCGGTCGTGTCGGTGCTACATTCCCACCGAGTCCCAGAAGCAAGCCATCTTAATATCTGACCATCAGCACACGCAATGCCATTGGGTTTGTAGGTCATGTATTTAGAAGTGGCACTTCCGATATCGCCGTAGTCCAACGTGATGGCTCCTGTTTTAGATGCCACCGAAGTTATAGGAAAAGAGATATTTACGTTTGTTGCGGCTGTGAGACGACCTTGAGCATCGACTGTAAAGCTTCCGACTTGATTTGCGGAACCATACGTACCGGTAGTCACACTGGTATTGGCAAGTGAGATTGTTCCTGTGCCTGTAACGGGGCCACCTGTCAAACCAGTGCCTGTGGCTACGTTGGTAACCGTGCCACCAGCACCCGCATTATCTGCGGCTGGTGCCCAAGATGTTCCATCAAATTTTAAAACCTGTCCTGTACTTGGTGTGGTTGCAGAAACCGCGACATTTCTGATTTTAGCAACAACGTTGGCAGCCAGCGTTCCAGTGACGTCTCCAGCTAACGTTTGATTGATATCCAAGCATTGCCAAGCATCCGTCACTGAATTGTAGGTCATTGTTTGGTTGGCAGTACAAGAAGGGATCTGCGCTTTATTTACTTTATCTGACAACTGAGTCGAAAGGTTTGCGATATCTGCGATTGTAGGAGCTGCAGCCACCCAGTTTGTTCCATCATGTCGTAAATATTTTCCCGCCGTTCCCGCAGGTAAAGACATCCCCGCATTGTCAGTCACGCAAGAAAAACCTGTTCCATCGGATTTTAAAACAGTTCCCACAGCACAAGTCGGCAGATTTGTTTTTGCAAAAGCTTTTACTGTCGGATCCGTTTCAGTTTTTAAATAAGTCGTCGACGTGCCTCCCAGCAACGCTTGAAGATTTGTGACGTCAGCAGCCGTCAACTCGGGAACCGTCGTTTTTGAACGCAATAAATTAGCAGAAGAATAAGTGTCGATTGT
Source organism: uncultured Bdellovibrio sp. (assembly GCF_946478835.1). Next base: position 160 of record NZ_CAMLDV010000138.1, on the reverse strand, counting down.
TTTTGTACTTCCGGAAACTCGCGCAATGGTTGAAAGAGGAACTGATTTTAGAGGTTGTTGCGCAAAAGCTTGCCACGCAGATCCATCGTAAAAAGAAATTTTAATACTGCGCTCATCATTGGCAAGGGGAGTGTAGGTGGTGCCATCAGAACAATTAAGA
>NZ_CAMLDV010000137.1 GCF_946478835.1 uncultured Bdellovibrio sp. | reverse complement strand
TATCGTAAGAGGAGTTGTTATTGCTGGTGGTGGCGCCTTGATTCGCGATTTTGATTTGCGAATTCAAAATGAGGTGCGCTTACCTGTGAGAATTGCAGAAAGCCCTCTCACAGCCATCGCCAAGGGTGGCGAAGCTGTGTTGAGCGATCCAGAGCTTTTGGATAAAATTCAGTTGGAAATTTAAACGTAGAGAGGGGTCGATTTCGGCCCCTTTTTAATATCTTCACGAAGAAGTTTTAAAAGTCTCGCTGAAACTTCACCTTGTTTCCCCTCGCCGATTTTTGTGCCTTCATATTCAGTCACAGGCAACACATCTAGCGTCGTCCCGATCATCATCACTTCGCGGGCCTCTAGAAGATCTTTTTCTGAAATGTCTTTTTCTTGAATCGAAGAAAGAAGACCTTCATCTAAAAGAGCACCGGCTAGTTCAAAACTGCGCATCATCGTTGTGCCTTTAAGAATCTGACGAAGTTTGGGACGAAGAAGATTTTTATTTTTATCTACTAACACGATGTTTTCAGTGCTGCCCTCCGTGAGAAATCCTTGCGGATCAATGCCGATGGTGAAATCAATCTTGCGATCCACACTTTCTTTTTTCATCATCACGTTTGGAAGGTAATTGCAGCTTTTAATCGTTGCAAACCAGGGTTCCTTGGGAGCGACCTTGCTTCTGCCGACTCTGACACCGTTTTGGTATTTTTCTTCTGCGATAGGCGCATAAGAGGTCACAACCAAATAAAGTTGCGACGCAATGGAATCATAGGGGTTCGTCGTGAAACCACCCGGACCGCGGGAAATATAAAGACGCAGAATGGCGTTTCTCGCACCCGTCGCGATTGTTGTCTTTGCAATGACGTCTTTGATTTCACTGAGTGACATTGGAAGGGCAATTCCCAGCTGAGCCGCCGAGCTTTGCAGGCGCTCTAAATGCTCCTGCAAAAGAAAAGCGCTGCCATCAACGACTTTGATCGCTTCAAAGACACCATCCCCGCGGTGCACAAGATGATCATCGATGGGAACCATCATGAGACTTGGGTCCTTGACGATTCCACCCCACCAAGTGCTGTACATCGCCAAATAAGACTTTTGCGCTGAATAGGAGCGCTCTTGAAGTTTGGCTTGGATTTCAGAGGGGGATAAAATTGAAACAGACATAGTAACTCCTCAATTGATTTTTTTATCTTAGTTGCACGCCACTAGGGGTAAAAGTTTTTTTGTTTTTAATTTGACGTCCCTCGATGGAGGTCCTGAGAATAAAGAACAGCATCAGGGAGGATCAAATGTTAAAACTTTTCACAATGTGTTTTGTTATCGTTTCGCTGGCTGGCTGCTCGTCAATGCAAAGACACCGCACGCCAACTCAAGATGACACGAAAGTTCTTTTAAAGGATCAGCAAGGAAAATCAAAAGAAGCTCCTGCGCAGGCAACAACGAACGGTCCTAAAGAAATCACTCGTATCGCTCCTGAGGATACTGAGGCTGAAGCCCAAAGCCAAGCAAGTGAAATGAAAGAAGCTGTGGCCGCTGCCGCTCAACACATTCAAACATCTCACGGCGCTGAAAAATCAGTTCGTGAAGCCGGCCCCGTACCTCCGGAAAAAGCGCAAGGCTGGTTAAAAAATGGCAACACTCGTTATGTGAAAGGTTTCTTTCGTAACGACGGTGCTTCCTCTAAAGATCGCCTTCGTTTGGCTTCAGGACAAAAACCTCACTCTGTGATCTTGTCTTGCAGTGATTCTCGCGTTCCACCGGAAGTCGTTTTTGACCAAAAATTGGGCGAAGTTTTCGTGATTAGAACAGCGGGTGAATCTTTGGACGACAATGTCATCGGTAGCATTGAATACGCCGTGGAGCACTTAGGTTCTAACTTGGTCGTCGTTATGGGCCACGAGTCTTGTGGCGCTGTCAATGCAGCATTGGCTTCTTTGAAAGGGTCTTCCTTGGGAAGTCCTGCTCTTGAAGGTCTTGTGAATGATATTAAACCTCGCGTGCAAAAATACGCGAACTCGACTCCATCCCAAGGGCTTTTAGAGGAAACTTGGAGTAATGTGGACGGAGTGGCGAAAGATCTCCTAGAACGCTCTGCAATCCTGCGTGACGCTGTAGGTTCGGGTGATGTAAAGATAGTGAAGGCTATGTACCACTTTGACTCTGGTCTGGTGGAATGGCGCTAAACTGAAAGGTCCCGCAAAGATGAATCAAAACCGTAAAATCCTCATGACTTGTGCTCTTCCCTACGCCAATGGATACATCCATTTGGGTCACTTGGTGGAATACCTTCAAGCTGACTTCTGGGCACGTTTTCAACGAATGAGAGGTAATGAGTGCGTTTACATCTGTGCTGATGACACGCATGGAACTCCGATCATGGTGAAAGCTCGTGAGATGGGTATCACGCCAGAAGCTTTGATTGCGAAAAGCTATGAAGAGCACACGAAGGATTTTGCGGACTTCCAAGTTGAGTTTTCTTTGTACGGTTCAACGAACTCCCCAGAGAACAAAGCTCTTTGTGAATTCTTCTACCAAAAAATGGTCGAAGGCGGTCACACACGTACGCAAAAAATTCAGCAGCTTTACTGTAACCACGACAAAATGTTCCTTCCTGATCGTTTTGTGAAAGGCACGTGCCCTACGTGTGGCGCGAAAGAACAGTACGGTGATTCTTGCGACGTGTGCGGTTCGACTTATTCACCAAGCGACATGAAAGACGTTCATTGCTCTTTGTGTGGAACGACTCCGGTTCTTAAAGACAGTGAAAGTATTTTCTTTAAGCTGAATGACTTTAAAAAATATCTTGAAGAGTGGATCCCTCAGCATTGCTCTCCTGAAATTTCTAAAAAGATGCTCGAGTGGTTTAACGAAGATCTTCATGATCTGGATATCTCTCGTGATGAGCCTTACTTTGGCTTTGCGATCCCAGGTACGAACAATAAAAAATTCTTCTATGTTTGGGTGGATGCTCCGATGGGATATATGTCCACGACAGAACAGTGGGCAAAAAAGAATGGCAAGACGTTGAAAGACGTATGGCAAGATCCAAGCCGTGAAGTGTATCACTTTATCGGTAAAGACATTGCGCGCTTTCACACGATCTTCTGGCCAGCCTTCCTGAAAGCGGCTGAGTTCAGATCACCAAATCAAGTTTTCGTTCACGGTCACTTGATGGTGAATGGCGAAAAAATGTCGAAGTCTAAAGGGACATTCATCGCGGCTCGCACTTATTTGAATCATTTGAATCCTGAATATCTGCGCTACTACTATTCAACGAAATTGAATAGCTCAGTGGATGATATCGATTTGAATCTTGAGGATTTCGTCAATCGTGTGAATTCCGAGCTTGTGGGTAAGATCACAAACTTGGGATCTCGCGGTGGTCAGATGCTTAAGAAAAAAATGGATGGCATGATGAGTGAACCTGATGCGGAAGGTGCAAAACTAATCGCTCACGCTCAGAAAACAGCCGAAAGCATAGCTGCTCATTATGAAGCTCGCGATTTTGCAAAAGCGATCAATGAAATTCGTTCTTTGGCCGATGATGCGAATAAATACTTTGATGAAAAGGCTCCATGGAAGACATTGGAAGCTGATCCTGCAGGAACTAAGCAAGTTATCACGACCACTTTGAATATGTTTAGACTGCTTGCGATTTATTTGAAGCCTGTTCTTCCTTTCTTCACAGAAAAAGTGTCGAAGCTTTTGGGCGAAAAAGATTATCAATGGTCGGATATTCAAACGGTTCTTAAGAATCGCCCTATCAACGACTACGAACATCTTGCCACTCGCGTAGAGGCTGACAAAGTCAAAGCGATGGTTGAAGAAAGTCGTAAGATCAATGAAGAAATTCAAGCTGCGAAGGCCGCACTCGCGGGCAGTGCCGGAGCGCCGAAGGGCGCGCAGGCTGGAGCAGCTCCAAAGGCGACGGCTCCTTCCGACAAGCCTGCTGAAATCGAATTCCCTGATTTTGAGAAAGTCGATTTGCGTATTGGTCAAGTTGTTGAAGCGGAAGAGATCAAAGAAGCGGACAAGCTTCTTCGCTTGAAAGTGGACATCGGCCAAGGCGAAATTCGTCAGATCATTTCTGGCATTAAAGCGGCTTATAAGCCTGAACAACTTTTGGGACGTAAGGTTTTGGTTTGTGTGAATTTAAAACCACGCAAAATGAAATTCGGAATGTCTGAAGGTATGATTTTAGCAGCGGGCTCTGGTGGTAGTGATTTGTTTGTTCTTTCCGCAGACGAAGGGGCTCAAGTCGGCCAACGAGTGAAGTAATGACTCTTTCACCGCAGGAGAAGAAATCGCTTGAAGAAATTCATAGGCTCTTTTTAGAGCTTGAGAAGTCGAGTGAATTTTCATCTCCTGCCCTACAAAGTCTTAAAGACAAAATCAAAGCTCTTAAAATTTTTGATAATCCTGATGTTTCACGTCTTGCGGAGTTGGAAAAACATCTGACTCCTGAGATGACTTTGAAACATTTTGTAAGCTTCGCGATTCCCTTTGAACGTCTTCTGCATAAAAATCTGCAGGACGATGATTTTCTGATTATTGAAAATGATAAAAACGAAACGGCGGAAGAACGTCTGCCTTTAGTTTTTGTTTTGGATAATATTCGCTCGGCTTTTAATGTGGGCTCGATCGTTAGAACAGCTGAATGCATTGGCGCTGAGAAAATTTATCTTTGTGGCTACACTCCGAATCCCACTCAATGGAAAGTTGAAAAGACCGCCATGGGGACCCAAGAGTATCTTTCTTGGGAAGAGGCTCCGAAGCTTTTAGAGTGCCTTGAAGAGCTTAAGGACGAAGGCTACCGCATTGTCGCTCTTGAAACTGCGGCGAGCGCTGTGGATCTTTATGAGCCTTTTGAAACGGAAGCGACAGCTTTTGTTTTGGGAAATGAACGCTTCGGCCTTGATCCTGAAATTTTAAAAGTGATTGATGAAGTTCGTATTGTGCCTTTGCGCGGACGAAAGAATTCCTTGAACGTGGGAGTAACAGCAGCAATTGCTGGATTTGAATGGATGCGACAATGGCGTCAAAAGAAATAACTTTCGCGCCGATTGGTGTTTTTCATAGCAATCAAGTGCAGCCCTATGAGGCTGGCAGGCAACCTGATGAGTTTCATTCTGAAGGTGTGATTGAACTTGAGACTGGCCATAATTTCGAACAAGCTCTGACGGGTCTTCAAGGGTGCGAACGCATCTGGGTTATTTTTAGTTTTCACCACAATCCTCATTGGAATCCGATGGTACTGCCTCCGCGCGGACGAGATACCAAAATCGGTGTGTTTGCGACTCGCTCCCCTTACCGTCCCAATTCCATTGGGATGAGCTGTGTGAAGGTTCTGCGTATTGAGAAGTTAAAAGTCTATGTTGCGGGCGCGGATCTTTTAGATGGCAGTCCGATTTTAGATATTAAGCCTTATGTGGCTTATGCGGATTCATTTCCAGGTGTGGAACCTCTTTGGTTGCAAGATTCAACAAAGCACTCTGTGGGATTTTCTGAGAAGGCTCTTGAGCAATTGGATTTTTTGGAATCTCGCGGAGTTTCTCAGCTTAAAAGTTTTTTACAACATCAGTTGGAATATGAACCTACGAATTCGAAAAAGAAACGTGTGAAGGCTGATGGGGACAGTTTTGTAATTGCTTACCGAACGTGGCGAGCTATTTTCTCTTTAAATGAAACTCAAGTTTTAGTGGAAAAGATTTTTTCTGGATATAGCGAAGAAGATCTACAAAACCAAGACGATCCTTATTCAGACAAAGACATTCACCGCAATTTTAAGACGCTTTTTCTGTCTCTTGAACGGTAGATTCTGATAACGTTCCCATCTGCGTTTTAACGTAAAAGTAAAGCGGCAAAAATCCGGCAAATCTTGCAACGGAACCTAAAACAAAGACCATGTAATAACTGGTGATTTTCTCTCCAAAGAACCACAAGAATTTCCCACCGATATAAGTTCCTAAAATAATCGCCAAAGAATTTAATAAATTGTAAACAGTGAGAACGGGAACCTTCTCTTCTTGTTTTAAATCCTTAAAGAAGATCAACGAAAGTCCGACCTCCACAAAGGCCCACGCTAAACCACTTACAAATTGCAAAGAAAAAATAAATACCGAATTACTGCTCACAGCCCACATTGCTGGCAGCGGAACAATGGCTCCCGCTCCGAGCACTAACAAACTAAATCCCGATGTATTCCCGCGAAAACGATCAATCAAGCTAAGAGCTAAAATTTTCCCCACAAAAAGAATCCCAATGGCTGTCATGTATGTGCCGTAATCCATCTTTATTTGCGCCAGCATATAAGGCGTCACAAAGGGAGACGAAACAAACACGGCCGCTTGAAATGGCGCTAAGAAAAAGAAAAATCGACGTTTTGAAGTGTTGGCCCAGAATACTTTCCACGACGCTCTAAAACCCAGTTTCGGCTCACGAGTCCACTTCGGATCAAAATACTGCGATGATAAAATAAATGAAGAAATCAGACGACAACCAAAAGCAAAAATAAAAAGCATCGTGAAAACCGACGAAAATGGTCCGATTTCCACTTCATTGTGAAGGGCCACTCCTCCACCGATAAGGCCGATTAAAATACCGATTTGCGAAACTCGGGAACGTTTGGAGAAATAACGATTCCCCTCTTCGACTTGCACCAGGCGTCCCATCCAGTAATTCCACGCCGGGCCTGCTGCAAATCCCGATCCCCAATACAGAGTTAAAATAAAAAACAGTGTCCAAAAATTCGGAGCCCGCGTCGCTGAAAAATAAATTAGCGGAATGAATGTTAAGGCTTGAAGAGTTGTGGAAGCGACAACCCAATGCTTGTGAGATTGAACTCTTTGTAAGCCGCGCGGAGTGAGGAGTTGTAAGAAGGCGCCGCTCACAATCGGAAGAGTTGATAAAACTCCGGCAAAGATTTCACCCATGCCGATGGATAATGAATAAGCCGGCAAGTAGGTCTCGCCGGCTCCAATCATGAGAGAGCAAAGAAAGGCGTCAAATAGACTTAAGCGTAAACTCTTTTCTCTCATGAAAACGATCAGTGTCCTTTTCTAGCTTTCTTGCGCATTTCTTTTGCGCTGGCCACTTCCTCTTTGCAAGAAGCAGAAAGTTCTTCTTTATGTTCTTTCATGCACTTCATCATGTGACCTTTACCAGGCTTCACGTCTGCGCAGAATTTTTCTACGTCATCATGACAAGCTTCTTTCATTTCCTTCATGTGCCCCTTCATTTTTTCCATGTGGGCTTTACATTCGCCAGACACTTTGTCTTTGTTTTCTTTCATGCACTTTGCAATCGCTCCGCCACCATGCTCAACACCTGCGCACAACGTTTCGCGATCTTTCGCGCAAGGCCCCTCTTCGTGAGCCATCGACAAGGAACCAAAACCTAAAACCAACGCACAAACTACAATCAGTCTTCCCATGTTGTTTTCCTCCTAGGAGACTTTATTGTAGTCATAGCTTATTTCAGGATACAAAGTTCTCGAGGTCTGGTCTCATTAAGACCTAAGTAAAGTGAATCGCCCCCATGGTTAAAGTTGCAAAGAAGGATGCAACTATAAGACACCAGAGGTAGCTAAAAAGGATAAAAACTCCGTCCTTTTCCATATAACCGATGGCACTCAGAACGATAGCAATCACAGGCACGGTATTGGAAAAAGGTATAGGTAACGGCAACGCTAAAAGGAATGCATTCACCACGACCACAATCAGATTCAAAATACGAAAAAACCAATGGTCGTGCAGAAAAATCATGCGCTGTTTTATTATTTTGGAAGCATGTTTCCAGATTTTCTCCGCCAACTCAGAAACTTTTAAAAGAACGTCCGATGAAATCTTGAGATTTTCAAATTTCTTTGGAAGCCACGGTGGACGATTGAGATACAAAAAAAATGCCACGATGGCGACCAGAAGTCCTAGCGGGGTGGAGAGTCCTGGAATAGGAATCGGCTGCATGAATGGCAGACAAAGGAAAAGCATAAGCATGGCGTGCCCCTCTTCCCCGAGAAGCTGAAAAATCCGGTGCAAAGTGAGATCCCCTCGCGAGGCCTCTTCTTGCAAAAGATCCATGGCGGCAATAAATCGACTTTTCAATTTGCCTTCCTTCGTCGCAAACCTTATCAATAGACATTCAATTGACACTACCATTCTAAAGGACCGCGTATGGATTGGAAGATTTTTGCGAGCACTTTTATCACTATTTTTCTGGCAGAGATGGGCGATAAGACACAGTTTGCGGCTCTCGCTGCCTCTTCACAGTCTAAATCCACTTTAACAGTGATGATTGCCGTTGTTTTGGCATTGGGTCTAGCGGGTGCGTTAGGTGTTATCTTTGGTCGTTTCTTAGGAACTCTTCTGAATCCACAAATTATGAAATACGTTTCTGGAACGTTGTTCATTCTTGTTGGTATTTGGGTGTTAACAGCGAAGGGTTAGTTAGTAATTGCAATACTGAGATCTATCGGTATTGAAACCGCGAAGAGCATCCGTTAGACGAAAGCGGATTCTCTTCCCGCTTAAGTTCGTTGAGTTGATATTCACGGAATGCGTGAAATCCAAATAGTATCGACCTTGTCTTGTAATCACATGGCCTGAGCCTAAATTTTCAAATGAAATTTCGCCCGTTGCTGAATCAACTTGGTAGCGGCCTGAAAACTCCGTATCAAACACTGTCGTAGCGTCGGTATTTGCAAACTCGCGATAACGAACATCGTAAGTTCCGTTTTTATTGAGATAAAGTTCTGACTGCCCTACTAAAACATTTTGCGGATCCGTCCAAAGCATAATGCCCGAAGCTTGAAGAACTTTGAAAACCAAGTCCCCGTTTTCACACGTGCCGTCTGTTTGGTAGTACATTTCTTCAGGAATCCAGATTTGTTCAGAAGGAGAAAGACTGTAAGAAAGGTCTCCACATGAAGTGAGGATAAGAGAAAAAAATATTCCTGAAAGTGCCTGATGTGCTCTTCTCATAAAACATATTTAAAGATATGTGAGTGTTACTTGTCATAGAGATTTGAACACTTTGGTCTCTCGTCTTGGTCTTGTTTATTACAGATGTTGAAGGAATACCGGATTAGAAGAGTAAAAATGAAAAACCCATAGCCAGGGCTATGGGTTTTATTATGTTTTGATTCGGGAGCTGCTTCAGCTACACGGCCCGAGGCCGCTTCGCTCTGCCGGCATCCGCCGACGCGGCTTAAATAGTCGCAATCAATTGAGCGATCAACAAAGATACGACAGACATAACTTTGATCAAGATCGCGATACCAGGACCTGAAGTATCTTTGAACGGGTCACCGACAGTGTCACCAACGACAGCTGCTTTGTGAGCGTCAGAACCTTTTGGATGACCTGGCAATCCACCTTTTTCGATGAATTTCTTAGCGTTGTCCCATGCTCCACCGGCGTTTGCCATGTAAAGAGACAATGTCGCACCAACAGCCAAACCACCGGCAAGAAGACCTGCAAGAGCTTGAGGGCCCAAGA
>NZ_CAMLDV010000136.1 GCF_946478835.1 uncultured Bdellovibrio sp. | reverse complement strand
CGCCGACATGAAACACGTCATAGCCATAGGCAAGATCACCAAGCTTTGCAACCTGAGCTTCGATCTCAGATGTTTTGGCGAAAGCGTTTAAAGAAAAAGTCAAAAGCAAGGCGCTGAATAAAGATACAGTCTTCATGGTTCTCTCCGTTTTGAATGGGCTCTTTATAGGAAGCCCTTTTAAAAAAGAGAAGTGCGCTTCTTATTACTTATTATTCTTTTTTTGCATGAGTGCTTAATGAGACGATCAAATCTTTTAAGCCCTGAGAGGGATCTTTAACCTTTTCCAAAGTCTTACATTGCTCAATAAAGCGCGAATAGTCTTTTCCCAAAAGCTCATAAAGGCGTTCAAAGTCCCCAAGATCCTGCATATAGGTTTTATAAAGAAGCAGGCGAGCGTTGTTGAGCTTGGCTTCGGGAAACTTTTTGTAACTGTCAGTCTTAAGCTGCGGTTGAAGTTCCTTTGTAAACTTTTCCTGAATCAGATGAATGCGCTCTTGGCGTTTGGATTCAGATCTTTCGGCCGCCGGTAGATCTTTGTACCATTTTTCTAGATCCTTCAGCTCGCCCGAAATAAACAGCGAAAAGAGTTTGTTATCCGCGTTTTCGTTCTGAATCTGCTTCAAAGTGGGAGAGTCCGTGCCTTCTTTTTTATGGTAGAATTGTTCAGCTCCTTTGTTTCCCAAAAACGTAGCCAGGCGTTCATTAAAGTCCGCGGAGTTTTTAATATACAAAGTCGTGTGCACCGTTTCGTGAATAATCGTGTTCACAAGATCGTAGTCGTCATAACGAAGCATGGAACTTAGGATGGGATCGTTAAACCATCCGAGGGTGCTGTAAGCAGAAACGCCGCGCATGTAAGTATCGAGATCTTCTTGTTGCAGTTCTTTTTCTTCTTCAAGAGCATCGGGTTCGTTGAAGTATCCTTTGTAGGGCATTTTCCCCATGAAAGGATAAGACCACTGATAGTGTTTGAGTTCCCAGCGATAAGCCGCACTCACCACATACGTGACATAAGGTCTTCCCAGTTCAACATACGATGTGTAGTTTTTTGTGGATTTAAGATGAAGTTCTTTTTCAGCAAACTCGCGCGCTTCTTGGGCTAAACGCAGCTTTTGTTTTTTAGATTCATCGAGCTTTGGATCTTGCAGAGCTTCTTCAATAGGAACGCGACTGCCGAGCAGTTTCATTTGCCCATAGCCGGACTTCATCAAATAACCCATTTGGCATCCGCACAAAAGCGAAAGACCTAAAGGAAGAGTCACTAATTTAAGAAAACGTTTTATAAGACCCAAGTGATTCCGGCACGAATGGAAGAGTCATCCGTTTGCATTCCTCCACCGATGGGAGTTTTCCAAACGTCGTAACTGAGTTTAATACCGAATGTTTCTGTGAGTTGAATTTTTAAGCCCGCACCATAACTTGGAACTGTTGCTGTTTCCGGTTGAAGTTTGAAAGTGTTTTGTCCTTCAATTTTCACTTCTTGATAGCGGCTTATTTGGGCTCCGCCACCTTTGATGTAAGGTTGGAATAAGGCTTTTTTATCGGCAAAAACCAAAATCAAGTCCGCACCCATGATTTGAGATTTTTGAGTTGTGGTACGTTGTGCATCGGAGGGACTGGCTTTTTCTTCACGAACACCGCGAGCATCTGTATAGCTCAATTCAAGTGCGAGGCGTTCTAAGAAGTACAGTGATAAAGACCCCGTGATGGATTCTGAATCGAACTTATTGTTTTCATCAAAGGTGGTTGTTTTTCGTCCGTAAGAAAGACCGAGTTCGGTGTACATAGCTTGTGCAGAAAGAGACGTTGAAACTAAAACGGCCAAAACTAAAACAGAAAATATCTTTTTCATATTCTTTCATTCTAGCAAGGCTCCTTGGCGAGTGACATGAATTCCGCCACTCTCTAGACTAAAGGAGCTAGACCATGTATAACCAAAGTATGGCTGACAAAGTTTTAAAATGCGGGCTTCCCGACGATGAGAATGAATTAAAAAAAATCCTGACGCCAGAGCAGTACAGAATCATGGTGGAAAACGGGACAGAGCGACCTTTTCAAAATGCCTATTGGAATCACCATGAAGCAGGCATTTATGTTGATGCGATTTCCGGAGTGCCGCTGTTTTCAAGCGAAGATAAATTTGATTCCGGGTCGGGGTGGCCTAGTTTCACAAAGCCCATTTCTCCTGATGCGGTGGTGGAGCTTCCTGATCACTCGCACGGTATGACTCGTATCGAAGTGCGTGCGAAGGGTTCAAATTCTCACTTGGGACACGTGTTTGATGATGGACCGGCACCGACGGGACTTCGCTATTGTATCAACTCAGCGTCGCTGAAGTTTATTCCGAAAAAATCTTAATTACGGTTCACAAGAGCTGGCGGATTGTAATTCACCGTGAATGAAAATTTCACGTGAATAAATCCGTCGTCTTGAATCATCTCTTGCGGAGGATTTGGGAAAACCTTGGCATCACGAAACGCGTTCACTGCAGCAGCATCAAAGGCCATGATCCCAGACTCTTTCATAATCAGTGCCTGACGAAGCTGTCCGGTTTTATCCAGCAAAAATTCCACGTGCGTTGTCCAGTTACGGTTTCCTGCCTGCGATAAAGTAGGGCGATCAAAGTTATTAATCGCCTGTTGGACGCGCGTTTCCCAGCGGTAGCGAATCAATTCTTCCATGCGGGCATAGAATGTATAGAAGAGATAGCGATCCGTATTGAGAGCGGTGAAAGAACCGACTTTCATATCGCGAGGCATGGATTCACCGATCGTCGACATGCCATCGTTAAAGCGATTCATCTCTTGCAGCTCTTTGCTGATATCGACGTTTTGAAATCCATCTTTATCTTTTTCTTCAGGAGCTTTCACTCCCGAATGAGTTGGTGGTTGCGGAGGCGTGTTTTGCTGAGAAGTTCCGCGATTGCTACGATTGGCAGTCATGCCGTTCTGCGCGGCACGAGTTTCTTCACGCACGCGTTTTTTTTGTTCAGAAAGAAAACGCGCCAATGTTTCGTCATCAGGCGCCTTCATTTTTTCAGGAACCAAAGCCTGGCGAACGACGGATTGTTTTTTGGGAGTGAGCGCTTCTAAAATCTGTCCCTCAGGATAAAGCGCGATCTCGATGGTTTCTTTAGGTGGCGTTTCAAAGAGGGGAGCTAACCACACCACACCTCCAAAGAAGATCAAATGCAGAAGAAGGCTGCAAAGGAGGGCTGTAATTAAAAGAACTCGTCGCGTGGTTATCATCGTCGTCCCATTTTAAGACATAACTGGACCTTAGTGCAAGACGGCTAAAGTTGAAACATTTTCTGCCGATAAGAATGTGTCACAGGGGGAAATAATGGGGAAAGTGCTCGATATCACGCCACGCCTAAGATCTCAAAATTCTTTAGAAAATACGAAAAAAGAAGTGGGTGCGGAAGTCCTTGATATCACTGAGGCTCGTCAAGAGATTTTGAGCCGTGATCGCCGCGATGTAAAAAGAACTATTCTCACGGAATTCGTGGGTGCCTTTGTGGTTTTGCCTGAAAAAGGTCTTTTAAAGGCAGCTCTTTATGACATCTCTGAAAACGGGATGGCCTTTGATTTGGAACTGACAGAGGGCGGCTTTACGACGGGTGAAGAAGTCGCGATGCGCGTTTATTTGAATCACTCGACTTATTTTCCGTTCACAATCCGTGTGACGAACAGTCGCTCGATTGAAGATGAAGGTGTGATCCGTCATGGTGCTAATTTCGTCAGAGGCACAATGAATGATGTCGCGCTCCATCATTTCGTTAAATTCATTGAAAACGTCAGCGCGAGTCTGAAAACGGATTCCGGCGACGTTCTTGTTTCGCACATCTCGTAAATTCAATTCACGCGGCCCTTTTCCGTGGACTTTAGTCCTGCAATTTGTTGCAATTTAGCTGTGGTATATTCTGCAGCGGATGCAGAATTGCACGGACTATAAACACGGAGGGCTGTCCTTGAGTAAAGCTAAGCGCAGAAAAATTGTTGTCGATACAAACGTGATTCTTTTCGATTCTCAGGCGATTCTGCGTTTTGGGGAGGCAGATGTTCACATCCCCATTTCAGTTATCGAAGAAGTAGATAAATTCAAAAGAGACCAGGGCGAAAACGGACGTAACGCCCGTCAATTCAGCCGCTTTATCGACGTGCTTCGTGCGAAGGGTTCTCTCGCAAGTGGCGTGCAAATCGATAACTCCGAAACAATGGTTTACATCAACACAGATTTGATGCTGGCGGGGATGCCATCAGAGTTGGATCACCAAAAAGCAGACAACCGTATCTTGAACACGGCGCTGGCTTTGCAAAAACAACATCCACGTTACAAGGTGGAGTTGATTTCTAAAGACATCAATCTTCGTATCAAAGCCGACGTTTACGGCGTTGTTGCAAAAGACTATGAATCGAATGATATCAATCGTGATGACCTTTACGAAGGTTATCAAGAGATCATGGTGACTCCGGAACAAATCGACATGTTCTACAAAGAGAAACGCTTTTTGACGGACATGAAACTTTATGCGAACCAATACGTGATCATGAAGGATTCCGCGAATCCTAATCATTCGGCAATTGGTCGTTTTAGTTTTGCTGAAAAAGCCATCGTTCCCTTGATGCAGGCGGCAGATTCTATTTGGGGCATTCACGCGAGAAATGTCGAACAGGCATTTGCTTTGGATTGTTTGATGAACGACGAAGTGATGTTTGTTTCTCTTGTTGGTAAAGCCGGAACAGGTAAGACGTTGCTGGCGATCGCAGCAGGCCTTCACAAAACTTTGGATCAAGGCCAATTCCAGAGATTACTTGTATCTCGTCCGATTTTCCCAATGGGACGTGATATCGGTTATTTGCCAGGTGACATTGAACAGAAATTAAATCCCTGGATGCAACCGATTTTTGATAACGTAGAGTTCTTGATGGGTGCGGACAAAAAAGCAGCGGGTCGCGCGCAAGAATTGATCAATCAAGGTATGTTGAATATTGAGCCATTGACATACATTCGCGGTCGCAGCATTCCGAAGCAATACCTCATTGTGGATGAAGCACAAAACTTGACTCCGCATGAAATCAAGACAATTGTTACACGCGCAGGACGCGGGACAAAAGTTGTTTTGACTGGAGACGTTTATCAGATCGACAACCCGTATGTGGATTCTGCGAACAGCGGTCTCACTTACGCTGTAGAGAGATTTAAAGGGCATCCGATTGCAGCCCACGTGACTCTCACAAAAGGTGAAAGATCTGAGCTTGCCGAATTGGCAGCGAATATTTTGTAGGAGTTTAAAAATGGTTACGGCAGAAATTGATGTAGGATACACGGCTTCGATCACAGTGAAGGTGACTGACAAAATGGTTCACCAATTCGCTGATTTATCCGGAGATCGCAATCCTATTCATCTCGATGACGAATACGCGGGTAAGAGCCGCTTTAAACGTCGTATTGCCCACGGGATGATCGTTGGAGCTCTGATTTCCAGAGCTCTTGTCGACGGAATCGGTTTGGGTGGAATTTATTTGGGACAATCTTTGAAATTCGTGAATCCGGTTTTCATCGATGACACGATCACGATCACAATCAAGATCACAGGTCTTCGTAAGGAAAAAGGGATCGCGACGGTTGAAACCAACGCGTACAAAGAAAATGGTGATATCGTGGTGAAGGGTGAAGCCGTCATCATGATGAATGCACCGGCATAAGAGGAAAATGAATCCAATTTTTCATCTTGTCTATATCAGTGAGGCGGCCGAGGATATCAGTTATACAGATATTCATGATATTCTCGAAGTTTCACGACGAAATAATTCTCAAGAGGCCATCACTGGCCTTTTGATTTTTCGTGATGGACACTTCCTGCAATTGTTGGAAGGCGATGAAAAAAGTGTTCGCAAAGTTCTTGGTAAAATCCTGTTAGATGATCGCAATTACTCTTTGCGGGTTCTTATTGAAGCCGAAGGCGATCAACGTCTGTTCCCGAATTGGACAATGGCTTTTTATGATGGGGATGTCAGTCCGAATTCCACTGAAGACCTTATCAATTTATTTGATGCATGCTTAGATGGTGGTGCGAGTCGCCGCTCGTTAATCATGCCGATGCTGCATCAGTTCCGTGCTTCTGCTCCTGAATTAAAATAATTAACAGCTTTGTTGGAGGTTCTCTCTATGCCTGGTTTTCTATCCAAGATTTTATCTGCAAGAAATTTTAATACGAAATACGACGATGCCGCTTTGACTTTGTTGCGTGTGTTTATCGGACTGACGATGGCTTTTTCTCACGGTTTGGGTAAATTGCCTCCGCCGCAAATGTTGGTGGATGGTATTTCTTCTCTGGGATTTCCGGCGCCTGAGTTCTTCGCATGGTGCGCAGGGCTTGCGGAATTTGCAGGAGGAGTTTTGTTAGCAATAGGTCTTCTGACTCGTCCTGCCGCCGCCTTTGTTGTGTTCACTATGGCAGTTGCAGTTCTGGGAGTGCACAGAGCGGATCCTTTCGGACAAAAAGAAATGGCGTTGTTATATCTCTTTGCCTCTTTGTTCTTTGTCCTTCACGGGGCAGGTCGCTGGTCCGTGGATCACATGATTTCAAAGAAGAAGTAATTTCCTGAAAGCTTGATGCAAGATGGCTTTGTTGATTAGGCAAATGACTTCGCTGGATCATGACATGATTCTGGCAATATCAACCGCTCTTCCTCAATGGTTTACCCAGGGTGGTGTTGCATCTATAAAAGAAGATATCCATTTCCAATCTGGTCTTGTGGCTGTTGAGCAAAGTAAGGTCGTAGGTTTTTTAACCTACTTTGTAAATCAAGGGGTCGCGACAATTGCTTGGATGGGGGTTGTGCCGACCCGGCATCGTTCTGGAGTCGGGACGCAGCTTTTGCAGGAGCTGCGCAGAAGTCTTCTGAAGCACGACGTGAGTTCAATTCTTGTCAGTACTTTGGGAGACTCTGTCGATTACGAACCTTATCAGCGGACTCGATTATTTTACCGAAAAAATGGATTCACTGACTTTCAGAAAATACAACACCTGAAAATCCCGAGCAGGAAGAGGAACTAATTCTTCGCTTGGAAATCTAATTTTTTAGAATTAGCATTATGAAAACGTTCAAAAAAGCCCGTGAGTCTTGTGGCTGATCTCATAATCTACGAATTGGAAGTATCGATAACGCCAAAAGTTTTAATAGACCTCCGCGAATTATGGGCACGACAAAGCAGAGCTAAATTCTCGACGGTATTATCTCCTCCAAGAGCAACGGGCTTGGCGTGATCAATTTGCAGAGCATATCTCGAGGAACATCGTTGCTTGGATTTTGCATCAACATGCTCGCAGCAACCTTGAGATCTTTTCCATAAAAATCTTTTAGTATGAATAGAAATTGCGGGCCTTAAAGAAGGCACCTTTGGTGACGATGGCAATCGTGCAGCATTTTTCTCGATCTTTGAATTCGCTGCTGGTTTGCTAAATGCTGACATGTCAGATTTTTTATTGGCAGCTTCATCTAGACCTACCTTCTTCTTTTTATCTTTGATGGCCTTCTTTAAAAGAAGCTGCAAAACAGACAAGGCGTTTCCATCGGGGAGTTCATGAGCAAACAGCTCTTTAAACTCCTGGAGCAGTGATTGATTTTCCTGATTGAGTAAGGCTTCGAATTTCACGAATTGCTCAGGGACGTCTTTGACGATTTCATTCAAAGACTTCTCACTCAAATGAAATTTCCCAATTAGAAGCTCTGGTTGATGAGATTGCCTCACTAATTCTTTTTCAGCCTCACGAGTGGATTTATCTTGCAGGATTTCTAACAACTGCAACTTGTCCATTTTGGAAAGAGAATGCTGCACCTGTTGCTCTGCTCTGACAAAACTTTGAACTTTAGCAAGAGTGGTAATATTTAAACTTCCTGACTGGATCTTTTCTTCAATCTCAGGAAGTTCTTTTAAAAGCCTTGCCGCCGACAGTCTTCGCTGTGTCTGTCCTTCAGAATATTTATAGTGTTTAATGCACATTTCGTACATGGAGGAAAATCCTAGATCCACAAACAGACGACGAATTTCTATTTCGCGCAAAACCTGCAATACCTCCAAGGTCGTTGCTCTTTCTTTTTGTACCAGCATTTCGGTTTGGCGTAAGAGTTCCTGATCTGATAATTTTCTCAAGTTTTGATTCATAAAAATCCTCCCTCAGGAAGAGTTCTATCATGACTTTTAAGGACGATATTTTTCGCTCGTATTTCGACCAAGAGACAATGCTTTTTCCAAATAACGGGCGACCCTTCGTCGTTAAACAGGAACGCTGGATGATACTTTTAGAAGCGTTAGAAGTTATCTTATGGCAATGACCTTCCGAAAACTAACGTCTAAGGAAATTCACAAAAATATGTGTCAATGAAAATCTAAATTACAAATATTGTGCACCACTGCCATCGGCGATAGCAGTAAATGGAATTATTCGTAATGTCTGAATTTCAGAAATGTGTATTAAGTCGCTGTGCTCGTTGTTTGTGACGCAGCCTACGTGATAAAAAGCTCTCGAGAGGACATTTTTTGTTAGCTACAAAACTTGGAGAAGGCGAAGCTTTAAGCGCTCGCTGAATTGTTTGACGTCAATAGATGTTTGTAGAATTTGTTCAAGACTGACCATCGTGTCTGTTGTAAATCCACAAGGATTCATGCCCACAAAAGCTTTCGGATCGTAATTCAAATTGATTGCAGCTCCATGGAAGGTCACCCATTTGCGTACGCCGACACCTAGAGAGGCGATTTTGTGATTTCCCACCCACACGCCTGTTTCATCAGCTTCAGAATCCGTTTGAGGATTTTTGTGCAAAGATTTTCCCTGCGCTTGAACATCGTAAGATTTTAAAACATCGACGATCGCATCTTCAAGGGCACGCAGGTAGCCTACGATCTCGCGATCTTTACGGCCTTTGCGTGCGAAAGTGAGGTTGAGAATTGGGTAGACAATCAATTGGCTTGGGCCATGATAAGTCGCGCGACCGCCACGAGAGACTTCCACAACTCGTCCATTCCAAGCAAAAACGTCACCTTCTTTAGTGGCGCGACCTAAAGTGACAACCGGTGGATGAGAACAAAAAACAAGATAGCCCGGAAGATTTTCCGAGTGAACTTTCTCGACAAGTTCGAGTTGTTTTTTCAGAGCCACATCGTAATCGATGAGTCCCCAATCTTGAAAAGTAAGGTCTGCCATAAATATTATTTTTGCCACCGAAAGTCGGGGATGTCATTGCATTATTAAAAGACTGACAAATCTTTTTACATCAGTGTTTCTGCGAGTGTTGATGCTTTAGTCACAAAAATTTCAAAATGAGATTCATTTGAAATGCCCCTGAAACTCGCTACAGAATGGAATCACAGGACAGGGAAAATAGACGGAGGGTCCATGAAGAATCTGGGTGTAACAGTTCTACTGCTCGCAGGGATGGCGTTAACAGGGTGTCTAGAAAGTGGCGGGGGCAAAGAAGTTCCTTCTAACTTGAACAACGGCGACTTCGTGACCGAACCCGGCGGTGACGACAATGCGAGCCAAGGAAATGGTGGAACAACAACTCCGACAAACCCTGATGATGACGGAACGAAGACACCCCCACAGCCTT
>NZ_CAMLDV010000135.1 GCF_946478835.1 uncultured Bdellovibrio sp. | reverse complement strand
CAATTCTATTTGTTCGTCTTCGACATTCAATTTGGGTTCAGTGGTTCCAAGTGGATTTAGTTTTAGTTTTAGCAGCTCATCTTTAAGTTTGGCTCCTGGAGCTTCAGGAGACAGTACACTTACGGTCGCTTCTGGTAGTTCTTCTGCGGCAGGATCCTATAATATTTCTGTTTCTGCAGTGAATGGGGCCGCAAATTCTTATATTGGCAGTGGGGCCGCAACCTATTCCGTTGCTTCCAATTGTACGATGTCGAATCCCACTGTGATCTTAATGCCGACAACCTCAAGTTCGGCCTATCCAGGGACAACTTTAAATTACACCATGGCCGTGAAAAACAATAACAATTCCGCTTGTTCTGCCAGTACCTACAGTCTTAGTTTTTCAGTTCCGAGTGGCTGGAATGCTTCTCTTGCAAGTACTTCTGTCATTTTGGCATCAGGAACCAGTGCAAATATTAATTTTGCAGTGACATCTCCTCTTTCATCCGCCTCAGGAAATTATTTAGTAGCGACTTCGGCGAGTGTAGGGGCTTATTCAGCTAGTGCCTCGTCGAATTATTCGGTGGTCTCTCTTCAAGTTTTGAGCATTTCGGTTGGAACGGATAAGCTTTCATATTCAGCGGGAAATACAGTGAGTATGACAGCAAATGTTATGTTGGGGGGAGTTGCCGCCAGCGGCTTGAATGTGACTTTTTCGATTTCAGATCCAAATGGAAAAATTATCACAGGTTCAGCGACGACAGGATCAAATGGCAATGCTATTTATAAATACAAACTGTCTCGGAAACCCGCCAAAGGAATTTATAATGTGAAGGCAAATGTCAGCAGTGGAACTCAATCGGCAAGCGGCACAGCGAGCTTCACCGTGCCCTAACACATTGACAGTGGCGCAATATTTTCAAAGGACTTTGCTAAGGAAATTGCGAGTCCGTTCATTCTGCGCATGAGAGAAGATCTTCTCCGGAGTTCCTTCCTCCATGATCTGACCTGCGTCCATAAAGAACACACGGTCACTGACCTGACGAGCAAAACCCATTTCGTGCGTCACGATCACCATCGTCTTTCCACTGTGAGCGAGAGACTTGATAACATCCAAAACTTCGCCCACCATTTCCGGGTCCAGCGCCGATGTTGGTTCATCAAACAGAAGAACTTGCGGTTCCATAGCTAGCGCTCTGGCAATGGCAATGCGCTGTTGTTGTCCACCGGAAAGTTCATTAGGATAAGAGTCCGCTTTGTCGGAAAGCCCCACGCGTTTCAGAAGTTCATGAGCTTTTTTTTCAGCCTCTGCGCGCGACATGTTTTTCACAGAAATGGGCGCAAGGCAGATATTCTCAAGTGCCGTCATGTGCGGGAATAAATTAAAGCGCTGAAACACCATGCCCACGTGAGCGCGTAAAAGATTTAAATCTGTTTCGTGAGCTGTCACAGTAAAGCCATCGACTTTGACGAAACCACCGTTGGCTGTTTCAAGAGCATTTAAGCAGCGAAGAAAAGTGCTTTTGCCGGAACCTGAAGGACCAATCACACACACGACCTCGTTGTCTTTGATCTCACAATTGACGTCTTTAAGAACTTGCTTAGAACCAAAAAATTTCTGCAGATCTTTTACTTGAATCATGAGTTCTTATACTTTCTTTCAAGAATATGAACGACGTAAGACATGCCGAGCGTGATAATCAAATATATGAAGGAAATAAAAAGATAGGGTTCCCAATAACGGGAGTAAGCACCGGCAGCTGTTCTTGCCGCGTAAGCGAGTTCCGCAAGACCGATTGCTGATACCAAAGAAGAATCCTTCAGTAACATAATCGCTTCATTTCCCAATGGCGGAAGCATGCGCCGAAATGCTTGAGGAATAATCACAGCTTTCATCGTCTGAAAATAGTTAAGCCCCAAAGATCTCGCGGCTTCGAATTGCCCGCGATCGATGGATTGAATTCCCGCGCGGAAAATTTCTGCGATATATGCGCCGGAGTTTAAACTCAGTGCCAACGCACCGGAAATGAAAGCCCCATATTCACGCTTTAAATACAAAGCCAAATCGCCACTGATAAGAAGTCCATTTTCCGGATGAATCAGCATCGGAACCAAGGCGAAATGAATTAAAAGAATTTGTACGAAGAGAGGAGTGCCGCGAAAAAACGTGATGTAAAGCTGGGAGGGCGCTTTGACTAAAATTCGCAAAGGCCATTTCCAGGGTCCGCGTTCTGCCTGGGCAATTTTACCTAATCCCAGCAGAAGTCCCAAAACCGTTCCAAAGAAAACACCGATGATGGTCAGTTCGAGGGTGGTCCAAAGCCCTTGTAAAAACAAAGGCCAGTATTCAACGATGATGTCAGTGCGAAACCACGAAAACATCAGTTCTTTTTCTCACCGAAATAAGTCTTATAAATACGATCGTAAGTGCCATCCGCTTTGATAGCAGATAAGCCGTCATTGATCTTCTTTAGAAGTTCCGCGTTTCCTTTTTTAACAGCAATGCCGTAATACTCTTTTGAAAAGCTGGCATCAGAAATCGTTTTAAAAGTTTTTGGATTGTTGGCCAGGAAGTTATTCACAACACCATTGTCGGCAACAACGGCATCGACTCCACCGTTTTCTAGCTCTTGAAGGGCCAAAGGTGTTCCTTCAAATCTTTTGATGTTGGGATTTGATTTGCCCAAAAGACGGCTTGAAACCTCGTCTCCTGTCGTGCCAGTTTGCACACCAATTTTAGAATTTTTCAATTCATCAAACTTGGTGATTTTTGAAGAGGCGGGCAGGGCGATCAATTGCACAGCTTCAAAATAGGGTTCAGAAAAATCCATTACCTTTTTGCGTTCGTCATTGATGGTGATAGCGGACACCAAAATGTCACGGTCGCCGGATTGAAGCTGGCTGAAAAGTCCTTCCCATGGAGTGTTCACGAATTTAAGTTTCAATCCCGACTTTTCAGCAATAGCTTTTAAAATGTCGATGTCAAAACCCTGCACCGTTTTGTCTGCAGTTTCGCTTTCAAACGGAGCGTAAGCTGCATCTGTTCCGACCACGAGTTCTTGCTTGGCCTGACTGGAGACAGTTCCTTCAGGACTTTCAGATTTTTTGGTGCATGAAGTGAGTGTGAGTAAAAGAACAAGACCTAGTAGAATGCTTTTCATGGAAGTCTCCTCGTGTTCGTATAGACTCACTTGACCATGAGCTGCATCGTTGAGTCAAATGTCATTTAAGGAGTATTTCATGCGCGAAGCCTTGGGCAAGATCGCAGGTTCCATCTTGCGAAGTCTTTTTATTTCCATCGTTATGTTTGTCATTGTTTTTTCCGTTGTCACAGGGGAATTTCCGCCAAACTTTGGGCGCATCAAAAAGACTTACGCAAGTCTTCAGCAGATGACTCAATTAAGCCGCCAGATTCATGAACAGCAAAAGGCGATGCAGCATCAGTATGCGGACTCCGGCGAAGTCGACGAACAAGACGTTGAAGCCTTGCAAGAACTCAATTTGAAACGGGCTGAAATCGGCGCAGGCATTCTTGGAGGTCCCAATGCGCCTTCTTCAGTGAATGAAAGTGCGGACGTCAAAGAACTCAAAGCAAAAATAAAAGATATGGAAGCACAACTTTATCGTTTGCAACATCGTGTGAGCGAATTGGAATCTCGAAAGTAGGACGTTATGAATTTATTTTTCCGTCTTTTTTATATTCTTTTATTTTCGCGTTCTCGTAAACCCGTTCAAATCATGGAGGAGTGTGCCACTCCATTTCGTGTTTGGCCTACGGACTTAGATGTTTTGCGGCACATGAATAACGGCGTTTATTTTTCTCTCCAGGATTTGGCGCGAACAGATTATATGATCCGTGCTCAGGCGGCAAAAAAGATCGCAGAGCAAGGATGGTATCCTGTTGTGGCCTCTGAAATGATTCGTTTTCGTCGGTCGCTGAAGCTTTTCCAAAAGTTTGAACTTTGCACGCGCTTGATAAGCTGGGATGAAAAATATCTTTATCTCGAGCACAAATTCGTCAGTCGCGGTGAAGTGATTGCATTGGGAATGATTCGCGCACGTTTTTTAAGTAAAACGGGTGGAACTGTTTCGCCTCAAGACCTTTTGAACGTATTGAACCTTTCGTTGCAAGCTCCACCGTTTCCCGAGCATTTAGCTTCTTGGATTTCTGCGGATCAAACGCACTCGAAGAGTTTGGGTCTTTGATTTAAGCAACGCTGGACTTTTGTCTTATTTGTCATACAACCCTAAGTCCTGTATCAAGGTAGGGCACTTGCCCCCTTGTCTATTCTTTTCCACAATGATTCAGTGGGATTAGAAATATCAAAATTGAAAAATATCAAGATGTTGGTCCTCGATGTGGACGGCGTCTTAACGGACACGCGTATTTGGTTTGATGGCAAAGAATGGCGTCGATTCTTTTCTATTCGCGATGGCGTGGGCATCAAACGTCTTATTGATTCCGGCTACAAAATTGCTGTGATTACAGGAACTAAGGCCGAAGACATCCGCACGCGTGTGAAAAATCTGGGAATTCAATATCTCTATGAAGGCGCTCTCGACAAAGAGCCCTCTTTCTTACAACTGCAACAGGAATCCGGAGTAAAGCCTGAAGAGATGGCTTACATCGGCGACGACATTTTTGACGTTCCTCTTTTGCAGACGGTGGCCTTTGGCGCGACGGTGCCAGAAGCCGTTGATGAAGTTCTTGAAGTTGCTGATTACGTGACTCGCAGACCTGGTGGTATGGGCGCTGTGAGAGAAGTTTGTGATTACATCTATAAATATGGGGCTCTTTCCTCAGGTAGGTAATTCATGCTAAAAAATGGTTTCAAAGCCGTTATGATTATTGTTCTTGCCTTGTTGCTACACAAGGCGGCTTTTGCGGCTTCAGAGGTTGTCGAACTTCCTCCTGAAGAGTTGGCGCAAGAATCGGTTCTTCCGGTTTTTGATAAGCCAGTGAGCGTGAAAAACAGAAATGTGGTCACGGCAGGAAAATTTGACGTCGATGTTTTCTACGGTTACGCCATGACGGAACCTATTGCAAACGTCAGCAAACTGGGTCTGGGTGTTTACTACAACTGGAGTGAAGAGCACGCGATTGGTTTGTTCTTCGCAAACAACATGTCAGGTCTTTCAGATTACGCAAAACAAATCGAGAAGACGCCTGCCACTCATTTGGATTTGTCTAAAGCTCCAATGCCAAAAAATACCATCATGGCTGATTACAACTTAAAAGCTTTCTACGGAAAGATGAGCATCACGAAGTCTTTGGTATTTAATACGGTTCTTTACGGCTCAGGCTCTTTGGGTGTTGTTCAGTATGAACACAAAACTTATCCGGCTGTTGCCGTGGGTTTGGGTCAAAAATTTTATTTCAATAGAGATTGGGCTTTGCGCTTTGATTTGCGTCTTTATGCGAATCAAGGTCCGGTGCCTTTCCTAGGTGGAAGTAAAATGCACGAAGGAACGCCAAAACCGTCATTCGATGAATTCCAAGAGAGAGTTCTTTACACGACCAATCTCGACATCGGTCTTTCGTATCTATTTTAAGAGGAGCTAAGGGCATGTTTATGAAAAAACAAACATACATTTTTCTGATGCTGATGATGCTGGCTCCTTTGGGAGTGAAAGCACAGTCAGAAACAGGTGATGATTTAGACGTGATTGAATTGGAACTGGATAAAGCCGCTCCTGCGAAACAAGCTCCGGCGAATTCAGCTCCAAGCTACCAGGAATCAACGGCACCCAGAGACAACACACTCACTGATTTCTCCGGTCTTGGAACTTTGGCTCCGTTTAAAGAAATTTCTGTCATTCAAAAAAGATTCTTGCCAAAAACAGGTCGCTTCCAACTTTTTGGGGGCGCGACGGTCCTTACCAACAATCCGTTCTTTAATACGATCGGTGGCGTGGCTAAGGCGAGTTACTTCTTAAGTGAATCTTGGGGCGTGGAACTGAACTATTTCGGTCTTACGACTTCTGAAAGACAAACGACCGAAGAACTTCGCGACATCCAAGGTGTCAGCACAGAGAACTTAGTTTATCCAAAATCTTTCATTGGTCTTGATCTGATGTACGTTCCGATCTACGGGAAGATGACCTGGTTTAACGAAAAGATCGTACCGTTTGATCTTTATTTCTCTGCGGGATACGGAACAACGAATACGCAAGCTGGAGAGAACGCAGGAACACTGCACTTAGCAACAGGCCAGATCTTCGCTTTGACGAAGGCCTATGCCGTTCGTTGGGATTTTAGCTGGAACTTCTTTAACGCTAAAGGTATCGACGGTTCACAAAATTCATTCAACAACCTCTTCCTCACTGTGGGTATGAGTTGGTTCTTTCCGGAGGCTAGTTACCGATGAGAAAATTATTACTACTCCTGATAGCCACAAGTTTTACACTGCCGATTGCAAGTTCAGCACAACGAAAAACGTTGAAGCCTGCAAGAAAAGCAGCTCCAGTGTACAACAGCAATACTCGTGAAGCGACACTGCGCAATCAGTTGAGCAACGCTCTTCGTATGGCGCAAAGCGGACAATATGAATCCGCAGCGAATAATCTATTTTCACTCGCACGCCGTCCTGAATTAGCGGCGGATCGCCCCCAGATTAAGTACATCTTGGGAACGATGTTGATTGAGCTCAAACTTTATCAAACAGCGGCTTTCCAGTTTGTTGACGTGATCCGTTCAAAACATCCGAAGTATTCCAAACTTGCGATCGAAAAACTTTCGATTGTGGCGGACACTTTAGGGGATGACACGATCTTGAATTACGCGGTTTCTCGCGTGGATCTCAATGATTTCCCAAGTAACTTGAAAGACATGATCCACTTCCGTTTGGGAGAGATCAAACTTCGCAACAGAGATTTCTCTGGAGCCGCCGATCTTTTTGGTCGCGTCAGTTACGGAAGCAGTTATTACTTCCAAGCTCTTTACAACAAAGGGCTTGCCGAACTTGAAGCCAATCAGCCGTCTTTGGCGATTGGAACGTTCAACAAAATGTTAGACGCTCGTCGCAAAGCTCCGGTGACTGACACAAACAGAGTGGCGGCACAAATGGGCTTGGCTCGCGCACTTTATCAAAAACAAGATTGGGAGCAGGCGATTGAATCTTACGCCCAAGTTCCGCGTGATACGCTCATGTGGCATGACGCGGTTTTTGAATCCAGCTGGGCCATGCTTCGCGCAGCTCGTTTCCGTTCAGCCCTCAGTAATTTCCAAACTCTCCACTCGGCATATTATGAAGACTTTTATATGCCGGAGAGTTTACTTTTGCGTGCCATCGTTTACCTCTACATCTGTAAGTATGACGAGATGGAAAAGGTCCTAAGCTTGTTTGAAAAAACATACGGACCCGTGCGCACTAAAATCGGTGACTTCTTAAAGTCGACAAACGAAGCGGGCGCTTTCTATTCAGAAATTGAAAAAGCCCATTTCATGAAAACCACGGACAAGAACGCCAACTTGCGTTTGCCTTACATTGTTTTGCGCAATGTGCTTGATCAAGGCGACGTGAAACGCTCTATGCACTATATCGAAAAGCTCACTCAAGAACGCGCGCGCGTGGAATCGAACTCCGCGTTCCGTGCTTCTCCATTGGGTCAATACTCTTTGAAAATTCTCGCAAACCGCAGCCGCAATGCGAAGTTTGCTGTGGGCGATATGGTGAAAGCGCATTTACAAAACATGCGCGTGGAATTGCGTGACCTTTACGAGCAAGCCGGATTCATCCGTTATGAAATGATCACGGGCCGTAAAGAAAGCATTAAAAAGAAAATGGCTGGTAAAGACATCGGGACAGAACAAATCGACGAGAAAGTGGACCGTCAGTTCTACATCCAAAACGGTTACGAATACTATCCGTTCCAGGGAGAATACTGGTTGGATGAAGTTGGAAACTACCACTATCTTGGCAAACAAAGCTGCGAGTAAAATATGAAATTCAACAGGCATCAACTTCTTGTTTCAAGTCTCCTGACCGCTCTTTGTGTAAGCCCGGTGTTTGCACAAGCAAAGGTTGTTAAAACGACGACGAAGACTGTTAAGAAAAAGACGGTCGGTGAACTGTTGTCGCAAGCGAACGAAGGCAGTCGCGGTGGACGTGTGCAAATGTCCAAAACAGACACGTCACTGCCTTCATCGAATTTAGGATTTAAAGAAGACGTTAAAGGTTACAACTTGGAATCAGTGAAACCGCCGCGCTCTTCGGAAATCATGCAAAGAGAAGCGGGCGGGGAGCAGGCAGAGTATGAAAGAGTTCTGGATCAACAAATCCGCGAACTTTATAAGCTCACGCAAAAATTTAAAACGAGTCCGAACCGTGGTGAGTTGTGGCTTCGTTTGGCCGAGCTTTACGTAGAAAAAGCGAGTCTCATTGATGGTCGCAGACAAGATGAATACGATGCGAAACTGCGTGCCTTCCAAGCGGGAAAAACAAAAGTAAAACCGAAATTAGATACAGCGGAAGCTCGTGAATACAATAAAAAAGCCGTGCAGCTTTACGAGTGGTTCCAACGTGATTTCCCTCGTGACGAAAAAATGAGCCAGGCACTTTTCTTCCTTGGTTATAACTATTTTGAGTTAGGCGAAGTGAAAAAAGGAGCTCAGTACTATGAGCAGCTCACCAAAGGGTATCCAAATTCTCCTTTCGTGGGTGAAGCGCATTTTGCTTTAGCGGAATACTATTTTGAGAATGAAAAATGGGCCCAGGCCTATAAAGAATATTCTTATCTGATTAAAGAAAAGAAACACCGCCTGCACACGTTTGCTCTTTATAAGGGAGCATGGTGCTTGTTCCGCTTAGGAAAAGTCCAACAGGCGATGAACTATCTTGAGTTCATCATCAGAACCGGCAAATCTGAGACAGGTGAACAGCTTGCGGGACGCAAAACGGTCAACCGCACACGTCTTGAGGGCGAAGCATTGCGCGATATCGTCGTGTTCTATGCTGAAGGTGGCGATCCGGCAAGAGCCGCTTCCTACTTTAAAAACCTTGTTGGCGAGAACACGGGTTCTTACTTAGAGCGTTTGGCTTATCAGTATTCAGATCGTGGCAACAAAGACGCTTCCAGAGAAGTCTTTAAGCTTTTGATTTCGCAAAATCCAAACTCTCCTAAGGCGTTTGAGTACCAATACCAGATTGTTCAAAACTATTACTATGCTAAGAACACATCTCGCTTTAAGAACGAACTCTATAGCTGGGTGAAAGACTACGACGCGAGCAGTGCTTGGTATGCTGCCAATAAAAATAATAAAGATTTGATTGAAAATTCGTACAAGCTTCGCGAAACCACGTTGCGCAATTACGTTTTGCAACAGCATCAAACGGCACAAAACTCTCGCGCACCCTATTCTCAAGCGCAGGCCAACGACGGATACCAGCTTTATCTCAAGGAATTTCCAGATTCAGCGACAGCTTCTGACATGCACTTCTATTACGGTGAGTTGCTCTATGATATGGGCAAATACGATGAAGCGGCGATGCAGTACAAATGGGTTGTGGATAACGCTCCTCAATCGAAGTTCTATGGCAAGTCCGCGCAGAACTTGATCTTGGCAGTGGAAAGAAGCATTCCGTCTGATCAGGAAATGCAAAAGCGCGTAGGAAACTCTTTGGATCCTGTGCCTTTGGAACCAAAAGTGGATCGCTTTATTAAAGCGGGCCAATGGTATGTGGAAAAGTTCCCG
>NZ_CAMLDV010000134.1 GCF_946478835.1 uncultured Bdellovibrio sp. | reverse complement strand
CATGTCTATTTCAGGAAATTATATTTATGTTGTTTCCACGACCGGAAACACGGGGACCTTCAGCGTTATTGATATCACAACAAAATCAACTCCCACTTTGGCCTCGACAGTCACGGGCGCTATCTATGGAGATTTTTACGGCGTCAACAGTTTTTGGATCAATGGCAACCTTGCCTATGTCGCTTTAAATCCCGGAAGCAATTCCGGCGGATATTTGCAAACTGTCGATATCAGCAACCCTCTTTCACCCAAAGCGATTTTTTCTTACCGAATCATTGGCGCAGGGACCTATGGCGCGAAGTACGTGAGCGGTGACGGTAACAAATTGTTTGTCGTGGATTCCAACTCAATGCTTTTAACATTTGATCTTTCGTTAAAGCCGACACTTTACAAAACAGGCGAAGGTTATCTTCGCGATAAGTCTGGTATTGGCTATGGCTACATTGCAACCACGGGATCTGCCACTGCCGTCATTGATTTCGACGAAACAATTTACTGGTTCGACACCAGCACGCCTGCAACCTTAAACTATATTTCTCAATTCAGTCTTCCGGGTTACACGAACCGATTTGCTACGGGCGTTGCGATGAAGGGAAACTTCGTTTACTCAGGCAACTCCAATACCAGCCGTTTGAGTGTTGTCGACTTTACAAACCCTTCGAACCCCATTTTGATTTCCGGCGTATCCGATCCCAACTACAACGGCATGGGCAGTATGGAAGTTTCGGGGAATTATTTATATATTGCGCGAACCGGTGGTCTTGCAGTGGTGGATGTCTCAACACCTTCAACTCCCACTTACGTGACAAAGATTACGACGGCTTTTGCGTCCGCAGGCTCACGGCTTAAAGTTGTCGGCAGTAAAGTCTATGTGACTTCCAACGGAGGAGATCTTGCGATCTTTGATATTACAACACCGACGGCTCCCAGTCTTTTAGGGAAAGTCACGGACACTACCAATTTAAATGGAGCCAAAGGACTTGATGTTCAAGGAAGCTACGCCTACGTCGCTGCGATGAATTGCAAATGTTTGACGGTTGTTGACGTGAGCAACTCAGCAAGTCCTTCCATCGTGAACGCCTTCACCAGCAATACCTATTACGATGTGATTGAAGATGTCATCGTCAACGGAAGTTACCTTTATACTTATTCGTACACGAAAGGTCTTGCGACGGTCGATATCACAACACCGACAAGCCCAACACCGACGAGCGCGATTGGCGGCGGAGGTTATGTTTTAGTCCGCAACGGGAACACTCTTTATGCCGGCGGTACGGGATCAGTAAAAGCATTTAATATTACGACAGCATCCACTCCCTCAACGACATCGGACGTGGATCCCGAAGGAAAACTTGAGGGAATTGCTGGTATCGCCTCAGTGGGAAATTATGCTTACAGCGTGGCTGCGACGACGGGAATTTTCACGGTCATGGATGTGACTGATAAAACAAATCCTGTCGTAATAGGCTCTGTCAAAAACACAACACGATTTAACGGCGCCACCAACCTCACAGTTTCCGGTAACTATGCTTACGTGGTTTCACCTTCAAATCTGACCATCGTGGACATTTCAACTCCGAGTGCGCCTTCGGTTGTAGGTTTTTTAAGCGATGCTACAAATCTTCCCACGCCTAAAGATGTTTACGTCTCTGGAAATTATGCTTACGTCGCTGCCAGCAACCGTCTGACTGTCGTGAACATCACAAATAAAGCAGCACCGACTTACTCAACAAATCTTTCCCATGCTTTAATCTCCGACTGTCGTCAGATTGTCGTCTCAGGAAGTTATGCTTATCTGCCTTGTTCAACGAGCACGTCGTTGGTGATCGTTTCATTGGCGACACCAGGCTCACCTTCTGTGACCGGCACATTTCAGGATGCCACAAATTTAGTAAGTGCCCGCACTGTTGTTGTATCTGGAGGCTATGCTCTTGTGGGAGCGTCCAATTCTAACGGTGGCGCCATTGTTAACATCAGCACGCCTTCAGCACCCAGTTTTGTAAAAACGATGCCACTTTCCAACATCGTTTTTATGGTGCAAAAAAATTCAATGATCTTTTTTCAAAGTAGTACTTACGGTTTTGGACAAATGGGGATCTCCGATCCTGCAAATCCGAAAGTGATCAGCTCAGGGTACTCAAGCTCCATGAATATCAGTTCGCCTTCACAATTGGCGATTTCTGGAAATTACCTCTATCGAGCTGCCCCGACAAACACGATGGAAATCTGGAGTATTGCCGACTCCAAAGTGGCCCTCTATGAAGAAGCCAGTGCTAACTTCACGAATATTTTTGGCACCGGCTACAAAATCAAAGTTGTGGGGACAACGGCCTACGTCACTTCCAAGTTCGGACAAAGATTAACGGCCGTGGATATTTCCAATATTGATTCCCCGACGATTTTGGGAAGCCTTGCAGATCCGAAATTTGATTCGCCGACAGGGATAGAGATTTCAGGAAACTACGCTTACATCAGTGGCGCGGGATACGGTTACGTCATGACGGTTGTTGATATCTCCGATCCTGCCAATATGAAATCCTTGGCATACTATTCAAACTACACTTACCTCGCCTTAGGGGAAAATCTTGTCATTTCAGGAAATTATATTTTCGCGACAACCCGATCGAATGGGCGTGTGACCTCTTTTGATATTTCAAATCCGATAGCACCGTCTCTCAAAAGTTCGGTCAATGTGACCAGCCCCTATGACCTCGTAAAAAACGGCAATTATCTTTATGCCTGCTCGTCTTCTGGAGTCGCTATTATCGATGCTTCAAATCCATTGAGCATGTCACTTGTGACGACCTTCATAGATAACGCTGTCACCAACTGCCGCTCGCTGGCTCTTGACGGAAACTATCTTTATGCTTCAGGGACTACGAACAAAACGTTCGCGGTGATAGATGTCAGCACGCCCACCTCGCCGGTGCTTTTAGGAAGTATTTCCGATGCAACGAATTTGTCGGTGGTTGAGGATATTAAAATTTCTGGTAACTATGCTTATTTCGCAACTGGATCAAGCCGCATCGGTATGATCGATATCACAACAAAAACAGCGCCGGTTATGTCGGAAGTTTTAAATTCCTCATCAGATGTCGGCGGCGCTTATGAATTATTTGTTTCTGGCAATCGCGTTCTTGCCCCTAATTTCTCGGGTTCGGGACTGTCCACTTATAAGGCAGCGCCTTCTGTCAACGTCGGAAGCTGTACAACCGGAGGAACGATCAACTACGACACCACTCAAAAAGTTTTAAGCTTCTGTAACGGCACAAACTTCAAAGCCATGGGACCAGTTCCTGGAGCTGGCGGCGCTGGCTGCTCTTCACCCACTGCCACAGCGGGAGCCTTGGAGTATTTCACCGCCACCAATAAGTTTAAATACTGCGACGGAACAAACTGGGTGACGGTCGGCAATTAAGACCGAGACCTTGGTCTCAGAGCGCTTTTCGCAGGGAGTCTCTAGACTCGACAAGGTTTGCGGGAGTTTCTATTCTAAAAAAATGAATCTTCACTCTCTTAAAAAGCTCGTTCTGGCTTCCGCCCTTTTGTGGTCCGCACCTTCGTGGTCTTTGCATATTATGTTGGATCCAGGACATGGTGGAGTTGATACAGGTGCCGTTCATGGTGCCGCGAGAGAGGCCGATTTAGTTTTAAAAGTCGCACAACGACTGAAAGCTCTTTTAGAAAAAGACGAACAGTTCAAAGTGACCATGACTCGCGCGCAAGATCGCAACATCAGTCTTCCTGCCCGTGTGAAAATGGCTGAAGACGCGAAGGTGGATTTGTTTGTAAGCCTTCATGCAAACGCGGCTTCCGATCAACGCGCCAAAGGTGTTGAGTTCTTTTTTCAAAATAATTTACCACCGGATGAAGAAAGTTTGTTTTTAGCAAGCCAAGAAAATCAGATGATTCTGAATAGCAAAGAGCTTCACGATATTTCTGGTGGCGACGAACTTTCAAAAAAAGGTGACATTGCAGCGATCGTAGAAGACCTGCACCGTCAAAATCGCATGGCGAGCAGTCTTCGTCTGACACAGACTTTGACACACGTGTGGAATAACGATGAAAACGCGTCGCAAGCCACCATCAAACAAGCTCCGTTTTATGTGATTTCAAAAACAAGTATGCCTTCTGTTTTAATTGAGATTGGTTTCCTCACAAATCCGCGCGAGGCCAAAAAGCTTTTAACGACGGACTATCAAGCGGATCTTGCTCAAAAAATCTACAGCGCTTTGCTCTCGTACAAAGAAAAGATGGACAATCACACAGCAAAAACCTTAAATTAGCCCTTGTCTTTACAAGGAGCTTTCTATGCGCGCTGACGGGCGTCTTTTCGATCAATTACGACAAATTAAAATCACTCCTCACGTCTCTGAATACGCCGAAGGTTCTTGCATCGTTGAATTTGGAAAAACAAAAGTTCTTTGCACGGCGACTTACGAACCAAAAGCCCCCCAATGGCTTGCAGGAACAGGCTCTGGCTGGGTGACAGCGGAGTACGGCATGCTTCCCCGCTCGACACACACTCGTATTAAACGTGAAAAATCCATGACAGGTGGGCGCACTCAGGAAATCTCAAGATTGATTGGCCGTTCTTTGCGTGCGGCGATTGATTTAAAACTTCTTGGTGAAAGACAAATCATCGTGGACTGTGACGTTTTGAATGCCGACGGTGGCACTCGCACAGCGTCTGTCACGGGCGGCTTTGTTGCTTTGGCTCTTGCTTGTAAAAAATTATCAGACTTAAGTGAAATCAAAAAATTCCCGCTTGTGAATTACGTCTCTGCGATCAGTGTCGGTCTTCACAACGACAACATCTTGCTTGATTTAAATTACGATGAAGATTCTGCTATCGGTACTGACATGAACTTTGTAATGACAGACAAAGGACATTTCGTTGAAGTCCAAGGAACTGCCGAGCACGTGCCTTTCACTCGCGATCAGCTTTTCAAAATGATGGACGTTGCTGAAAAAGGTTGTCGTGAACTTTTCATTCACCAAGCCTCTATTGTAGGCGAAATTTATAGAATTGCCGGGAAGTAAAAATGGAACTTTGGATTGCGACTGGAAACAAAGGAAAATTAGCGGAGTACAAACTTCTTTTGCGTGAGCTTCCGGATTTGAAGGTGTTTTCTCAAGGAGATATTCCGTCGTTCACTCCCCGTCCTGAAGACGGAAAAACTTTTGAAGACAACGCTCGTATTAAAGCGAAAACTTTACGTGCGGTGAAAAACAATGTGTGGGTTTTAGGTGAAGATTCAGGCCTTGTTGTTGAAGGTCTCAATGGTCTTCCTGGAGTTCACTCGGCTCGTTATGCGGGACCGAAGGCTTCTGACAGTGAAAACGTCGCAAAACTTTTAAAGATGATGGCTTTAAAACCAATGCCTAATCGCAATGCAAAATTCGTTTGTTCAACAGTGGTTTACACTCCGACAGGTGAAGAGTGGGTGTTCACAGGAGAAATGAAGGGCACGGTTGCCACTAAGCCAGCAGGTCTTCTTGGCTTTGGTTATGACCCCGTTTTTATCCCGGAAGGACAAACTCAGTCGCTGGCAGAATTGGGCCCTGGCCACAAAAATCTGCACTCGCACCGCTCTCAGGCATTGAAAGCGTTCTTAGAGAAGCTCAATAGCCTCTAACTAGCCGAAATCCCCCTGAAAAATATGCAAAGCCGCAGAGTGGAAAATGCGGCTTTTTTCTTTGAAGAGATAGACAAAAACGGCGCCGGTTGCTAGGTTCTTTCAAACGTGCTTTTTACCTCAGGAGACTACGAGTGATGAAGGGCCTAAAAATCTTTACCGCCAATGCCAATCCATCCCTGGCAAAGAAGGTAGCCGAAGCCGCAGGTGTTGAGCTTGGCTACTGTGAAGTAAGCAGCTTTGCTGATGGGGAAATCCAAGTCGAAATTCATGAGAGTGTTCGTGGACAACATGTGTTTGTTGTTCAAAGTACATGTCCTCCCGTGAATCAAAATTACATGGAGCTTTTTGTGATGCTCGATGCTTTGAGAAGAGCATCCGCCGCCTCCATCACCGCCGTCATCCCGTATTACGGGTATGCCCGCCAGGACCGCAAAGTCGCTCCTCGCGCGCCGATCTCTGCCAAATTGATGGCGGATTTGCTGACGACAGCCGGAGCCACTCGCGTGGTGTCCGTGGACCTGCACGCAGCCCAAATCCAAGGTTTCTTCAATGTTCCGGTGGATCACTTGTTTGCGATTCCGACTTTAGCTCGCGCTTGGCGTGAGGCTTACGGTCAGGGCTCCGAATTTGTTGCGGTGAGTCCAGATGCTGGTGGGGTTGAAAGAACCCGTGCCTTTGCCAAACGTATTGAGTCTTCCATGGCGATCATCGATAAGCGCCGTTCTGGCCCTAATGAGGCGAAAGCTTTGCACTTAATTGGGGATGTCACTGGCAAAACGGCCGTTATTGTCGACGATATGATTGATACGGCAGGAACTCTTACACAAGCAGTTGACAGCCTCTTGAAGAATGGGGCAAAAAGGGTGTTCGCCGTTGCAACGCACCCTGTTTTTTCAGGACCCGCGATCAATCGTCTGAAAGAAAGCCCTATTGAAAAAGTATGGGTTACTGACACGATCCCGCTCAGTGAAGCGGCGAAAAACTGTGGAAAAATCGAAGTGGTTTCAGTCGCTCCTGTTTTGGCAGAGGCGATTAAGAGAATCCACGGAAATGATTCCGTTAGTAGCTTGTTTGATTAAAAACTAAAGCTCCTCGCAAGGGAGCCATTATTAACATCCTCTATTGGACTAGAAGGAAAAAAACATGAAAAACAGAATTGAACTAAATGTTGAGCCACGCGAAATCGGTAAACACAACAGCCGCGCACTTCGCAACTCTCGCAACGTTCCTGCAGTTATCTACGGTGCAGTTGAACCTATCAACGTAGCAGTTGGTGAAAAAGAAATCGTTAAGTACAACACTCGCGCTTACGAGAATGCTCTTTTCACTTTGAAATCTAACGACAAAAAAGCCAACGGTATCGTTGTTCTTGTTAAGTCAGTAGACGTTCACCCACTTTCTCGCCGTCCTCAACACGTTGACTTCTTCGCGTTGGATCTTAAGAAAGCTGTTCGCGTTAACGTTGAAGTTCGTCTTGAAGGTAAACCAATCGGTCTTTCTGAAGGCGGTTTGTTGAACGTAGTTCTTCGTTCCGTTGAGGTTGAAGTATTGCCAACAGATATCCCAGAGTTCTTGACTGCTGATATCTCTAACTTGGGCGTAGGCGATGCTCTTCACGTTTCTGACTTGCAAGTTTCTGGTTCTGTTAAAGTTATCACTGGTGCAGAACAAACTATCGCGGTTGTTAACGCTCAAGAAGAAGAAGTTGTTGCAACTCCTGCTGCCGCTCCAGCTGCTGCTGCCACTCCGGCTGCTGCTCCTGCTGCTGCAAAAGCACCTGCTGCGAAAAAGTAATTCGCTCAGCGCTAATAGCAAAACATCTCAAAGGCAGCTCACCCGAGCTGCCTTTGCTTTTTAACCAGATAGAGGTTTTTGAATTATGTGGTTGATCGTTGGTCTTGGAAATCCTGGTGGAGAATATAAACTCACTCGCCATAACATCGGATTTATGGCTGTCGATTATTTCCTGCAAGGCCTTGGCAATCCTCCTGTGCAAAACAAATTCAAAGCAGAAATCGCGCAAGTGAAATGGAAAGACCATCAACTGATTTTCTGCAAACCGCAAACGTATATGAATCTTTCTGGCGAATCGGTGCAGCCTTTGATGGGCTTTTATAAAATTCCGATGGATCATTTGATCGTTATGCACGATGAGATTGATCAGCCCTTTGGTCAGATGAAAATTCAAAAAAATCGCGGTCACGGCGGCCACAATGGAATCAAAAGTATCTCGGGTTTGCTGGGGTCTGCCGACTATATCCGCCTGCGCCTTGGTGTGGGTCGTCCCGTCAATCCGAATATACCAGTTGCTGACCATGTTCTGGGCAAATTCTCAAAGGAAGAATTCGAGAAAATGCCTGATTTCCTCAATCGCGGCCTTGATGCTGTCGAGAGCATTATCCTTGATGGAATTCAAAAAGCTTCGACAAAATTCAATGGTTAGGCTACATTCACACAGTTGTTTTTGATCACTTTTCTAAGGGGCTTTCATGGCTTTACAAGTCGGTATCGTAGGTTTACCAAACGTTGGTAAGAGTACGCTTTTTAATGCACTTACTTCTGCGAAAGCTGAAGCGGCTAACTATCCTTTTTGTACAATTGATCCTAACGTGGGTGTTGTGACTGTTCCAGAT
Source organism: uncultured Bdellovibrio sp. (assembly GCF_946478835.1). The sequence goes on along the minus strand of NZ_CAMLDV010000134.1, from coordinate 1,437 downwards.
CCTCGTATGGATAAGATCACGACGTTTATTAAGCCTCAAAAAGTGATTCCGACGACGATGGAGTTCGTGGATATCGCGGGTATCGTTAAGGGCGCTTCTCAAGGTGAGGGTTTGGGGAACCAATTCCTTTCTCACATCCGTCAAACGGATGCGATTGTTCACGTGGTTCGTTGTTTTGACGATCCAAATATCGTGCACGTTTCTGGTTCCGTAGATCCAATTCGTGACATCGAAGTGATCAATACTGAGTTGCTTTTGGCGGACCTTGATTCTGTTGATAAGAAATATGCGCGCATCGAAAAGATGGCGAAGAACACGACAGACAAGAAATTGAAAATGGAAGCGGAAGTTACTCGCAAAGTGAAAGAAGCTTTGGGTAAAGGCCTTCCTGCTCGTTCTGTGGCTTTGGATGATTTGGAAATGCCGTTCTTGCGTGAAATGCATTTGTTAACTGCTAAGCCTGTTCTTTATGCGATGAACGTTTCTGATACGGACTTTGCGGCTGGCGGTAATGACTGGACAAAAGCAGTTGAAAAACGCGCGGCTGAAGAAAACAACAACACAATCTTGATCTGTTCTGCGATGGAAGCGGAGATTTCTCTTCTTCCGCCTGAAGAGCGTAAAGAGTTCCTTGAGGCGATGAACGCGGAAGAACCAGGTTTGAATCGTTTGATCCGTGAAGCTTACAAACTTTTGGGTCTGCAAACTTACTTTACTGCGGGCGAAAAAGAAGTTCGTGCTTGGACGATCCGTGCGGGAACGAAAGCTCCGCAAGCAGCGGGTGTGATCCATACGGATTTCGAAAAAGGTTTCATCCGTGCTGAGACTTATCACTGCGAAGATTTGTTTTCTTACAAATCTGAACAAGCCGTGAAAGAAGCTGGTAAATATCGCCTTGAAGGAAAAGAGTACATCGTTAAAGATGGAGACATCTTGTTCTTTAGATTCAACGTTTAAAACGTTTCAGGAGAAAGGGAGCTTCGGGCTCCCTTTTTTATTTTTATGAACGAACTACTTAAGATTTCTGCCACTGAAATTGCGGCTCGAATTGCTAAAAAAGAAGTTTCTCCTAGTGAAGTTCTGGAAATTCATATTGAACGTATTGAACAGGTCAATCCCTCTTTAAATGCCATGGTTGAAGATGATTTTGTTCGTGCCCGAAAATTAGCGCATGAACAAACGGAACTTTTGGCAAAAGACAATTCTTCTTTACCTCCCCTCTTTGGAGTTCCATTCACCGTTAAAGAAATGTTTTCTTATGCGGGCATGAAACGCACCGGTGGCAGTATTCATCACAAAAATGATGTCATGGATTGGGATGCAACTGTTGTCGCACGCATGAAAAAAGCGGGCGCGATTCCTATGGGCACGACGAACGTTCCTGAGTTGGGTTTCTGGTTTGAGTCTTTCAATCCCGTCTATGGTCGCACAAACAAT
>NZ_CAMLDV010000133.1 GCF_946478835.1 uncultured Bdellovibrio sp. | reverse complement strand
ACAATTTCAAAAATTCATCTTCTTATGCATGTTACCGCCCGGGAGCTGCGATCTCCGTTATCGCGATCTCCGATGAAGACGAACGCTCTGTCGGCGGAGATCCTAAAAACGTGAAAGCAAAGGATGCCGACGGCGCTTATCAGCCTTTTGAGGCCGAAGACCATCCGCAAACAATGGTGGATCGCGCGAAATCAACATTCGGCGAGGACGTTCGTTTTACGTTCAGTTCGATCATCGTAAAACCTGACGACAAGGTTTGCGAAGCCGAACAAGACGTGGATTTATCGCCAAGTCACTTTGGTCATACTTATGCAGAAGCTTCCCGCCTCACGGACGGAGGTGTTGGAAGTATTTGTGACGCTGACTACAGCGCGAACTTAAATACTTTCAAAGACAAGATCGTGAATTCACTTTCATCACTGACTTTGCAATGTGAAGCAAAACCAAAAAGTCTTAAAGTCAAAGTCGGAGGCCTTGATGTCTCAGGCCTCAAACTTGACGGCAAAGTTTTGAAATTCACTTATCCGTTGATCGAAGGAACGCAAATCGATTTGCAGTACGACTGCGAAGATTGATTATTTTCCCAAGAGAGATTTTATGTAAGCGACGGAATCTTTATTGTACCAATCAATGGAGCCCACAAGTTTCTTCACGAGCTTGTGGTCTTTGCCTAGCACCATGGATTCAGGCAAACGCGAAATTTGGAATTGCTTCATGAATGCGCGGTCTTGATCCCAGACGATCTTGATATTGGCATCTTTAAGCTCTGGGAAGGACTTCATAAAGACTTGAATATCCTCAAGCTTACTGTCGCCAGAGATCGCGATCAATTGCACATCCCCTTTAAACTCTTTCACAAGCTTGATCAGCGACGGCACCTCTTCGATACAAGGCCCACACCAAGAAGCCCAGAAGTTCAGAATTACAACTTTCCCGTCCATGGATTTAAGTTCAAAAGACTGACCGTCGAGATCTTTAGCTTCAAAATTAGGAACGCCTTCCTTCTCATACGTCTCTAAAGTCGCATAAGAAGAGTTCTCAACCGGTTTTGAACCAAAGAGCTGATTAAATCCCCAAACACCCAGGGCACCGACAATAACAACAATGATGATAGCTTTAAGATGTTGATTCATAGCAAGTCCTCTATGGACTCAACTTAGTTGATTACCCACGATGGAGCAACCGTTGACTCGGAGTCAGCAAAAGGTACGGACTTACTTTTGGTAGCGCATTTGCGTCTAACAAAACATTCTCAACCAAAAGTGACTCGTACTTTTTGCAAGCTAGAAAAACCTTAAATACGATTGTACGAAAAAACATTCCGTATATTTCAGGAAGAGTTTTGGTAAAAAAAAAGACCTTGGTTTCCCAAGGCCTTTCCCGAAAATCTTAATTTTGAAGATTCAAATTAAGCGCGAGCTGCTGCTCTTGCTTTCTTTTGAGTCTTTTTAACAGACTTTTTCTTAGCCGCTACAAGTTTAGTAGATGCTTTTTTCGCAGTAGCCGCTTTTTTAGCAGCTGCTTTTGGTTCAGCTTTAGTCGCTTTCGCTTCTTCTTTAGCTGCGCCTTTAGCTTCGAAATCGTAGTCTACGAACTCAAGGAATGCCATCTCAGCAGTGTCACCAGGGCGACGACCGATTTTGATGATACGAGTGTAACCACCTGGGCGTGTTTTAAAACGTGGAGCAAGATCTTTTACGATCGCTGCAACAGCGTCTTTATTTGGGTAGCGAGACATCAACAAACGAGTTGTTGCCAAGTCACCTTTTTTACCAAGAGTGATCGCTTTTTCAACGTGACGACGTACTTCTTTAGCACGATCAACAGTTGTAGTGATGCGGCCGTGCTCGATAAGAGAAGTTACAAGACCTCTCAACAAAGCTTTTCTTGGGCCAGATTTACGATCGAAATGTTTTACTCTTCTTCTGTGTGAGCTCATTTTATTCTCCGTTAAACGTACTGACCGGACTAGGTATCAGCACGATAGTACCCCGAGGGGTCACTTTTAAGGGCTCCTTGCCCCGCAACTCCCGCAGGAATCGCTGTTTAGAACACCATCATTGGAAATTCTTAATTGGAAAGGCATCCTGATTTCTCAGAATGCCTTTTAAAATATTACTGTTGAGATTCTCTTTTTTGAGGTGGTTGGCTTGGATCCCAACCTGCTGGTGGCCAGCCTTCGATTTTCATACCAAGGCTAAGTCCCATCTCACCCAAGATCTCTTTAATTTCGTTAAGAGACTTACGACCGAAGTTTTTAGTCTTAAGCATTTCTGCCTCTGAACGAACAACCAACTCACCGATGTAACGGATGTTAGCGTTTTTCAAGCAGTTTGCAGAACGCACAGACAACTCAAGATCGTCTACAGAGCGGAACAAGTTCTCATTCAATGAAGGAGAACCCATTTCACGAGCTTCTTCAGCTGGCTCCATAGTTTCATCGAAAGTAAGGAAGATCTGAAGTTGTTCTTTCATGATTTTAGATGAAAGAGCTACAGCTTCTTCAGGTTTCAATGAACCATCAGTCCAAACTTCCAAAGTCAATGCATCGTAATCAGTTCTTTGACCAACACGCGCATTTGAAACGTTGTAGTTCACCTTTCTGATAGGGCTGTAAAGAGCGTCAACGCCGATAAAGCCTACAGGAAGATCAGTCTCTCTGTTTTCTACTGGTACATATCCACGACCGAAGCTCACGATGATTTCGGCGTTGAAGTTTGCATTAGCACCCAAAGTTGCAAGATGGTGATCTGGGTTTAGAACCTCGATCTTATCTGAAGTTTGGATATCTGCTGCAGTTACTTTACCTGGACCTTTTTTAGAGATTTTCAAAGTAACAGAGTCAGAAGTGTACTGTTTAAAGCGAACTTCTTTAAGGTTCAAGATGATGTCAGTTACATCCTCAAGAACGTCTGGGATCGTAGTGAACTCGTGCAATACGCCTTCAAACTTAACAGCTGTAATTGCAGAACCCATCATTGAACTAAGAAGAATTCTTCTTAGGGAGTTACCAAGAGTAACCCCAAAGCCTCTTTCGAGGGGACGGATAATGAATTTAGCGTAATCTTCACGAAGAGTATCACGATCAACCTCAAATCCCTTTGGTTTGATCATCTCTCTCCAGAACTTATAATAGTGCTCTTGCATGCTTCCCCCGAGAGGTAAAATTATCTTGAGTAGTATTCAACGATCATGTTCTCTTCAACTGCTACTGTTACATCTTCACGATTTGGAAGATCTTTAACAGTTCCAGTGAATTTCGCATGATCAGCTTCAAGCCAAGCTGGTACAGATCTGCGTGCTACTGATTGAATAGCAGCTTGGATCTTAACAACTGCGCGGCTTGATTCCGCAACTGTAATAACGTCACCCTTATTTACAATGATGCTTGGAATGTTAGCTCTCTTACCATTCAACAAGAAATGGTTGTGTTTAACAAGCTGCCTTGCTTCACGACGAGAGTTAGCATATCCCAAAGAGTAGACAACGTTATCAAGTCTTGTCTCGAGGAACTTAAGAAGCGCAGTACCAGTCAATTCTTTTGAGCGGTTGGCTTCAGATACATATTTTACAAATTGTTTTTCAGAAACACCGTAGTATCTCTTAGTTTTTTGTTTTTCACGCAATTGAAGTGCAAATTCAGAGAACTTCAAACGAGATTGACCATGTTGTCCTGGAGGATAAGGTCTTCTTTCGAAAGAACACTTATCTGTGTAACAACGATCACCCTTCAAGAAAAGTTTCACGTTTTCGCGACGGCAAAGCTTACAAACGCTTTCGTTAATGCAGCTCACGATATACTCCTATTAAATTCTTCTACGCTTAGGTGGACGGCAACCGTTATGTGGAACAGGTGTGATATCTTTTAGAGTCAAGATTCTCATGCCTGTTGCTGCCAATGCACGAATTGCAGGTTCACGACCAGCGCCTGGTCCTTTAAGATAAACGTCCACAGATTTCATGCCTGCTTCCATAGCTTTTTTTGCAGCGTCTTCTGCCGCGGACTGTGCTGCATAAGGAGTACCTGTACGGCGTCCTTTGAAACCAAGGTGTCCAGCAGAGGACCAAGACACCGTAGCTCCGTTTGGATCAGTCATCGTAACGATAACGTTTCCGAAACCAGCTTGGATATAGCAGTTCCCTTGAGGAACGTTTCTTTTAACTTTTTTCTTAGCAACTGTTTTTGCTTTATTTTCAGTATTCATCTGTCAGTTACCTTTATACGGCTTTTTTCTTGTTAGCTACCGTCTTCTTAGGACCTTTACGAGTACGGGCGTTAGAACGAGTGTTCTGACCACGTACAGGCAAGCCTTTACGATGACGGATACCACGGTAGCAGTTGAGGTCCATAAGACGCTTGATAGACAAACCGATTTCACGACGCAAATCACCTTCAACTTTGAAGTTTTGCTCGATGATGCCACGGATTTTAGCAATGTGCTCATCCGTAAGGCCTTCAGTTCTCAATTCGTGAGGAATGCCTACTTGCTTGCAAATCATAGCCGCGCGAGGACGACCAATGCCGTAAATATAAGTCAACGCGATTTCAACGCGTTTATTTCTAGGTAAGTCGACACCAAGGATACGTGCCATGATTAGCCCTGCCTTTGCTTATGTTTAGGGTTTTCACAGATAACGCGAATAACGCCTTTTCTTTTAATAACTTTACATTTGTTACAGATCTTCTTAACTGATGGTCTTACTTTCATAATGTCTTCCCATACGCTTAGTTTCATCCCAAAAAAGGACGAAAATACCAGCAAAAACACGAACGCGGTTCGGCACGCTAACACCGATAAACATTAAAGTCTAGAGATAAAAATAATACAGCCGTCTTATTTTATTATTTTTTCGATCTCTGAATAGACTTCCTCGGTGCCTCTATTGCCGTCCAGTTCAATGTACTTTCCTGCTTTTTTATAAAACTCTTTTAAAGGGCTTGTGAATTCTTCGTAGGTTTTAAGACGAGTCTCGATCACATCGGCTTTGTCGTCATTACGTTGAATGACTTCTCCCCCACAAACATCACATTTGCCTTCCGTCTTGGTAGGCTTGCTAACGATATGGTATACGGTTCCGCAATTTTTACAGACACGTCTACCCGTCAGTCGATCCATCAAAATCTTCATCGGAACTTCGAGAAAAATAGCTTTTCCGATAGAAAGATTCATTTTAACTAACAATTCATCTAAAGCCTGGGCTTGCGCCACAGTTCTAGGGAAACCATCTAAAATGATGTTTTTCACACCTTTTTGAAGGACTTCCTCAACCATGCCGATAACAATGCTATCTGGCACAAGTTGACCCTTATCCATATACTCTTGGGCTTTTTTTCCGAGGTCCGTCTGGCCTTTGATTGCCGCTCTGAATAAATCGCCTGTGCTGATCTGAGTCATTCCCAAGCGCTTAATGAGCAATTCAGACTGAGTACCTTTACCGGCCCCGGGGGCTCCAAAGAGGATCAAGTTCATTAGAACTGAACCCTTCTGCTACGGATCTTAGCTCCTTTTAAGAAGCCCTCATATTTTTGAGTGATCATATGAGATTGGATCTGTTGAGCCGTATCCAAAGCAACCCCTACTAGGATCAACAAGCTTGTTCCACCGAAATGGAAAGGCACGTTGAACTGAGTAGTCATGATTCCTGGCAAAATACAGATCGTGCAAAGATAAATACAACCAAGAACGTTGACGCGCTCAAGAACCTTTTGGATGTAGTCAGACGTACTCTTACCAGCGCGAACGCCAGGAATGAAACCGCCATACTTTTTGAGGTTGTCAGCTACGTCGTTTGGATTGAACACGATCTCCGTATAGAAGAACGAGAAGAACACGATCAAAGCCACGAACATGATATTGAAGATAGTTCCAGAAGGATTCAAAGACTCCTGCAACGCCTTCAACCAAGGTGTTTGTACGAACTGAGCCATTGTCGCCGGGAACATCAACAAAGAGCTCGCGAAGATTGGTGGGATAACCCCAGAGAAATTGATTTTAATAGGCAAGTGGCTTGTTGGAGTTTGCATTGACTGCATTCCGCCACCTTGTCTTTGTGAATACTGGACAGTGATACGACGTTGCGCCACTTCCATATAGATAACAGCCGCAATGATCGCGATCATGAAAAGGATCAATAGAAGCGCCAATGCGAAACGCATTTCACCTGTGCGAACAAGCTCCCAAATTTGTTGAGCGCCGCCAGGAATTGCTGCTGCGATACCAGTGAAGATGATAAGTGAAGAACCGTTACCGATTCCTCTTTCAGTGATTTGCTCGCCCAACCACATGATGAAGCAAGTACCTGCTGTCAATGTGATGATAGTCATGATTTGGAACGGCAAGAAAGCCACCGTCGGAGCCGTCACTAGAGCGTGCCCCTCAGGACTTGTAGAGTTCATCAACCAGCTGCTGATGCCGTAACCTTGAACAACTGCCAAGGCTACTGTTGCATAACGAGTGTACTGATTGATTTTACGGCGCCCTTGCTCCCCTTCTTTCTTCAATGCTTCCAAGTATGGAATCGCTGAAGTCAAAAGTTGGAAGATGATGGACGCCGAAATGTACGGCATGATTCCCAATGCGAAAACGCTGAATTGGGAGAGAGCACCACCCGTGAAGGTGTTAAATAAACCAAAGATCCCGCGGCTCTGAGCTTGGAAGAATGACAATACAGCAGTTCCATCAACTCCAGGAGTCGGAACGTGTACACCAATTCTGTAAATAGCCAACATAGCCAAAGTGAACAAGATGCGTTTACGAAGATCAGAATTCTTTGCGATGCTCTCAATTGCAGACACTATTTAATTACCTCGACTTTGCCGCCAGCAGCTTCAATAGCTTTCTTAGCGCTTTCTGAAAATTTGTGAGCTTTTACAGTCAAAGCTGCTTTAAGCTCGCCATTTCCCAAAATCTTAACAGCGCCTTTAGATACAAGTCCAGCAGCGTGTAGAGTTTCAGGAGTTACTTCTCCAGAAAATTTAGCAAGTTGTGATAAATTAACAATCTCAAATTTGTTAGCAAACGCGACGTTGCTAAAACCAAATTTAGGAAGACGACGATGCAAAGGTGTTTGACCACCCTCGAAGCCACGGCGAACAGTACCGCCCGTACGAGCTAACTGACCCTTGTGACCTTTTGTCGATGTACCGCCCATACCAGAACCGATACCACGACCGATTCTTTTTGGAGCGTGCTTAGATCCTGCTTTGGGTGCCAATGTTTTAAGCAAGCTCATGATTACCCCTTAACTTCAACATCAACTAGATGCTGAACTTTCATGATATTTCCACGTGCTGCTGGAGAGTCTTTCACTTCTACAGTGTGATGACGTCTCTTCAAGCCAAGAACGCGAACCGCGTCCTTTTGTGCTTGAGTGCAAGCAATCGTTGATCTTTTCAATGTTACTACGAATGTTTTAGCCATTTTTGCCACCAGTCCGACTATTTAAGCTGTTTCAACTGCTTTAAGCCGTCGATTGTTGCTCTTACGGCATTGTGAGGGTTACGAGTCCCAACACATTTAGTAAGAATGTCTTTTACACCTACAGACTCAAGAACTGCACGCACCGCGCCACCCGCGATCACGCCAGTACCAGGAGCTGCTGGTCTCATGATGACTTTCGCGGCACCGAATTTACCGATAACTTCGTGAGGGATTGTACGTCCTTCTTTCAAAGTTACAGAGCGAGCAGATTTTTTTGCAGATCTGCTTGCTTTACCGATAGCCTCAGGAACCTCTCCAGCTTTACCAGAACCAAAACCAACATCGCCGGCTTTGTTTCCAACTACTACTAGAGCTGCGAAAGAGAAGCGACGACCACCCTTAACAACTTTCGTTACGCGGTTGATCGCTACTACACGCTCTTCTAATTCAGCTGCTTGAGCTTGAACTTTCTCCACACATCACTCCTTAGAAATTAAGGCCGCCCTCACGAGCGCCTTCAGCTAGAGATTTAACACGTCCGTGGTACAGGTATCCGTTACGGTCGAAAACCACATCTTTGATGTTTTTAGAAGAAGCGGCTTTTGCTACTTCCATACCAACAAGTTTCGCCATGTCGATACCAGATTTGTCCTCTTTACCAAGAGAAGAGACAGCTACCAAAGTAGTGCCCGCAACGTCATTGATGATCTGAGCGTACATGTGCTTACCGCTACGGAATACGCAAAGACGAGGTCTTTCCGCAGTACCGTTTACAGTCTTGCGGATTCTGATTTTCTTCTTGAGGCGGTTCGCTTTTCTATCACTAGTATGTTTGCTTACTTTAATTTTCATACATTACCTCAATTATTTACCAGCCGACTTACCAGCTTTACGTCTGATATGCTCACCAGCGTAACGAACACCTTTTGCAAGATAAGGCTCAGGTGGACGGAAAGAGCGAATTTTCGCCGCTACTTGTCCAACAAGCTCTTTGCTTGGGCCAGTGATCGAAAGTGCAGTTTGCTTGTCAACTTTGATCTCGATTCCTTCAGGGATGTCGAAGATCACTGGGTGAGAGAAACCTAAAGAAAGTTCCAATTTCTTGCCAGCTACGTTTGCACGGTAACCGACCCCATGAAGTTCAAGGCCCTTAGTGAAACCTTTTGTTACGCCAGTTACGGCATTTTGAATAAGCGCTCTGTAAAGACCGTGCAATGCACGAGTTTCTTTAGAGTCATCTTTGCGAGTCAATACAACTTTTCCACCTTCTACTTTTGCAGTGATGTTTGGTTGCATGCCAATTTTCAAAGAAGACTTCGCACCTTTAACGAGAACTTCGTTAGCAGGTGAAACGCTTACTTGTACTGTGTTATCAAAAACAACGGGTGCTTTTCCAATACGTGACATTTTTCACCTACCAAAGTGTCGCAAGCAATTCGCCACCGAGTTTAGCCTCAGTAGCTTGCTTACCGCTCATGATTCCTTTGCTTGTGCTGATAATGGACATACCCATTCCAGAACGAACTACAGGAATTTTGTCAGATTTAATATAAACTCTACGACCTGGGCGTGATACGCGGTCGATAGAATTGATCACATGGTTTCCAGCTTCGTCGTATTTCAAGTAAACACGCATGATGCCTTGTTTGCTATCTTTAGCGACTTTGAAGCTTCTGATCAAACCTTCGTTAACGAGGATTTGAGCAATACCCGCTCTTACTTTTGAAGCAGGAAGATCCACTTTTTCGTGTTTCGCTGCTCCAGCATTTCTAATCATTGTAAGGAACTGAGAAATTGTATCCATAGTGATCCTCTTACCAGCTAGCTTTCGTTACGCCAGGCAATTTACCGTCAAGGGCCAATTGTCTGAAAGCGATACGAGACAAACCGAATTTTCTGTAGTTACCACGAGGGCGACCAGAAATTTCACAGCGAGTGATAACGCGGTTTGGATTCGTATTCTTAGGAAGAGCTTGAAGCTTCTTACGAGCTGTAGCTCTTTCTTCGTCAGAAAGTTTCATATCGACAGCTTTCTCTCTAAGTTCAGCTCTGTATTGAGCGTAACGCTTAGAAAGCTCTTTTCTTTTATTGTTTTTTACGATGCTTGATTTACGAGCCAAGTGACACCCCTCTTACTTTCTGAAGGGCATGCCAAGTGCTTCAAGAAGCGCTCTGCCCTCAGCGTCGTTTTTAGCAGTTGTACAAATAGTGATGTTCATACCGCGAGTTTTATCAACCTTATCGTAGTTGATCTCAGGGAACACGATTTGTTCTTTAAATCCCATGTTGTAGTTAACCCGGCCGTCGAAACCTTTGTTTTG
>NZ_CAMLDV010000132.1 GCF_946478835.1 uncultured Bdellovibrio sp. | reverse complement strand
GACGCTATGTACATTATGTTCGACACGGCTTTGGGACCTAAATCAGAGCGTCGCCAAGTTGATAAAGTCGAAATTTCTCAATACTGGGAGTCTCGTCAGAATGAAAAGAAGGACACAGGCGACATCGCTTTGATCCACTTCACAGGAACAGTTCCTGCCGGTTACAAACCAGCGACTTTCCTTAGCAACAGTAATAAAAAACTTCTTAAAAAAGGTGCTTCTGTCGTTCTTGCTGGATACGGAATCACAAACGGGGTGACAGGAGACGGTGCGGGAACTTTGCGCATGACGACTGTTAAGATCGAAGACCCACAGTTCAGCACCTCTGAAATCAAGTTGAACCAAACTGAAGGCACTGGCGCTTGCCACGGTGACTCTGGCGGTCCAGCGTACATCGAAATCAAAGGTAAATACTACCTTTGGGGTGTTACAAGCCGCGGAGTTGACGATGCTGCCAATGACTGCTCGAAGTACTCTGCTTACACAAGTGCTTTGTACTACAAGACATGGTTGAACAGAATGGCCAACAAACTTTCCACTTCGTTGGTAACTCCTCAGGTTCAAAATTAATCTCGGATAAGACACCAAAAAGTTTTTTCAAACTGCAAAGGGCTGCTAGGAAAATAGCAGCCCTTTTGTTATTGAATGAGCGCTCAATTGGGGAAATATGAAAACGAAGTTGTACGTCAGCTCATTAATCGTTTTAGCTTTGACGGCGTGTGGGGGATCTCAGTCCGCGATAGACACGCTGGTGGATTCAGACGCTATCGTAGGTGGAAAAGACACTACGAAAGACAATGTGATTTCAAAATACGTTGTGCTTATATATGACAATCCGACAAAAACTTACTGCACGGGGCTTCTCATCAAAAAAGATGTGATTCTAACAGCCGCTCACTGCGTGGGAGCTGACTACAAAGGTCTTACCCTGGCGTTTGGCCTGAAGCCACTGTCCGGTGACTATGTCATGCGTTCTGCTGCAAAAACATGGGTGCACGACAAATACAAAAAATCCAATTCTGCCGATCGCAATGACATCGCTTTGATTCTGATAAAGGGCAATGCTCCGGATGGCTATCAGACGTTGCTTCTTCCAGATAGCAGCTTTCCTTTAAAGGCCGGTTACACTTTCACAGCAGCGGGCTATGGTCGTATTTCCGGTAAAAAAGTTCCTAGCACGGACACGCAAGGCTCAGGCTTTCTACGTAATGTGGACCTTAAAATTGACAGCATGAGTGCCAACGAAAGCCAGTTCTACGTTGACCAAAAATCGGGGCAAGGTATCTGCAGTGGTGACTCTGGCGGTCCTGCATTGATGCGCTACCAAGGGAAAGACTATGTCGTCGGAATTGCCTCAGCAATTTCGTGGAGTGTGCCTTCTGAAATTCGCGAAGATGAAAAGAAACAGTACATCGACAACAAAGACGTCTGCGCAGAAAAATCCATCTACATGAACGTAAAACAATACCGCACGTGGATTGATGACGGCTTAAAGAAGCTGCTGAATTAGTTGACGGATTCTTTCGCCCAAATCTTTGGGGCTATCAAAAAGAACGCGATGGGAAGAGGCCGGCACGGTTTCTAAACGAAGCCCCTGCACCTCTTCCTGCAAACGACGAGACATTTCCATAAACTTTTCGTCGCGCTCTCCGACCATCCAAATCACTTTTTGAATATTCTTTTGAATCAACGAACGCATGTTTTTTTGTTGCGCCAAAGACCACTGGGTTAAAGCGAGGCTCAGTGTCTCACGGGAATATTCTTTTTCAATACGCAAAGGCTCCGTTTCTCCGCCGCCAAAAACAGGCTGCGCATTCCAATTGCGTAAGACCGTTTCCCACGGAGCTTTTAAAAACTCTTCGGCCCAGTAGGAATCATTCATCCAGCGTTGACGACGCTCTTCAGAGATCGGATCAAAACTTTCGTGAGGATCGTTAAAGCCAGGATTTGTAGAGACTAGAATTGTTTTATACCAAAGCGCTGGTTTTTTTTCGAGAGCGTGCAAAGCCAAGCGCCCGCCAAGAGAGTATCCAATGAGGATGTTGCGCTCTCCTGCGCAGCCGTGGGCTTCAACAAGTTTTATGAAATTACCGGCCCACTCTTCAAACGTATGTTGAGGTCCTAAAGAGGCATCCTTGAAATAATCTGGAGTAAAAATACGAAGACCATCGTGCTGCGGGAGGTGTGCTTTCACCACCGCCCAATCAGAAGGTCTTCCTAAAAATCCGTGAAGGAAAAAGAGGTTCACTCTTTCCACAGAGATTCGTACTCCTTCCAGAATTCTTGAGTTTGTTCCCAATTTGGGGTGAGCTCGATGATTTGATGATCGTCCAATTGTGTATTCACAGGAATATTATGCCACTTTTGGTAAGACCAATTCCACATCTTTGCCCATGATTCGAAAGAAATCTGGTGCTTGTTTACGAATATCTCTTTTTTGAACATACGAGAGAAGATTTGGCCTCCCCCGTTGTTGATGACCACAATACGAAGTTTGCGTGCATCGAGCTGAGAAGTTGCCCAAAGTGACGATAAATCATACAGCGCTGTTAAATCCCCAACAAGGCACCAATTTTCTGCCTCCGGATGGGCCCAACCCAAGAACGTCGAAAGCTGTCCATCGATACCGTTGGCTCCGCGATTGGCGGCAACACGCAAAGGAATGGCATCGTGTGAGGAACACGAATCCCATTCACGAATCGGGAGTGAATTTCCAAGATAGATCGAGCCGCCTTTCATCTTTTGCGAAAGTGCGTAGATCATCCCTTGTTCTGAATCAGGATATTTCATCAAAAGACCGCGCACGGTTTCCGCGCGGCTGCTGTCTTCGATATTCAATTTAATATTTTCACGCTGAGGATTTGAAAACTCCACCTGGCTTAACAAATCCAAAGAGTTCACGTGTTGCACAGGACGGCTGAGTCCTGTGTAGTGATTAAAGCTCACCGAGAACACTGGGATGTCTTTGTATTTGTCTTCAAGATCACGCCACACACGCGTTGTCGGAACTCCCCCGATACGCAAGATAGAATCACAGAGTTGTGATTTTAAAACTCGATGAATCATCTGCTCGCCAGAGCGAATTTCAATGTCTTTGATGTCGGGATGACCGCGCAGACTTGAAATGCCTTCGCAATAAACCGGCGCTTTGTATTGCTTTAAGAAATCAAGCACGGTGCCGTAGGCTTTCTCAGGCAAAATTCCCACCATCACAAGAGGTTTGTGAGAGTTCAGGAAATTTTCCATCTCTTTCAAAGTTCCTAAAGGCAACTGACCTGGAAGCTTTGTTCTTTCCGAATGGCCCGGGAAATCAATCTTAGGCACGGGACCATCAATCAGAGGTTCTTCAAAACACACATTCACGTGAATAGGTTTTTTCCATGAAAGAGATTTGAAAGACACGTGAGAATTTTCCGCATCAATATCCAAAGCAACTTCATTGTAGTATGAAAAGATACCCACTTGTTCAATCGTCTGCGGAGCCCCTGTGCCGCGATAGTGTTTCGGACGATCCGCTGTCACCATTATCAGTGGCAACGAGGAATAAGTTCCTTCAACAGCGGCCGGCAAAAGTTCCGCGACGGCTGTTCCTGATGTCGTAATGATTGCAACCGGACGACGTGTGCTTGCGATACGACCTAAAGCAAAAAATGCCGCCGAACGCTCTTCAAAGAAGGAATACACTTTGAGGTCTTTGTTCTCTTCAAGGATATACACTAGCGGACTGTTGCGTGCACCGGCGCAAAGAACAAACTCGCGCACTCCTGTGTACACCAACTCTTGAATGACTTTTCCCGCTAACTCCATATTTGTCATACATCAAGCCCCAAAATCTTTCTTACGGACAGGCGTTTTTGATAAAGCTCTCGCCACTCACGCTCCAATTCACTGGCCGCGACAACGCCGCAGCCGGAACCGATCATAGAAGAGGTCTTATTCCACTGCAAATTTCGAATGGCGACAAGACACACAGCCTCCTCTTTACCGATAAAGGCAAAAGGCCCACCGAAACCACCGCGCCCCTCTTGGCCGGGGAACTCTTTCATCCACTTATATCCAGCGGTCCGAGGTGCCACCCCCAATGCAGGAGTGGGATGCAGTTGCTGAATCAATGAGAAAAACTCAGGCTTTGTTTTGCACTGAATTTCGATGTCGGTTTTTAAATGGTACAGCGTTGGAAGCTCCACAATTTTCGGACCTTCGGTCTTCACATCACCCCAGGGGTGCAGCACCGACATCAAGTCTTCTAAAACGTAGAGATGCTCTTGCATTTCTTTTTCATCACGAAGTAGAGATTCACGGCGTGTGGATTCACTCTTAGGACATGTGCCAGCCAAAGCCATCGTTCGCAGATGTCCTTTTGCATAATCAAAAAGAAGTTCCGGAGTTGCTCCTAAAACGCCTTCACCCTTTTGCCATAAACCATAAACGTACAAAGTTTTCGGCGCTTCTAAAAGAGTCAAAATCATCTGCGCGCGCTCTTGCGGAGTCACCGTTTGCTCAGAGCGAGCAAAGACCGCTGGAACGGTTTTCTTGATTTTGCCTTCGCGGATGAGATCTTGTGTGTGCTTCAAAGCGACGGCGAAATGCTCTTTCAAAGGCTCAATCCATGGAGCCTTCCCTACGGGGGCCACAGCAGGTCTCTGACCTAAGAAGGCCTCACAATTCTTACGCAGCTCCTCTGCAGACAGATGGTAGGTTTTGGCTCCGGCGAGTGCGGGCGAAGAGCCCAAATCGTAGAAATCAGGGAAAAACACTGTAATTTCGTCACGATTTGCGTCGGAAACAGGGTGAAAAGGCCCCTCAATAAGAATCCATTGATCCCTATGGCGCAAGAGGGCCCCTGCCTCCAAAAAGTTTGTAATGCCTGAGAGCGTTATGCTATTCTGCCGTTCCATTTAAGAAGTCGTATTATGGAAATGCCAACTATGCAAACAACTCCCTCAACCCAAATCGTCAATATCGGTGGATATGATATCGGCGGATCTAACTTCACAGTCATGGCTGGGCCTTGCTCTATCGAAAGTTACGAGCAGTTCATGGAAACAGCGAAAGGTGTGAAGGCCTCCGGCGCGCACATTCTTCGTGGCGGTATTTGGAAGATGCGCACTTCTTCAAAAGACTTCCAAGGTTTAGGTAAAAACTCTTTCGACTTCATCAAAGCGGTCTGCAAAGAAACCAACATGAAACTTGTTTCTGAAGTCACGGACGCTCGTCAAATCGAAGAAGTTTACGACATCGTTGAATGCTTCCAAGTCGGTTCTCGCAATATGCATAACTATGCTTTGCTTAAAGAGTTGGGCATGCAGAGAAAACCTGTATTGTTGAAGCGTGGTTTTGCAGCCTTGATCACAGAATGGATTAAAGCGGCGGAGTACGTGACAGTCGGCGGAAATCCGAACGTGATTTTATGTGAGCGTGGTATTCGTACATTTGAAACTTCGACTCGCAACACTTTGGATCTTAATGCCGTGGCGTTTGCAAAAAAGAATTCTCACTTGCCTGTGATCGTAGATCCTTCTCACGCTGTGGGCATTCGTGCTTTGGTTCCTGATTTGGCTTACGCTGCAGCAGCGGTGGGAGCTGACGGCATCATCGTGGAAGTTCATCCTCGTCCGGCAGAAGCTCTTTCTGACGGCATGCAAGCTCTGACTTTGGATGACTTCAAAAACATGATGACGAAGCTTGATAAGATTCTTACGGCGATCGACAGACCTCTTCATAAGGTGGCTCCTCATGCAAACTAAACATTCTCCAAATCCGGAAATCATCCGCTCGATGTTTTCAAAAGTGGCTGCGAACTACGACAAAGGGAACAACGTTTTGTCGATGGGCGTTCACCACTTGTGGAGAAAAAAGTTAGTTAAGTACAGTGGCGCAAAAACCGGCGATAAAGTTTTGGATTGCGCGACAGGTACGGGCGATCTTGCAATTGAATTTAAAAAAACAGTGGGCGCAACGGGTGAAGTGGTTGGTACAGATTTCTGTGCCGAGATGTTGATTCCAGCTCCAGGTAAAGCGAAAGAACGCGGTCTTGAGATCAAGTTTGAACAAGCCGATGTCACTCAACTTCAATACGCTGATAAGGGTTTTGATGTTTGCAGTATCTCTTTTGGTATTCGCAATGTCGGTGATCCAGTAAAAGCTTTGCGTGAAATGGGACGTGTGACGAAATCAGGCGGCACGGTGATGGTGCTTGAATTCGGTCAAGTGAACGTTCCTGTTTTCGGTGCACTTTACAATTTCTATTCTCAAAATATCTTGCCTAAAATCGGCGGTCTTGTGACAGGTCAGAAAGAAGCTTACGAATACTTGCAAAAGTCTTCAGCGGCTTTCCCTTGCCGTGATGAGTTCTTGGGCCTGATGAAAGAAAGTGGCGCTTACTCTCACTGTGAGTATGTTTCGCTTACTGGCGGTATTGCTTATATTTATAAAGGCATTGTGAAGTAAAATCATTCCATCGCCAGCATACGACGAAACTCCACGCGAACTCCGACGGGTGGAGCGTTTCCTTCAAGACTGAGAAGTTCTTCGTAGTAGGAGACCTGAGGTTGTGGCGGACGAGGATCAGGAATGTATTTCTTTGTCGGACATCCCCAAAATGCCAACCCGATCATGACAACTAAAAGAACGAAGAGAGAGAGCTTTTTCATGGCTCTATCTTCTCTCCGTAAAGTCCGCACTGGAAGCGCTTTTCACTGAAGTGAGACAACTCACAAAGAATTACAGATGAAGATCCCTATTCTTTAAATTTTCGCAACAGGGATCTTAGCTTTAGTCCTGAGAACAATTTTTTACGAGTTTCAAAACCTGACGAATTTCAGAAACACTCAGAGCCATCGGTTTGATTGCGCAGGACACTTTGCTGGAAGTTTTCAAATAGTCGCTTAACGGCTTGAGGCTCTCGCGATTCATATTCCAAAGATCACTGAATTCTTGGTTGTAGGAAGGAAGAACATCTTCTGCAGCAGAGCCACTGAGTTCCACAAGGTTTTCGATGTGGCTCTTTTCGCTGCTCTCTGACCAATTGAAAGATCCGGAGAGAACTTTTGCGTTGTCCACGATCATAAATTTGTTGTGCATTTGGAAGGCCATGTATTCTGAAACTTCCAAATTGTAGAACTTCACGCGCAATTGCAGGTTGCGATGGCTTAACAAGTATTGCGCTCTTTTTCCAATATCCATGAAGTCGTCTTGGCTGATCACAAGATAAATTTTCACGCCACGGTTGGCAGCCACTTGCAAAGCCTCAAGAACCGGCTTTAAACGCACCCGCGTTGTTGCAATTTTGATTTCGCTTTGAGCTTCGTTAATAAGACGGACCACTTGATCGGTGAGGCGCGATGGCTCGTTTGATTTTCTATCCAATGTACGGGGTGAATTGAAGAACACTTCCACGTCGCCCTGATCAAAGAAGCTCACTTCATTTGTTTCGTTATTGTCTGAGTGTCGACCAAATTCTTTGGAGTTCACCCACAGACGATTGAACTCCTGCTGGTAGCGGCTGGTGATTTCGTTTTCTTTAGTAAAGAACAGGATGTTTTCATTGTAGTTACGGTAAGAAGACAAAGACCAGTTCGCGCTTCCCGTGATCACTTTGTGATTGCTTAGACCTGCATCAATGACGGCAAACTTGTGATGAACCTTTACGGATTTTCCTAAATAACGAACGTCAATGCCAAGACTCTCCAAAGCGGACATCTTCTTTTCATTTTCTTCTGGCGTTGCGTACCCTTCAAAGATCAAACGAATTTGCAGACGTCCTTCCTGAAGGCGTTTCTGTACCAAAGGTGATTGCAGAACTTGAATCACTGGAGACGCCGACGTAGTTTCCATATTGTACATGGCAATATCAACCGTGCTTTGTGCCTCTTCAATCCAAGTGGCGATCTTTTCTAAAGTTGGATCGTGTGGATGAAAAAGGACTTCCACTTTCGCATAGGAATTTACGGCAAAAAACAGGGCCCAAAAGAAAAGAATCGTTTTCATAAAGTCTCCTCGACGAGGGACTTCTAGCCGACATTCGAATCTTATGTCATCTGCATGGTAAAGAGATTATTATTCTTATAAGGAATAATGGGTTTGGAGGACCCAAACCCATTATAAAAGACTTAGTAGTGCCAAGGGAACTTAGAGAAATCTTTTGGACGTTTTTCTACGAAAGAATTTCTGCCTTCAACAGCCTCTTCCGTTCCGTAAGCCAAGCGAGTCGCTTCCCCAGCGAACAATTGCTGACCCACCAAACCGTCGTCACAAAGATTGAATCCATACTTCAACATGCGCATCGCTGTTGGTGATTTTGAGTTCATTTCGTAAGCCCACTCCAATGCCACTTTCTCAAGATCTTTGTGAGGGATCACGGCGTTGACCATGCCCATTTCAAAAGCCTCTTGAGCAGAGTAATTGCGGCCCAGGAAGAAAATCTCACGCGCACGCTTTTGTCCTACCATGCGAGCCAAGTAAGCTGAACCATAACCGCTATCAAAACTTGCTACGTCTGGATCCGTTTGTTTAAAGACGGCGTGCTCTTTACTTGCGAGAGTCAAATCACAAACCACGTGAAGTGAGTGACCGCCACCAACAGCCCAGCCTGGAACAACTGCGACAACAATTTTAGGCATGAAACGAATCAAGCGTTGAACTTCTAAAATATGCAAACGACCCAAGCGGGCCAAATCCATTTTGCCAACGGCTTCTTTGTCTTCGTATTTATATCCGTCTTTTCCACGAATGCGTTGATCTCCGCCAGAGCAGAATGCCCAACCGCCATCCTTTGGAGAAGGACCATTACCTGTGATCAAAACAACGCCCACATCCGCTGTGATACGCGCGTGTTCTAAAGCTGTGTAAAGCTCATCCACTGTTTGAGGACGAAAAGCATTACGAACTTCAGGACGATTGAAAGCAATACGAACTGTGCCCTGATCTTTCGCACGATGATAAGTAATATCCTGAAACTTTACGCCAGGAATTTGAACTTCTGTCCACCACTCTGGATTAAAAATATCCGAAACCATTTTTTACCTCTTTAGATACGGTCCGTTTTAGACCATAAGTAGTGATCTGCCAACACCAACCATGTCATAGATTCCAGGACTGGTATGGCTCTGGTGACAATACAAGGGTCATGACGCCCTTTTTTTGCGACATCCAGAATCGAACTTGTCGGTTTAAAAGAAACTCGCAATAAAATGCTTTCACCGGTAGAAATGCCACCGCGGATGCCACCATAAGCGGCTTGAGAACCTTGATGAAAATCAGTGCCCTTCACGTCGACGGCATCAAAACCCAAACCCAGCTCAAATCCGTTCGTGGCACCGACACTTAAAAAAGCCTGCGCTAAGTCGGATTTGAGTTTATGAAATACAGGTTGTCCCAAATACGCCGGAGGATTTTGAATGAGGATTTCAGCGACTCCACCGTAGCTATCTCCTTGCTCCTGAGCCTTTTTAAGCAAAGCATCGACTTCATGATCGCGTGCAGAAGGAAAGCGCGCCTGGAAAGAATCAATATTCTTAGACGTCACTTGCTCACGCTCTTCCTGAGTCAAAGTGAAAGGACCGATTTGCGAAGCATAGCCGATCACTTTGGTTGGCGCACTCACATGCTTCATCATCATTTGCGCGACAGAACCTGCCATCACACGCGACACGGTTTCACGCCCTGAAGAACGTCCGCCGCCACGGTGATCACTGTGACCGAATTTATTTTTCCACATGTCATCGGCATGACCTGCGCGAGGACTTGTTTTAATATCTTTATAATCTTGCGAGCGCGCGTCTTGATTGCGCACGATGATCGCAATCGGAGTTCCTAAAGTTTGTCCTTCAAAAATGCCGCTTAAAACTTCCGGCGCATCCGTCTCTTGACGGCCTGAAACAATTTGCCCCGAACCATGATGACCAG
>NZ_CAMLDV010000131.1 GCF_946478835.1 uncultured Bdellovibrio sp. | reverse complement strand
GTGAGATTTCTGATCCACTCCCCTGGCGCCACCACTCACTACGCAGGGTTTTTCTTTTTCGCAAAACGGAGCAAATTCTTTCTCCATCCACTGCACGGATTCAAAACTAGGCTCGCGACTTCCCACAACCGACAACGTTCGTTCATTCAACCATGCCGGTGATCCTAAAAAACTTAAAGTCAGCGGAGGTTCCGCCATCCAATAACATTGTGATGGAAAAAGCTCTTCGCCATAGCAGACAAGCTGCACACCTTGCATTTTTAATTTCAAACTGTCTTCACAGTGCTTCTTGAAAAGTGCGTGGTTTTTCTGAATAGCGGCAAACAGCTCCGGCAGATGATCTTTCAGTCCCGACATCAAACTGTCAGCGTGAAGATTTCCGGCATTCCCGAGAGTTCGATAGAGATGATGGATCTCGTCTCTTTGCACGGTGTATAGAGGATGCGTTTTGATTAATTGTGAGAGCGAATAAAGATCATTCATAGCAAAAGGGCCCTGCAATTCGCAGAGCCCTTCCGTTTCTTTTTAAAGTTCTAGATCAGAATCGTCGGTTCCGGAATCCGGCGCCGGCGCCGTTTCGTTAGAAGGAGTTGATTCTTCAAACTCTTTCTCGAAGTCATCATTGGATTCTTTTTTCGACGGAGCTTCCATCACAGGCTGCTCGTTAAAAGCATGGGTGACGGCTTTTCCAACGTAATCGCCCAAAACAATGTCATCGGTAGCGCGAGACACGTAAGCTGTCGCAAAGTTAGGTGACACGCGAACGATTTTCACGACACCGATCACGCGGTCATTGATCACAGCCTCCGAGTTTTTATTGCGGATTCTTTCATCGGCATAAATCGGAAGACTTTGGCCCACTTGCAAACCTTGATTCGAGCCTCCATCCAAGAACACCACAGAGTTGGATCCGAAAAGAGTGCGCTTTTTATCAAACTGCCCACCCATGATTTTAGCACCCACACCTGACGTCAATGCTGTCACCGAAGGGTCAATCATTGGAAGTTTTCCGGGAACAAGGAATGATCCGACCTCTAAAGGTTGAATCGCTTTTTTCACAATTGCGCGATAAACATTTTTTTGATCGTTCACACGCTCAAGGATTTCGATCTCACCTTGAATTTCGACCATGTAGCCTTGACGCTCTTTCACTTGCGGGTCTTTGACTTGCGTTACATTTTTCTGTGCTACAAATTCTTTGCCGCCAGCCTCATCAAGACGCACAAACACGTATTGATAATCACCCGCTGTTTTCATCGACATCTCTGTGCTGGTGATGACACCCACACCCTGCATGGGACTATCGTTGATATAGTACTCAAGATACTCTGGGCCCGTCGGGAATTGATTTTTAGGAAGATCCACTTGAACTTCTACAGGTGGCGCATTCACGGCTCCCATGCGGTACAACGGCAAACTATCGGGAAGATGCTTCAACAAAGGAGCGCGTTTTTTGGGTGGAGGAAGCGTCGTCTTTGTTGTCTGCTTGCGGACTTCCTCTGTGCCGTCTTCTTTCACGACTTTTTCTTCTTTAGTCGTCGTGACTTCCAAAGTCGGAGCTTCATCCACACTTCCGGCGAAGAACTGCACATTCATGCCTGGTTCAATTTCATGGGGATTTTCGATCTGTCCTTTATTTAAAGACCACACCTTCGGCCAAAAGAACTGATCGCCAAAAAGCGTTGTCGAAATTCCGGAAAGAGTATCTCCCTTTTGTACTTGGTAAATTTCTGCCTGACGATTGCCCGCGGCTTTTTCCCAAGATTCTTCAGAAGTGGGTTGTTCATTGTACGTTTTGTAAATGCGATGAAACTCGGCTTCACGAGAGTAATCAGGCTCGCTGCTGCCAAAGGCTGTTTCTGTACTTGGAGCTGCCCCATGCGGAGTGACCGAAGGTTCTGCAGGAATATCCATCGGAACTGTAGGCTCGGCGTACTCAGAAGGTGGCGCTGGCGTCGTTTCATGACCGCCCGGCCCGACTTCTTTAAATTCAGGAACAGTTGGTTCCACGATTTCGGTTTTCTGTGGTTCCAGAACGTCCAAAGGATCAGATTCCCAATTGGCGTCAGGAGGCGTGTCTTGCGCCTGAGCAACAAGCGCACAAAAAATCAGAGTTAACATCACGGAGAACTTTTTGTTCATCACTCTAGCATCCTTGCGAGTCGTGTGAGTTATTTAAACATTTTCAATTCAGCGTCAGCGCGGAAAGACTCAGGACTTCCTGGGAATCTCACGCGCACTTCTTGAAGATTGCGCTTCGCAAATTCTGGCAAATTCATTTTTTTGTATGTCATTGCTTTCGCGAATTTCGCTGCACCTAGTTTGTTACTGCGTGGATATTCCTTTTCAAGACGCGCAAAGTATTTAATCGCCTCGGCGTAGTTGTTGTGATCCACCGCCATGCGCCCTGCTAAGAACAAAGCATTGTCAGCGTAAGAGCTTTGCGGGAATCTTGAGAGCAGGCTTTGCAGACGACTCTTAAATGCAATTTCATCATCGCTTTGATAAGCGCTTACCATTTCAGCATATAAGGTGATGTCATTTTCTTTCGAAATATCTTTTCCTGTGAGCTCCACAAGAAGAGATTGCTGACTTAAGTCTTTCGAAGATTGTTTATGTGCTTGTGCGGCAGGCTTTGCCAATACGCTCATAGGAACACTTAAAAGGACCGTTGCTGCTAATAGTCTAAGTTGCTTCATCTCTCGACACCTCTTGATCTTTCTCCAGTATGACACGCATTGAGAAGTGCAAACAAGCAGGAGTTATCCACATAAAATGTTGAGTTATTGTAATGCTAGACCTTGGACCTGTTGTTTTTCAAGGGTTTCAGCGATTTGCACAGAACTTACGCACAAGATAACCACATGAAATGATTAAAGATTAATACATTAATGCCGTGTAATTGAGCGAGCAAATGTCAGATCTTAAAATCCGACCTCAGGAGACGCGCGGACTCAATGACAGATTATTTTAGAAATCGCATGCGTTATGAAATTTGCTAAGTGCTGAGAACTATGATTATTCTACTAGTTCTTGCTTTGAGCTTAAGCACACCACTTCCTACTTCTTTGCTTACAAACACATCAGCACTTGCCTCTACTTTCCGACAAAAATGTGTACAGATTCTGCCAACGAATTTTGAACATCACACTTCGTTAGCATCTCTTGTTTGTGGCGAAAAAATCACAGATGCAGAGTTGAAAGAAAATCTTAGCAAAACTTCTTTGATTCACATCTTCGTGATCTCAGGTTCTCACCTCATTTTGCTTGATGAACTTCTAAGCATTTTCAAAATTCCAGTCATTGTAAGATTTCTTTTTTTGGGTTCGTACTCTTTGGTTTCAGGTTGGCAAGCGCCCGCTGCGCGAGCATTCCTAGGGCTGGGTTTACGGGAAGTTTTTCGACGAAGACACCTTCACCTGCCCGCTGACTTTACTGTTCTTGCAGCGGGTTTTACGACGTTGATTCTGTTTCCTGGGTGGTGGAACTCATTGTCTTTGCAAATGAGCTGGTGCGCGGCTTTGGCTCTTTCTACTTCCTCGGCACTGCGAATCAGAAACACCTTGGCGCGCACTGTTTTCTCGCAAGTGGCGATTTTCTTTTTTATGAGTGCGCCTCTTTGGGGATTGGGAAGTCTTCACCCTTTGAGCATTCTCTATAATTTATTTTTGGCGCCGGTGGTTTCTTATATTTTGTTGCCATTAAGTTTCTTGGCAGCGATGTCGTCTCCGTTTTTAGTTTTGTTTGAAAAAGTCATGACAGTGTTTAGCGAAACCCTTGTGGTTCTGGCCGAACCCATTGAAATTCACAAGCGTCCCTTGCCATCGGTGGGATTGCTATGGACTTGGATTTTAGGTTGGCATTGTGTGATGCACTTTCTCCGTTTGCATTTGTGGCAAGGGAAAGATGCACCATGAAGTATTTTGTTTTTCTTGTTATTACTTTGAGCGCAAGCCTGCTAACCGATCTTTCGGCGCACTCCTTCGTGGTCATTTGGAACGTGGGACAAGGTCAGTGGGTTACGGCGGTTTCTCCGTCAAGCTGTATTCACTTTGATATGGGTGGAGAGTTTTTTCCGTGGGGAAAAATTCTTCGTTCATGTGCTACTAAGAAAAACATCGTTTCTTTGAGTCACTGGGATTGGGACCATATTGGAGCTCTATCAAAAAATCCGATTCGTTCTCAGTTGAAAGATCTCTGTATTTTTCTTCCTCCGCTCGGGACGTCGAGCGCACGGAAAATGAAACTTTTAAAAAGTTTTCGTTCTTGCGAAGAAGCTTTAGACTTGCGACCCTTCGCTCTGCAGGCGAGAGTCGATGTTTGGACTCCGCTAAAAAATAAAAAATCCAATGAGCAAAGCCGTGTCGTTTTATATAAAAACATTCTTTTGCCTGGCGACTCCCCTTCGACTCAGGAAAAAATCTGGCGACGTCTTTCTTGGATACGACAAAGTCGGGTTCTGATTTTAGGCCACCACGGCAGTGCCACGAGCACTTCGGCAGAGCTTCTGCAGTCGCTTCCGTCGCTAAAACTTAGCATTAGTTCGGCACGATGGGCGCGCTACAAACATCCTCATAGTACGACAGAGTACCGACTTATGAAGGCCCATATTCCCCTCTTACGAACTGAAGATTGGGGAAATATTTGGCTTGAGCAGTATCTAGACCTTTCTCCTAATTAGAGAAAATCAATCTTCATTGAATTCGAAAAATAATCTACTTTTTATTTATGAAAATAAAAAACATTCATTTATATGGCTTACCTCAATTCAGCAATACCACGTTAGAACTTTCCAGTACTTATTCAGAACAAAATCAGAATCATTTCACTGTTCTAATTGGAAATAACGGAACAGGAAAAAGCACTATCCTCGCAGACATTAGTAAAAAATTGACCACAGGATTGATTAAAAATTTAAGAACTTTAACAATGATAGGAGAGCCAACAAGAGTTTTGGCTATCAGCACAGGCATAAATGACAAGTTTTTTCTTCCCAAAGAGAATTCTAAAAAACGCTTACAAAAATTAGAAACAAAGATAGCACAATTAAATGAAAGCCGCGCACCCTACATTTATATTGGCCCTCGCACAGGACACAAAACGAGCAATAACAGAAAAATACACGAAAGGCTTCTTGAAAATATTGCCCTTAATTGGATCGATGAAAAATCCACCGAGCATATCGCTCAGGCTTTAGAACTGTGCAATTTCAAAAATGAAATTTACTTTAAGTTTAAAATCAAAAAACCAGATTCCAAGAAAGTAAAATCTGCTGCCCTGAAAGAAACACCCATAAATAGACAGGAACTCATTGAAATTGTGACGCCGGCCTTAAAAGGACACCCAGCCCTCTTAGATTATATTTTAGAAAAAATTAATTCATTAGATGAAATTGTATCTTCTATTACCATTAATCAACAAATTAGATTTGGAGACAACTTATCTACAAACGGCAATCGCTTCTTTAAAAACGACCTCCCTCTTTTAATAGCATTACGAGATCTAAATATAATTGAGTTTTCACAAATTCAAGTTGTAAAGCAGGGGCAGAACGAAACACTTTTTGATTTATTAGAAGCGGGTTCGGGAGAGTTTAAGAGATTTTTATTGTTATTTTCTATTGCCGCATTAACAAAGAACGATACACTAATTTTAATTGACGAGCCAGAGATCTCGCTCCATCCGAAATGGCAAGCCGATTTCTTAATAGAAGCCAGGGCTTTGATCAAAGAAAGAACAGGCTGCCACTTAATTGTAGCGACACATTCACCCTACTTAATTTCCTCATTGAACTCAAATGATTCAACCATCGTTTCATTAAAAACAGGCTTCTCAGAATCTCATAGAGGTGCAACATTTGGCTGGCCTATCGAGAAGATTCTCTTCGATATTTTTGACGTTGCAACGGTGAGAAATAGCGAACTCCAAAAACAGGTTGAAATTATTCTGCGTTTCTTATCAAAAGAATCCTCTCTTCAAAAACCTCCAAAGAAAGACGTTGAGGCAAGTGTAACCAAACTTTCACGCTTCATAACAGATGAAGCCGATCCTCTTAGAAATCTAATCTCCGTTGCAAAACGAGAACTCGATGCTAAAAATTGATAAATCTATCGAGCTAACTTTCGATGAGCTACTCGTGGCGTTCGAGTCACTAAAACAAGCCCCAGAAGACCCATGGGACGGTCCCACTGGTGTCCGGACGGGCCTTTTTAGCGAAAGAGCGGAACTTAAAAATATAATTAAACGGAAGTTACTCCAGATACACGGAAACGTTTGTATATATTGTGGACTTATCGATGCAAATAACTCATTTGTAGTTGAGCATTTTGCTCCCAAAAATGTCGACAGCTATCCGGAGTTTACGTTTACATCTCGAAATTTACTTTTAGCCTGTTGGAACTGCAATAACGCTTATAAAAAAGCTGCAGACACGATAAAGTGGCATAATGATCGATACGACAACTGTAATTTCTCAATGTATCACCCTCGACTACATGAGATATCAGATCATTTCTATGTAAATGCCCAAGCCCCATCTCTAAATGACATCATTATTCCAAAATCTCCAGAGGGGCAAAGATTCTTCGACATTTTTGAGTTAGATCGAAGACTGGATTTAATAATGAGAAACTATATCTTCCTTAAAAACGGCGATCCTCAAATAATCGAAGCAGCTCAAAATTATATAAACACCCTTCGAACTGCCAGGTAGTTAACGAGCCGACCTATTCTAGTTCTAAACAAAGCGCACATTTCGCGGACCTGACCATTTACTAGACATCTGAACACGCTAAAAACAGCGTGTTTCAAGAATTTTGCCCGGCACAGATCATGAATAAAGGGCATCGAACCTAAATTGAATGTCATTTAAACAAACATAAGGAGTCCCTATGAAAAAAATAGTTATCGTTGGTTTATTGCTCGCTTCTACAATCGCTCAGGCAACTGAAATCTCTCAAGTTTACTCTGCTTCTGTCACAAGCACAGTGGACTCTATTTTAGCGATCCCTCTTTTGACATCTGCGGGAACAGCGGGCACTTCGGCTGCTATCTCTGGCAACACTCATAAGCTCGTTCTTGCGGCTAAAGAAGATGCTGCGACTTTTGTAGCTTCAGACGCTACGATCCGTGGTGCAGCTCTTCAAAAAGCTTTGGAAGCCATCCGCGCTGAAAACCCGGCGTTGCAAGCTTCTGATCTTGATCTCGCTCAAGGCATCTTAAGAATGTAATTTGGATTTCGGCGGAGCTTCCCCTCTCTCAACTCCGCCGCTTCCTTCACTGTCTCGCTGAAAGGAGTTCTTTATGAAATTATTAGCTCTACTTTCGCTCAATCTTCTTTTGACAGTGCAGGCCTTTGCCTTTGGATACGATCTCTCAGACCAAAGTATCCCGACGGCGGCTCGTCCCGCGTTACAAACTCTTTTTACGAAGTCTTCAAGTTTGCTTCCTGCGAAGCTTAAACAGGCTCTTAAAAAAGACCTTAAAGTTGAAATTTCTGATCTTAAATCTAAAAACAAAGATGCGATGGCGCTTTATCGTCGCGGTCGTATTTATTTAGATAAAACTGTGCTTGTCGAAGTGATGCGTGGTGAAGCCAAAGCCACTCCAACCAACAGAACTCACAAAACTCTTTATAAAGAAATTCTCGCAGCTGTCCTTCACGAAACGGCCCACGCCTATGACCATGAAGACGTGCATTCTTCACAAGAATACGCGCAAATCAATTACTGCAAAAACAGCGACGACAACCGAAATAACAATCGCAGTGATCCAGAGTGCCGTGCTTACATCAATATGAACCGCAGTTTTTCGCAAAATCCATATTTCTTGTTAATTGCGGGTTTTGAAAAAGACGATGAAAGCTGGATGAAACATCGTAGCCCTGACATCTATGAACTGACAGATCATGAAGAATTCTTCGCGGTGAACATGGAATACTTTCTTCTTGATCCTGAGTACGCGTGCCGTCGTCCGACGTTGGCGCGTCTTTATAAGTCACAATTTCAACACGATCCGTTTCCGGGTGTGAAATGTGATGCTCCGTTGACTTATGTGGTTCCGAACTACAAAGAGAACGAAAATCCCGTCAAAAAAATTGATTTAAGCCGCGTTTACCAAGTTCATTATTTCTTGGCCGACGAAGGTGAAGACATGTCGAGCGGCTGGGGACACTCGATGTTCCGTCTGGTGATTTGCTCTCCAGAAAGAAAAGTCGTTGGTCCTGAGTGCATGAAGGACGTGAATGAACACATCATTCTTTCTTACCGCGCGTTCGTAAATGGAATTCAGATCAACACTTTAAAAGGCCTGAATGGATCTTA
Organism: uncultured Bdellovibrio sp.; assembly: GCF_946478835.1. The sequence goes on along the minus strand of NZ_CAMLDV010000131.1, from coordinate 1,606 downwards.
TCCATCGCGCCTGTTCTTCGTTCCACTTTCGCAAGTGATTGACGAATACAATAAAACAGAAATGCGCGACATTAAGAGCATTCCGTTGAATCTCACTCGCACGGAGATTGCCCAGTTTGTGACTCGCGCGATTGAAACGCACTGGAGTTATGACGGTAAGTACTATTTTGTTTCTAATAACTGCGCCACCGAAAGCTTGAATCTTTTAAAGTCCTCTGTGTGGAGACCTGGATTGATTTACGCTTCAATCAAAACTCCAATGGGTCTTGAAAAAGAGTTAGTTAACAGAAAAATGGCGAACAACTCGATGTTTGGAAATCGTTTGAAAGCTATTGAAGACGCTTATCTTTTTGACTCTTACAGAAGTCGTTATGACATGAGCTATGGTGTCATTCAAAAAACACTGCGTCTCCCCTACAAAAACTTTACGGAGTTTTTAAAGCTCTCTGCAAAAGATCGTAGCGCTCTTTATCAGGGCATTAGCCGTTTGACAGGGAAAGACCGTCTGAAATCCGCAGCGGCCCTCTTGATGTTAGAAACAGCGGCTCACCGCTTTGTGATCGCAAATATCCACACGACTTTGCAGAAGTGGGTTCTTGAGGACATGAAGGCGGCAAAAAAGAATAATAAGAAATCGGACGTTGTTGAAGTGACAGAAAGCATTCTTAAAATCAGCAATATGTTCTCACAACCTGCAGCCTTCCTTGCAGGAGCTCCAGGTTACGGTCTTCCTTCAGGCAGCGATTGGGAAATTTTAGAAAACCGCACTCGTCAAAGCCAATCTCAAGGTGGCATGGTGTACAGTCAGGCGGAAGCTCAGATGTTGCAATTGATTTCTCCAGAGCAACAACGCGAGCTTGATCAAATCAAAAAGAACACCGAGTTTGGATTGTCCTTTATCAAAGCGATTTAATTTATTGAATCGCTTTTTCAATCATGTTTTTCAGTGCACTCATCTGCGAGCCTGACTTTGTCATATAGTTAGTCCCTGTAAATCCAAACCAGTCCCAACAGGCGTAAGGATTGTCCTTAGGAATCTTTGCTGATTGCGGATAAAGCACGATAATACGATTTGTCTCTGCCCACTCGTTATAGCCTGCCAAAGTCGCAAACTTATCTTGAATAAAATCTGGATTCATCTGGCAACCATGAAGAGCCACATGCAAACGGCATTGGATTCCTTGCTGACATTCGCTGGGCACGTACACCCAGCCCTCTTTATAAAGAGGTGTTTTCTCATCGCCGAAATCACCTTGTGAGAACTTAATTAAGTTCTTTGGTTCAAAGTTTCCACGCTCGTTCAAAGATTCATAAGCTGATTTTAAAATTTCTCCTGCAAGATCAAAGTTGCACTTTAAAAGCCACGGAAGGAATCCCATCTGACAAGGGTTTCCTGAACTGAGGGTCGGAAAACCGTGAGCTGAAACAATGCTTTTCTCTGTTGTGATTTGTGATGGATTCGCGAAGACTTTGTAGAACTCTTCTAGCTTCTCTGAATTTAAGGGATGAATGACGCTGTCTTTGACACTTGCATAGAGGTAAATTTTCTGGCGAGTTATATTTGTTAAAGAATCAATCTGCCCTTCGTCAGCCAATCTTCTGGCTT
>NZ_CAMLDV010000130.1 GCF_946478835.1 uncultured Bdellovibrio sp. | reverse complement strand
GGAACTTCCACTTCGCGTGACTTTGGCGACGGAAGTTTCTGCGGCAAGCCCGACAATTTCTGTAGAGAAAAAAGTAATCTCTTTGGTGATTCAAAATGCGTACTCTAAACCGATCGTGAACACTGTGACAGGTCCAACAAGCGTCACAGTAGGTTCGACTTACGACTTTGATTTCACAATGGAAGACGTGGATGCATTGAATGAGACGGATGCCTCTATTCAAGTAAGAGATTGCACAACAAGCTACTACAGCGATTCTATCGCTCACTTGGTTGAAGTAAGAAACGTGGCGGCGAACACAACGACTCCGAATAAATACCAAGGAAAAGTAAGACTTGATTTGACGAAAGCAGGCCTTCTTTCTTCTGGAACATACTGCTTCGGTTTGCAGGCCGTTTCTAAGCACGGTGTGGTTTCTGATCTTTATAAAAGAGAAATCACTATCGAAGCTAAGATGAAAAACACAAGAATGACGATGGAGACAGCTCCTGAAGTGAGAGTCGGCGAGAAGATCCAAATCGGATTTGCGATCTATGACCCAACAGGAAACGGACAATTGACAATGAAGTCTCAAGACGACATTGCGACAATCCTTCCGGGCTCTTCTTTGACTTGCAATCGTTCTTTCTCAACAAAATACCAACTTGATTGCAAAGGTTTGATCGATGCGACTTCAGCGACAGTGAAAGTTTACGAAGTGAACTTTGTTGTTGAAAACGCAGGTTCTAACTCTGCTCAAAAAGTGACAACTAACCACACTCTACGCATTAACGTTAAAGCGGCGGTGACTCCATGATGAAATCTCTTTTAATCCTAGCTCTTTTTGCATCTTCAACAGCTTTCGCTCAAGTTGAGCAAGAGTTGGACTCTTTCGGTGGTAACGAAGCGCTTTACATGAAAGCCAAAGCGTTGAATCCGGAAGTTGAAAGCGACGTTGTTCAAAACCGTTTCTCTCAAAGAACAAACCGTTTTGAATTGGCTCCTGAATTTTCCGGCGTTTTCGGCGGTGATGCTTACAACCGTACAACAAACGCAGGTATCAACGTTCATTACCACATCAATCCAAGCTGGAGCGTGGGGGTGAAGTACAACTACGCGTTCAACAACCTGACTCCGGAAGGTCAGTCCATGGTGGACAAGGCTTCTAAAGCGGCGGCTGAGAATCCAAAAGATCCAAATTATCTTTTCCCACAAGTGATCTATCCAAAGTCTGAAACTTTGGCTTTGGTGAACTGGTATCCAGTGGTTGGTAAGTTGAGCTTCGGTAAATTGGGTGTGGCTCACTTCGACACTTACTTGCTTGCGGGTTATGGAAACATCGAGCTTTCTAATAACACGACTTCAGAAGCGACTTTGGGTGTGGGCATGGGATTCTGGATCAATAAGAATCTAACGACTCGCCTTGAGTACCGTGCGCAACAATACAAAGCGGAATACTACGATAAAACACAAGACATGCTGACAGGCGTGGGCTCTGTACAAATGGGTTGGATGTTATGATGTTAGTTAAATCATTAACAGTAGCTTCTTTGCTTTTAGGAACTCACGGGGTGGCTTTTGCGGAAGACGACCTCATGAGCATCCTTGAAGGTAAAACAAGCCAAGCAGCAGCACAATTCGTTGAAAGCGAAGAAGTGGCAAAGCTTAAAAAAGCGGTGAACCCTTCTTCTGCTGAACAAAATATTTTCTTCCAATTCTTGGTCGAGAAAAACTATGAAAAGGCGATGTTCCAATGGAGCACGGCTTTCAATGGTTCAGCTTTCCAAGCAACGGAAACAGGCAAAGCTCTGGAAGCTTTCTTGAATTTCAAAAATGGTTTGAAACTCACAGGCGTTGAAAGTCTTTTGGCGATCCAAAATCCACAAAAGATTGATGCGACAGTGATCAGCCTTTGGAAAGAAAACTTGAACGACAAAGACCCTGTTTGGGGTATGGCGCAAGTCACTTGGAATCCTTACTGGACAACAGTGTTCGGAACGGGTGCTGAGATGGCCGTGGTTCTGCAAAAAAGCTACGTGACTGAAGACATCGCTGCTTTGACAGAACTTATCAAGAAGACTCCGGTTGATTCCGTAGAACGCAATATCTTGCAATGGCAATTGGTTTTGAACCTCGGTATCCGTGGTGATGCTGGTAAAGCCGCGCAAGTTCTTGCGCACTTGATGAAAGCAAAAAACAATCCGATCGACAAAGACCTTATGACAATCACAGCGGGTCGTTTGTTGTATCAAAACGGATTCTTGGATGCTTCGTTGAAATACTACGAAAAGATTTCTAAGAAATCGGACTACTGGTTCCAGGCACAAGAAGAGATGGCTTGGGCTTACATGAGAAAAGGTGAGCCGCAAAACGCGATGGCAATCACAAAGACTCTGACTTACCCGCACTTTAAAGGTTGGGTGGGAATTGAATCTTATCTTTTGGGCTCCTTCAGCAGCTTGAAGGTTTGTGACTACCCAGGTGTTTTGACGACGATGAAATCAATCAAAACTCAATTCGGCGAGCACTTAGTAGCTCTTGAAAAATTGAGCACAGATCCTCATCAACCGGCAGTTGCTAACTTGATGAAGGCTTTGTCTGAAGGACCTGTCAGCACAGCGAAATTGGGTAAAGACGCGCATCAGTTGCCAACAGTGGCTTCTAAAGATGAAGTTTTGTCTTTGCTAGTAAAAAGACACCAATACTTGACGAAAGAGTCTGAGATTGCGGAACAGCTTTACACTCGCTCTTTGACGTTTGGAAATTTGCAAGGTCAGTACGAGACTTTGAAAAACCAAGTGCAAACTCGCGCTCAGATGACTCAAGGTGCGGGCTACCAACGTGTTCAAGAATTGGCGAAAGCGGAACTTGAAGATTCAAAACAAGTTATGCAACGTCTAAGAATTGTTGAAGTGGAGATGATCCAACAAGTGGACTCAGCTTCTAAATTCCTGAAGCATGCGAATGCTTCTGAAGCGAAAATGGGGTCGACAGGTTCGGGCGCTAAATTTGCGATGAATTTCTCTAACGACAAAGAAATTTGGTTCGATGAACTTTCAAATTTCAAAGTCGATGTTAAAAAAGGTTGCTCGAAAGGGAAGGAGTAAGAATGAAGAACTTTACTAAAGCTCTTTCACTTGTTCTTGCTTTGTCAGTTGTGGGTTGCGGAATTGAATCCAGCAAAAACTTGTTGGTGCCAAAATCTGTGATTCCTAAAGAAGAGTTCTCTGAAAAACCCAAGGACTTTGAAGCTTTCAATCCAAAAGTAGACATTCTTTTCGTGATCGATAGCTCTGGAAGTATGGATTCCGCTCAACAAAACTTGAGCCGCAATGCTTTCCAATTTGCCGATGCGATTTCAAAAGTATCTTTGCTTGATTACCATATCGGTGTTTTGACAACGGATATGAACGATTGCCGTGACAATTGCGGAAAGCTTCAGGGCTTCCCAGCGTTCTTGCAAAAATCCACTCCGGATTTCGTGGGACTTTTGTCACGCAGAATGCAAGTGGGCACTGACGGAAGCGCTTCAGAAGAAATGTTCGGTCCGGTTGTCGCAGCTTTAAGCTCGCCACTGGACACAACAACGAATGCGGGCTTCTACCGCCAAGATGCGTTCTTGGCTGTGATCTTCATCACAGACGCGAAAGATCAATCGAGATATTCTCCGCAAGAACTTCTTCAGTTCTTGAGAAGTAAAAAAGTCGATCCAAACCGTGTGTTGGCTTACGGTGTGATCCGTACTTTGGCTGAAGAAAAATCATGTGAGTCTTCAGAAGACCTGGACAGCAAGCTTGAGGATTTCTTGGCATCTGTTGCGAACGGTGACAGAACTCAGAAAAACATCCTCAGCCTTTGCGCTCCGGACTACGGTATGAAGTTGGCGGAATTCGCGAAAGACATCGTGAAAAGAACAGCGGGCTCTGTGAAGTTGACTCGTGTTCCGAACGCAAAAACAATCAAGGTGTCTTACGGAACTCAGGTGATTCCAAATGATCCGGTGAAAGGATGGGTGTACCAACCTTCGACAAATTCAATCCTTCTTTCAGAAGGTATTGAGTGGGTGGATCAAGGACCGAATGTGGGCTTGAGCATCGACTTCGAAGTGATCGATGTAAAAGACTAAAAGTTTTTTGATTAAAAACTAAAAAGGCTTCAAGGAAACTTGAAGCCTTTTTTATTTTCAGAGTTTACAGAAATCAGTAAAGATAGATGCTTTCAGGTCCATCGTTCACGCTGCGGTAAACGATCCCAGAAACTGTGTCGCCGACTTTCACTCCGCAAGAAGTGATCACGCCAAACGAGCTCACTTCGTCGATATCCAAAGGACAGGCGTAAGAAGGATTCAACATCCAGTTGCCAGTCCACGCAAGTTTTACGCGGCACTGACCGTTTTCCAAAGCTTCTACAGAGCGAGCTTGAGCGATCATTTGCGCTTCCAGATTATTGCAAGCTTGATAAGCAAATGCTGAATTTGTAGTCAAAAGAGCCAAAACAAATGCGATCTTTTTCATGGATTTATCTCCTGTTTATTCTCGATGTGCCCTTGTAGCACAGGATTTGGGCGGAGTTCTTTAAGAATTGGTCAGTATTCTGAAAACATAAAAATTCTCTAAGTACGCAGAAAATAAAGTGTTTTTCAGCTCCTCGAAAATGGAAACTATTTCGAGCAGAGGCTCTAATAACTCATCGCAAAGGCATTTAAAATAGTCATTGATATTAAGCACTTAGCAGTGTTTTATGGGGAGGACTACGAAAATAGTTAGACGACCTTTTTACTCTTCTGGAGGGAGACTTATGCACCAGAACGTAAACACTGAAAGCAAATCATCAACAACCACGGCGATCCCGCAGAAGTTCGTATATTTCTTCTCCGCAGGTGAAACGGAAGGCAACGCAGGGATGAAAAACATCCTCGGCGGTAAAGGAGCCAATCTCGCAGAGATGACTTCTTTGGGAATTCCAGTTCCTCCGGGCTTTACGATTTCGACAGAGATCTGCACGCACTTCACTGAAGCTGGCGGCAAACTTCCTGAGTGGGTTCGTCCTGCCGTCATCGCAGCGATGAATAAAGTGGAAGCAAAGATCGGTAAAAAATTTGGCGACGTGAACAATCCTCTTTTGGTTTCTGTTCGTTCAGGAGCCCGCGCGTCTATGCCAGGTATGATGGATACAATCTTGAATCTGGGTTTGAACGATCAAACTGTTGAAGGCTTGGCGAAGTCTTCAAACAACCCACGTTTCGCGTGGGATTCTTATCGTCGTTTCATTCAAATGTACTCTGATGTTGTGATGGGCATGAACTCTTCACTTCTTGAAGTGACATTGGAAGATTTGAAAGAAGAAAAACACTACAAGCTCGACACAGAAATGACTGTTGATGATTTGAAAGTGCTTGTTAAAAAATTCAAAGACCTTGTTCATCAAATGACAGGTCAATCTTTCCCGGCGGATCCTTGGGAACAATTGTGGGGCGCCGTCTCTGCAGTTTTCCGCTCTTGGAACACTCCGCGCGCGATCACTTACCGTGAACTTCACAGCATCCCTGCAAGCTGGGGAACTGCGGTGAACGTTCAATCCATGGTTTTCGGAAACATGGGCGATGACTCTGCAACGGGTGTGGCGTTCACAAGAAATCCATCAACAGGTGAAAAAGCGTTCTTCGGTGAATTCTTGATCAACGCTCAAGGTGAAGACGTTGTTGCAGGTATCCGTACTCCGCAGCCAATCACAAAAGTGGCTGCTGCTGCGGCCGGCGTAAAATCTTTGGAAGAGGCTCTTCCACAAGCTTACAGCCAACTTGTTGAGATCTACAAAAAATTGGAATCTCACTATCGCGACATGCAAGACATCGAGTTCACAATTGAGCGCGGTGTTTTGTGGATGCTGCAAACTCGTAACGGAAAAAGAACAGCGGCGGCGGCATTAAAAATCGCCTGCGACATGATCGACGAAAAGTTGATCACAGAAGAAGAAGCGATCTTGCGTCTAGAGCCGCAAGCTTTAGATCAACTTCTTCACCCAACTCTAGATCCTAAAGCACAGAAGACAGTTCTTGCTAAAGGTTTGCCAGCGTCTCCAGGTGGCGTGAACGGTCAAATCGTTTTCACATCTGAAGAAGCCGTCGAGTGGAAAGAGCAAGGCAAAAAAGTGATTCTTGTTCGTATCGAAACATCTCCTGAAGACATCGCAGGGATGGTGGCAGCTCAGGGTATCTTCACAACTCGCGGTGGTATGACATCGCACGCAGCGGTTGTGGCTCGTGGTATGGGTAAATGCTGTGTGGCTGGTTGCGGAGAAGTTGAAGTGGACTACCGCACGGAAACGATGAAAGTGAAAGGCTACGTTCTTAAAAAGGGCGATGTGATCACTTTGGATGGTTCAACGGGTGAAGTCTTCTTGGGCGAAGTAAAAACAATCGAGCCAAAATTAGAAGGCACTTTCGAGCGCATCATGAAAATCGCTGACCGCGTTCGTAAATTGAAAGTTCGCACGAATGCCGATACTCCAAAAGACGCACAAACAGCACGCAACTTCGGAGCAGAAGGTATCGGTCTTTGCCGTACTGAGCACATGTTCTTCGGTGCAGATCGTATCGACGCTGTTCGTGAGATGATCATTGCTGATAACAAATCCGAGCGTGAAAAAGCGTTGGCAAAACTTCTTCCAATGCAAAGAGATGATTTCTATCAGCTCTTTAAGATCATGGACGGTTTGCCAGTGACGATCCGTTTGTTGGATCCACCTTTGCATGAATTCGTTCCTCACACAGACGAAGAAACAAAAGAATTGGCGAAGCGTTTGGGCACAGACTTTGATCGTTTGCGCTCAAAAGTAAAAGCCTTGCACGAGTTCAACCCAATGCTAGGTCACCGTGGTTGCCGTTTGGCGATCACTTATCCTGAGATCTACATCATGCAAGTTCGCGCGATTGCAGAAGCAGCAGCGCAATTGGTTGCTGAAGGTAAAAAACTTGTTCCTGAAATCATGATCCCCCTTGTTGCTACAGACAAAGAGTTGGATTTCTTGCGCACACTTTCGATCAACGAAGTGAAAAAGGTGCAGGCAGAAAAGAACGTGAAGTTTGATTACCTGGTAGGAACTATGATCGAGCTTCCACGTGCCGCGATCACAGCCGATGCGATTGCAGAGCACGCCGACTTCTTTAGCTTTGGTACGAACGATTTGACTCAAACAACATTGGGTCTTTCTCGTGATGACTCCGGCCGTTTCTTGGGTTCTTACGTTTCTTCTGGCATCTTGCCAAAAGATCCGTTCATGTCGATTGATCAAGTGGGCGTGGGTTCTCTTGTGAAAATGGGAACAGACCTAGGTCGTCGCACAAAACCTGATTTGAAAGTCGGCGTCTGCGGTGAGCACGGGGGTGATCCAGAGTCCATCGAGTTCTTCCACCGCGTAGGACTTGATTACGTTTCTTGCTCTCCATTCCGCGTACCTATCGCGCGTTTGGCCGCAGCCCGTGCGGCTTTGATGGGGAAAAAGCTTCACTAAGTCGAAAATACCAAGACAATTTAAAAAAGCCACGTCGCTGAACCGATGTGGCTTTTTTATTATTAAATCTTGAGTCTCGTTGGATCAAAGGAGGGAATGTTCTCTATGAGAGAGCGCTCTTTGTTGAGACATCAAAGGTAACCTCAATAATCTTTTTAAAACAGCCGATATAATACCCACATGAAAATCACTTACTTCGGTACTTTCTTGCTTAGTGTTTTATTGGTTTGTCCGGGCTGTTTTGTTGACGTTCACTTAGAGAATCAGCTGGCCGGGGAACTGGGTAAATTCGTAATTATATCTCACTCTGAGACAACATCTGCAGCAAACAAAATTCCATATGTTGAATTCGAAGTAAATTTTTCGGAGGACATAAAGAGAAACACTCTCGAAGCGGGCGATTTTGAGAATATCAATGCGGGCACTCCGGTCGTCTGGGATCTTGAGGAGACCGCGGAATCAAAAAAATTCATACTCAAAGGATATGTCCATGGGGAAGTGGGGGAGTTAAAGCCTCGATTGCGGGAAAACTCCTTTGAGTGGAATGACGGAGTTATCAACGAAATTGCTTACTCGGGAGATGTGGCACAAGTTTCTGCAACATATGATTCCAATAAAGTGGCTTTGGGGTACGTTCATGGCTGTCGAGTTGATTCGCTTGGCGACGTCTATTGTTGGGGGGAAAACTACAGTGGTGCAGCAGGACCGATACCTGCGGGCTTTAATGTGTTTCGCCCACAAAGAATAACCACAAGTTCTATTACTGGAAGTAAAAAATTTTTGGACATATCGGCAACGGAAGAAAGTATTACTATCGGAAGAACTGCTGATAGAAAAATCTATCAATGGGGTTCTGATTTCTCCAGCGCAGGTTTTCCAGCAAGCCAGGCGGACGTCCCAGTGGAGTTAGATCTTTCGGCCCTTGATGCCGGTGAATTTCCGATCAGTCACGACGTCGGTTCTTGGAACACAAATCTATGTATTACCACCAATCTCGGAAGGGTCCTTTGTTCGGGCAGAAATGTCTACGGTGAAATTGGCGATGGAACCAATACGGATGCGGCTTCTCCGACACTCATTAAGGTGGATCATATTTCACCGTCTCCTTATTTTGTACAAGCGAATATCGGTGATGGTGTTGCCTGTGCTTTGACTCGAGAAGGTAAGGCTTACTGTTGGGGAAGGTTTGGAAATGTTACTGACGACGTGACTGCGGCGCCATCTAACATTCCTGTTGCTGTAAATACTTCGAACTTATTGCCTGAAGAGCGTTTTACCAGTCTGCATGTGGGAGCGGGAAAGACAGTTTGTGGCTTGACGACAAAGGAACGTATTTTGTGTTGGGGGGAAAACGACGGCGGAGAAATGGGAAATGGAACCACAAATATCAGTTATAACCCGACGCCCATGGACCTATCTGGATTGCCATCAGATGAACATCCTGTGCTTGTGCAGAGCCATTATTACCGGTCCTGTTTCACTACAAATAAATACAATCTTTATTGTGTCGGGAGCAATTGGGATGGTTCGTTGGGGGTTGGAAATGAGACCGACAGCTTGACTCCGATGAAAGTGGATTTTTCCGAATACGGCGCGCAGCAGATTGTAGCGATGAATGGGCACGAGGAAACCATGTGCGCCATCACAGCCAATGATGAGACATTTTGCTGGGGGGGATCGTATTACGGGCTCATTGGAACCTTCGACAATGGAGCGCTGAATGAAATCAACACCAGTGATCTTGCATTCGGAGTTTACTTTACCCAAGTCTCCGAAAGCTACGACCATGCATGCGCCATCGACAACTTTAAGAAATTGTATTGCTGGGGAGGGAATGCCAAAGGAGCCTTAGGCACAGGTGATAAGATACACCGAGAAAAACCTGTTCTTGTGAATACAACAACTATCGCGGGTTCGACGAATTTTATATCGGTTGTTGTTGGAGGAGGTATGACTTGCGCGGTAGCAGAAGACAATGAAGCCTATTGTTGGGGGAGCGGTTTTCTAGGAAATGGGCCTGCCGGTCAAAGCGATCTTCCCGTGCAAGTTAGTAAAACTAATCTTCCTGGAGGCGTTGGTTTTAAAAAGATCGCCGTATCTTCCTCGGGGCCGGGAACATTCATGGCGCTGGGAACTGATAACCAACTGTACTGTTGGGGAAGTCCGTTTTCCTATTTTTGTAACAGCGGAGGCAAAGAGGAGATTCCGATTTTAAAAAGTTCTTCGGTTTTCTTAGATATTGATGCAATAGGAAATCAGATTGTGGCTATTCAAAACGATTTTAGTATTCAATATTCCGGGGTGTTTCCCGAGCCGGGTAATGGCTATGTTAATTCGAGTTTGCAAACGGCCAGCTCTTCATTTGCGCATTCTGGTACGTTGACATCTATTCAGGCAGGCGGGTGTGTTTTAGACTCTGCCGGGGCGCTTGGATGTTGGGGGGCGGGAGGTGTGGCAT
>NZ_CAMLDV010000129.1 GCF_946478835.1 uncultured Bdellovibrio sp. | reverse complement strand
TGGTGTTTCAGGCAGGACGGCTCCTGGCGCTGCAGGAGAAATCGTCACACTGGGGTTGGATCTAATACAAACAGGAGTGTTAGTGCCTGAGGTACTCACACTCACTGTCGCACCACGACTGTCCGCGGACAATAAAGTCAAAGTGACGCCACCTGAATCTGTAAATGGAATTCCCAAAGGCAAAGGCGAATCATTCCAATCGTATGCAATATTCGAATTACTAGCAGGAGTCATATCTAAAAGGAGGCTCGTATCTCCATTTCCTTCAGTACCGAGATGAACCAAAGGTCCGCTGGTTGTTCCAGGCCTATTTATTAAAGGACTATCCAAATTGATCGCTTGCCGATATTCAAGATAGTACCAAGTTTTTGCGCCGGTGGTTGCATCGACACTCTTGAGTACTTTGACAGCTTTAATTCCAAGGGTTGTCGCGGCATAGGGCTCTATAGTCACCATCGCACTGCCATTTTCTACAGTGACAATCGAAGGCGAAGTACCATAATTCAACCAGCCTAAATTTTCCTTTTGAAAAGCATTATAATGAGTAGGCTCTCCGCCTCCCATAGTATCAAACCAATCCCCATATTCACTCTTTGTACAACTACTTCCAAGAACCGTCGTGCCACATTCTAAAGAATGAGAATGCCATAAGCCAAGATTGTGACCGAACTCATGAGACACCGCCCGCATTGAAATCAAACCATTAAGCCACGCGGTTGACGGGCTTCCACCCACTGTTCCCAAACCTGCCCATGTGCAAGTCGAATTTTTCGGAAATACAATGATGTGACGTTGATAGGCATTTACATCGACTCCCATTGCGGCGACTGTTTGCAAGACCTGATCTCGAATAAGTATAAAATCACACGTCTGCGCCATAGGAAGCGTATACCAACCAAAAACATTTCCACTCATAGAGGTTTGCTGAAAAGAATTTTCTTTAATAAAGTTATTCGCTTCACCAAAAACCACTGAGTTGAGCTGGGAGACCGTGTAGGGCTGCACAACGTTATCTTGAAAATTCACTAAAAAAACAGCCGTCTTTTGCACTCCGAAAGTGTTTGGTGCTGGCGACGCCAATACCTGCACGCTGCCCGATGAAGAATCAAGGGCCAAAACATTTCCACTGAGCTCGCCTTGAACTTTTATCTGAGCGCCCGTTCTAAGAGTTGTAGGTGCTTTATTATTGAATTTTAAAAGAGTTCTTTCTTTATTATTCCCTTTTAAATAATAAAGATACTTGGATGATGAGTCCCTATTGTCTACATGAATAATTTCAAGCTCACCTTCGAGATTTTTTTTGCCAAGATTGGCCGTGGTCATATTTTGAAAGAACAGTAATAGAAAACTGAGAACCATGGCTATCACACCATAGCGAGCATGCTTTAATTCCATATCCCCCCAAGGCAATATACTATTTCATCTCGTATTTTGCATTTTACCAAATTACAGAAATTTAAGGGTGCCTCTTCAAATAAGTATGACTTGAGATCAATGACAATTCTCAAACTGAACGGTTTCAGTGCTCTTACATGTCCCTGCATAAATTATTGACAGGTTATTCACTTCGGCGCTGCCATCCGCTCAGGGGCTAAGTGATTACTTTTCTTGTCACTTTTTGATCATGCATTAGACATTCTCTATAAATAGAGCCCATCAGAAGAATTTAATCCTGGCATTTGAACTGCACTTACATTTCCGCGTAAACCGAAGCATTTGAAAAACTTGGGAAATTAATCCCACCAACTTTGCAACGGTATCGAGGATTCTATGGTTTGGGACTCACGTCTGAAATCCCTAATGGTCTTGGCCTGCGTGGGCAGCTTGGTGTCGGCGTGCGAGGTGAAAAAGAACCTCGATGAAATGCACAAAGCCACCGTCGAAATGAGCGATACGACCAAGGACATGAGTGAAACAACCAAGCGCATGGAAGAAAAAACCAGCGATTTGGATAAAAAATCCGAAGCCTTGGATGCAAAGACGGCAGAGCTTTACGATGCTCTTAGACAGGGTAATGCGGCGATCCTTCGTAAAGAATTCCTTGAGCAAATGACAGAAGCCAAAGAGATGCCGAAGAAATTAGCCTTGGGTGTAAAATACTACTGGGCCTTTGAATTCCAATTATGGTCTATGCAAGGTTTGGATAACGAGGCCCGCCGTGAAGAACTTGCTTCTTCGGCAGCCCGTGAATTCATCCGTGAAATTCATGAATATGCTCCGAATGAAGATTTTATTTCTCCGACAACAGATGACAACAAAGAGAAAAACTTCCTAGCATTGGTTACAACCCTGCATGAGGTGAACGACAAACAAAAAAATCGTCTGGATAAAACAACGATTCCGCAAATGTCGATGCTTTCTTTGATTGAAAGAGCTTTGAAAGAGAAAACCCTTTTGGATCAGGGAAAAATCACTGTCGAGCAGTTGTCGCACTCTTCTTATGATCTTTTAGGTTTTGAACAAAAGTTGATTCAAATCCTGCAAGCTCGTCACAACTTTATTCTGACAATGCTTGTAGCTAAAGCTAGCAATGTGGATAAAGACTGGAAAAACAAAATCAAGTTAGGTCTTTTGGGAATGAAATGGACATTGGATTTTTCTAAATACAATGACGTTGAGGTTTCTGAGATGAAGCGTTACGTAAAGGCAGTCTTAGATACTCGCGCCATCTTAACTCGTGCCGGGCATGGCATCGTTGTGGACGAGACCATTATGAAGATTGTTAAAAATGGTCAAGTTGCAAAAAGCACTAAATCCGCAAATCCGGTGCGCCAGACCGCAGAAACTGAAATCGTGAATTATATTAATCAAATCCGTTCTGCCCAAGTTCAATTGAAATAAGGTGGACATCAACTCGCGCCAATGATGAGATAGAGTCTCAATCATAATTTGGCGCGAGTTTTTTATGTCTGCAAAATCAAATCAGTTTATCGAAAAATCTAAAAAGTGGCTTTCTGAAGACGTGTATCCTCTTTGGTCTTCCAAGGGTATTGACACGAAACAAGGTGGCTTTGTTGAAAGTCTCACTTTTGAAGGCGAACCCATGGATGTGCCTCGCCGTGCAATGGTACAAGCTCGCCAGATTTATTCTTTTCTTACCGGCGCAAATCTAGGATGTGTTTCTAAGGAAGTGGCCGTGGCCGCTGTTCATCAGGGAACACGCTACATGGTGGAAAGATTCTCAAGCCCTTCCGGAGCTTTTATTTACTCCGTAAATCCTGATGGCACGCCTAAAAGCAAAAACCCTGATTTGTACACACAAGCGTTTGCACTTTTTGGATTAGCACAAGCTTATGCGATTGAACCCAACAAAGAAATCAAAGACCGCGCAAAGGCATTGCTTCACTATTTGCAAAAAGACCGCAAAGTCGCCGGAGGCGGTTACACGGAGATTGATGAAAAAAATGGCGTCTCTTACAAATCCAATCCACACATGCATCTTTTTGAATCCGCGATTGCGTGGATGACGGTGGATCGCAGTGATCAAGACTGGAAAGATTTAGGTCATGAGCTTATCACGTTAGCGACGACAAAATTCATCGATAAAACTTCCGGTGTTTTAGGCGAATACTTCGACGAGAACTGGAATCATCTGCGTGAAAACGGAAAATTCATCTATGAACCGGGCCATCAGTATGAATGGGCTTGGTTGATGTTCCTTTACGAAGGACTCACAGGGCAAAATTTAAAATCCGTACGTCATCAGTTGTTTTTACTCGCTGAAAAGCACGGAACCTCGCCAACAAGAAAAATTGCTTTTGATGAAATGTGGAGTGACTACACTCCGAAAACTCAATCCTCTCGCTTCTGGCCACAATGCGAGCGCATCAAAGCGGCGGTTCGTTTAGGAACAGAAGTCTCCAAAGAAGAACAACCGCAATATGCGAAAGCCGCTGATGAAGCCCTAGAGACTCTTTTCAAGTTCTTTGCAACGCCGAAAAAAGGACTCTGGTACGATATGCTTTCGGAAAAAGATGAATTCAACGGGAATACAGCTAAGGCCAGCTCACTTTATCACATCGTGAATGCGATGGAAGAATACGTGAATTTAAGAGGGAAGCTGACTGATCCATAATCCGAAAACGCGTCTAGAATTCTCATTCCAAGTCGGTTTTTAGCAGATTAGTTTCTGAATCAAACAGACCCATGTTAATCTAACACTATGGGCATCTTTGGTATCATCGGAAAAAAGGGACAGACAACAATCCTGTTGGTTTCCGTTCTCAGCATTATCGGTTCTATCTTTATTCTGACATCAGCGGATATTTTTAAGCGCGATTATACTTTTAAAACTCGCGATTTCGACCAGGTCCTTTTGAATGAGGCGACGATTTCTTCTTTCGCAGTGATGGAAGCCGCCCTTGCTCGCCGTTTGTGGGACCCGCCACCAGATAATCAATGCCTGAAGGCAGAAAACTTTGAAACGGAAGGAAGTTTTCCTAACGGTCTTACTTGGAAAGTCACGGCTACTTACAACTACTCCACAAAAAACTACGAGCTTCTCGCGCGCGGTGAGTATGTCGGACTTAAAGCTGTTTTTAAAAAGCGTATCAAAGTTCTCGATGTCTCGGACTATTTGCTTTTCTCTGGCAATAATCAAGATGTGAGTCTCGAACGCCTTTATGGTGCGACTTCTCCTTCAGCTTTGATAGCTCGCGACCGACGTATTTATGTCAAAGGCTTGCTCCAATTAGGCGGAAACATTCATCGCCCGAACCCCGAGCTAGACTGGAACGGCAGTCCCGCAGGATGGCCTGCTGAGTTTGGAACAATAATTCAAGGCGATCGTGTTCAGCTTGCCGGAGGGATTGAGTATCGCCTGCATGCGGTTCCCGAGCCGAATCCGGGACAAGGAAATCTCTCAGCCCTGTTGGCCCCTTACGCTTATCCTTGGGGAACTAAACCGAAATATCATCCGCAATTTGGGCCCGGCTACGCGATCATCACCAAAGATTTGCAAAAGGCCACAGACTTAGAAAACCAAGTGAAAAGCGGAAGCCCCGTTCCACAAACACAAGCTTCTGTGAGTAAAGAAATTTATCCCATTGCTCTTTTTAGTGGAAATCCTCCCCTTGAAGCCTGGTCCGCTACGGACTCTGGCGGGTATTTTAACAACCCCGACAGATATTCTATTTTTAACTATTCTTATGCCGGTCTGAACAATTACGGCGTGCGTGCCGACTATACCTGCTTTGCGAAAGATGGAGCGAACCAAAAACACTGTTCCAATTCCGAAGACTTTCCGAATGGGTTTGCAAACTGGAGACGTAATGCAGGTCTTGAAGGAGTTCTTTTTACGAAAGACGCTGAAGAAATTCCTGCACCGAAAATGAGTTGGGATAATCTTGAGGCACTTGAAGAAGACGCCAAACAGTGTGGCGTCGTCATTTCTAATCCGACAAACACATATTCGGACTGCGATATTTGGGATCGACAATTTGTCACTAAATATGCGTCTCAAGGAGCGGGTCTTGCCTGTTCGTCGACGTCTCGGATTAACTTGGATTCCATTGGTTTGAGTAACTTTAATGTCGCAGATCTTTCGGATCCTTCGAAGAAGGACCGTCTTCTGCGACGAATCGTTTATCTTAAAGTTCCTTCGGAAATTGCCCAAACAGATGCCCGTGGTCTGATGATGTCTGCTATTCCGAACAACATTCCCCGAAAAAATCTTTCTCTGTGGATCGTAAGCGAGGACACCTTAGCCCTTCGCGGATTTCAGCAGGATTTAACGTCGCCTTTAAACAGTGATCCGCAAAGATTGCGTGAGATCGCCTTCAATCAAGATATCAGTACGTCCGTTCCGGCAGCGCAAAAAGCTTCTTTGCCTTTGGTGATTCTTTCTCCAGAACAAATTCATTTGTTAAGTCCTCAGTATCAACCTTTGACACCGTCGCGCTTGCATCAAATGTGGCCATCCTCTTCAGGAAAAATTCATCCCATCCATCATAATCTGACCGACACGCGATATGAAGATGACGGGTTCAAATACGGTTATCGAAAATTTATTTTAAACAATATAGGTATCATCACGGGTTCTAACGTGAGCGCTACAAAACCTTTTTATCTTCGCGGTCTTTGGAGTGGTCCTGATTCCTCTGCAGATCAACTTCCTTCCAATCTTTGCATGATCAATACAGGCGGATACACCTTAGAAAAGAATTCTACAAACCAGCCTTTCGTGATATCCGCAAAAATTCCTCCTTATCATAGTATGGCCAACTCTCCCATCCCTCCCAAGGGCTCCAACTATTATGGCGGAAACAACAATGATTTCCCGAAAATATATTATCCTGAAGTTTTCTGGAGACAACGCGGACTTACTAGCAGTCGCGAAGAGTCTGAAGTTTATTTCACGGGTATTCGCATTCATCTCAGTTTTGATTCTGCGACTCCGCCAGGGAAAAGAGACATCAGCTCGCCTTCTCATGTAGGTTCTGAAAGTCGTTATACGGATTACAATGCCTTCGACCTGTCTCATAAAACTTACACGTGGGACTCACCGAGCTATTATCAGGCAGTGTCACAGGGCACCTCATGTATACCTAACAATATGGCTTACCGAGTTCCCTCTTCTCCCACAGAGTTATTTGATATTCGTGCCGCGACGCCCTCGGTGAATAACGGTCGCTATATTTTTATCCAAAGCTCGCCGGCGTTAAACTATCGAGATGTCGGTTCCATTGTCGGCGTGGAACAACCCATCCTCGAAGCTCAGTCGAATTAGGATCCTTATGAAGAAGTTTCAACTCAAGATCAACAACACAAAAGGAATGACTCTCATTGAGGTGATGGCGGCCTTGGCTATATCCATGGTGAGTGTCAGTGTCTTCTTATTTCTGACGTTATCAAATAGAAATCATAAATCCCAAGTCGATCACTCAACGCTCTTAAAGGAAATTCTGACCAACAATGTGATTGAACTCAAGGGACTTCAATACTCCGATCTTCCACCTTTGGGAAGATGTCTCTATCGCACTTATAATTTTCAGGGAAATTTTATTTCGGAAACTCTGGTGAGTGGCACTTCTGAAATGTGTGGTGTTTCAAATCCCCAAGAAAACGAAATTCAAATTGTGTGGCAGACAACGAATGCAGGTTCTGGAGATGCCACTTTTAGCACCAATTCACTTAAGCTTCCGGTTTATTCAGATTATTTACGCAAAGTCGTTTTACATGTGCGGGCCCAAAACAAAGGAGCCGGACAAAGTCTTCTTCACAGTCAAATGACTATTTTTAAGAGATAAGCATGAGAAAAGGTTTCACCGTCGTAGAACTACTTTTAGCAATCGGACTTTCCGCTCTGGTTATCAGCACGGCGACGTACCTTTTGCATCAGTTCTTCTCAGAACATAAAAACTTAGAAGTTTGGAGTTCTGGACAATTTGAAATGTCTTTGGCCTTAAAGGACATCGAAGGCGACCTTCGCAATGTGGTTCGCATTGATCCTAAAGAAGAAAGTTCTCGGGATTATATAGGAATCACGTCTATTGAATCCGGATCAGAACCCGCTGAATGCTTAAATACGACAGGAGCCCCGGTCCTTCGCTACACCAGCCTTGATCGTAAAACTCCATCCGAGCGTGCCTTAAGAGCGTGGTCCGAAGTCGATAGCTCCGGCAAAAATCTTCCTAAAGATGAATTGCGCATCAGCACCGAGAATGTCGCGACTTCTTTATTTACACAAAGTAAAGCGCCTAAAGAAATTGTGATCGTCGATGCGGACCGCCGTTACATTCGTCGCTACGAGGTCAGCAGACATGTTATGCATCTTAATTCTCCATTAGATCCCTATGACGATTTACCTAAGGTTGATAGTTTCGGAAACCCTGTTTTCTTTAATTATGTGAGCGTCTTTTTGAGCAATCCAAAAGGAGCCGCCAACGAAAATACGAATAAAAAGGCTTCTGTCTTTGTTACTGGCAGTGAAGTTTACAACTCCCGCACTTACTTTGTTTGCCTTCGAAAAACAGATCGCAGTTTGATTAAAATTAATCAGGCCACTCGAGAGGTCTCTGTCTTGCTGACAAACTCCAACGCTGACTTTGAGATTGATCGTTTTGTTGTGGGCTATATGGGAACAAGAAGAAATGTTCGTGTGGAACCAGCAAGCTTTCAGTTCGAAATGACAGGAGCCACTGCCGATTGCGTGAATACGGTTCTGCTTGAACTGTACTTAAAAGCCACCCAGAGCTTTATCAATCGCACTCAACAAAATACCATTGGCGAAACAAAGTTAGATATCCTCCGTCGGCGCACCGTCTTTTCGCCGAATTTGAACATGAAGCGTCCTTTGAGCTGCCAGGAATAATATGTACGCTGAGAGCGCATATAAAAAGCGTTCTCTAGGTGCTCCAAACTGATTTTCGAATGCCTAAATAAATGAACGGTGGTAGCTCAATAATTATGGCTACAAATCCTTCTTCTTTCACACAAGAGCAATGTCCCAGTCTTTTAGATTACGCGGACTATAGAGATTTTCTCGCCGCTCGTTTTCGCTATTTAAAATCAATAAAAAAAAATTTCTCTTATGCCATTGCATCCCGCAAAACGAATGTGGCGCAAAGCTACTACAAAAATCTTTTCCGCAAGGACCGACATCTAGGGCTTGAAAACCTAGGAAGAGTTTCTAAAACTTTGGAACTCAGTATTACAGAAGAATTTTTTCTACTTTTTAAATTAGTTTCGTTGTTAGTCCAAGACACGCAAAGTTTTGAAATCTGCCGTAAAAATCTTGATGCGATCACCACCGAGCTCAAGCTTCAAAAGAAAAAAGATACCGTCATCCCTAAGCAAGGTCTTGAATTGGATAAGGATATCAATCCATTGTATTTTTATGCCATTCTTCACTTATGTGACTGGCCCAACTTTTCTCCGACGGTCCAATGGGTTAAATCGCGATTGTTCACCAATGATCTCAGTGATGATGAGTTGCAGAAACATATTCTTAAAGCCACCGAGCTGCGCAGTTCATTAAATGAAGAACAGATTCAACTTGGAACTTACCGTGATGCACCTTTGGCTCAAGGATTGAGCGTAAGAAAAAAAATGTCTTTTCACTCAATCCTTCAAGAAATTCTTAAAATTGAGAACTACCATACTAAAGTTCATAACTATGCGGAACACAGACAAGTTTTAAATCTTCCTCAAGAAGGCGTGACAGAACTGGCAGACTTTTTCTTTGAAGTTCGTCAGAAGCTGGAACACATTCAAAAAAAATATGCGGAAGCGCCCTCTACACGCACTCTCTTTTGGGATCACTCATTATACAATCTTGCTCGGGAGTTGGAGAAAACTCAGTAGTTTAAATCAAGAAAGTGATTATTTTCCTTGGATCATATAGAGAAGTCCCTGCTGATTGAATCCATTAATAACGAAATTGATATCCTGCGGTTGCGTGGTCTGATACATATAAGATTCTGGGAAGATCGTGATCACTCCAAGTCCACTTGGAATTGGAATATCGTGGGATGGAAGTGCAGACCAATTGATCGGTCCGTTAATCTCCGTCAATTGGATTGATTTGTAGGTGACGTGACCATCAGAAAAAGCCATCACCAAATTTGCTGTGGAGGCGGTCTCGATTATTCGCGCACCTACGATGCCCTCGTCGGGCAATGCTGCTTGATTTGTCAAACTTCCGTCCACAGGCTTGTAAAAGTATTGAGGAGTTGCCGCTCCATAAACCAAGAAATGGTGTCCACCTTTTGGATCTCGCCAGGTCTCCATTCCCAAGCCCACTGAAAAAAGAAGGGACCAGTTGGCTGGGGCTGCTCCCAAAGTAGTGCTGGCATGCAAAACATCATATCCAACCGAAGCTCCTCCCAAAGCGCGCGCAGCGGACCCGAGAAACTCAATATGAAGATTATCTTCGGCAAGTCGAGCATAGACATAAGAAAAATCTGTATAGCCATTAAGGACATTCGTTATCTCTCCGTTCCAGCCGCCGCCGAAA
>NZ_CAMLDV010000128.1 GCF_946478835.1 uncultured Bdellovibrio sp. | reverse complement strand
TCACCATTCGTGATTTGATCAAGAATGCCCTGCGTATGCGTCCTGACCGTATCATCGTCGGTGAGTGCCGTGACGGTGCCGCGCTCGACATGCTTCAAGCCATGAATACAGGTCACGATGGCTCCATGACAACGACTCACGCCAACAGTCCGCGTGAGTGTATTGCCCGTCTTGAAACTCTTTGTATGATGTCGGGAATGGAACTTCCTATTCGCGCGATCCGTGAACAAATCGCGGGCGCGGTGAATTTGATTGTTCAGATTTCTCGTTTATCAGATGGTAGCCGTAAGATCTTAAGCATCACTGAAGTTGCCGGCATGCAAGGTGATGTTGTGACGTTGGCAGAGATTTTCCGCTTTAAAGAAACCGGTTACGATAAGAATAGAAAAATTCAGGGCGTGTTCCAGGCCACTGGTACAATCCCAAGCTTCATTCAAAAATTGAGCGACAAAGGTGTTGTGATTCCTCGCGAGATCTTCTCGAATGATCCTGCGACAGCAACTCCAGGTGCTCCAGCAGCGAATGCTCCTAAATCTCCATTGGGTGCTCTGCCAAAAATGCCAGGTGTCGCACCGGTGAAAAAGTCGGGGTAGATCATGAAGTTTCTTGCTAACGAATGGGTGTTAATCCCTCTTTTTGGAATTTGCGTTTTTGTTTTCGTTATCCTTTGGGCTGACAAAACAATTGCGTGGCTCCATAAACGCAGTCTTGGACAGCGTGATGAGGTGATTCGCATGCTTCGTTTAATGGGGAATGACGTGAACGAAAAGAAAATCACCATTCTGATTCTTCTAGTGAGTTTCGGTATGGGCGCTTTGGTTTTCTTGGCTGTGTGGCCAAGTGTGCTTATCGGTTTTATTTTTGGTGCCGCTATCACGGTCGGTGGCTGGCAGCTTCCGTTGTTTGTCGTGAAGCTCACCTACGAACAACGTTGCACACGATTCGTCGATCAAATGGTGGATGGTCTTACTATTATGGCCAACGGTATTAAAGCCGGCTCCAATCCTCAAGAGTCCATGAAGCGCGTGGTAGAGATCATGGGAAATCCTATCAGTCAGGAATTCGCACAAGTTCTTTATCAAATGCAAGTGGGTGATAGTTTTGAAAGTGCACTGAATGATTTAGGCCAGCGCATTCCCCGTCCTGACGTTCAGATGTTTGTAACGTCGATCAATATTTTAAAAGAGACCGGCGGTAACTTGGCAGAGACTTTCCAGACTATCGTCACGGTCATTCGTGAGAGACAAAAAGTAGAGAAAAAAATTCAAGCTCTGACTGCACAAGGCCTCATGCAAGGAATCATCGTCACCATGATTCCGTTTATCTTAATGGCCGTCTTTATGGTGATAGACCCGGGTTTTATCAAACCAATGTTTAACACAACCCTAGGTCTAGTGTTGTTGTTTATGATGCTCGGTCTGCAAATAATCGGTGGCATAGTCATTAAAAAGCTTGTTACCATTAAAGTGTAGTTTGTCAGTTTCTAGGAAGAGGGTACCGATAATGATGAAGAAGGCAATTTTGGCGTTCGCTTTTCTTTTTTCAGCACAAGCTTACGCGCTTGTTGATATGAAAAATGCCAACTACTCCAATACATGGATTGATATGGATGTGCCGGGCAGCGGTTACGATTTGAAAATCGTGCGCACTTACAACAGCCGTTCACTTTTCAATGGTATGTTTGGTTTCGGATGGTGCTCGGATTTCGAAACAGCGATGGAAGTCAACGCTGAAGGAAATATCAAAGTCAAAGAATGCGGTGGCGGTTTGGAAGTGACGTTTGCTCCTCGCGAAGTCACACGCAAAGATGTGGAAAACACGATTGCTCAAATCATCACCAAGATGAAAGCTGAAAAGAAAGTGGGTCTGACAGAGGCTTACTTGACGAATTTGAAAACTCAGCTTCTTGAAGACGACAGTGCTCGTTCTGAGTTCGCGGCAAAATACGGAATTTCCGTTCCTGTTAAAGAAGGTACGAAGTTTTTTGCAAACGGTCGCGAAGTTGAACACTTTGTTTTCAACAAAACATACTACACACGCAATCTTCCAGACGGCAGCGCTCAACGCTTTAGTCCTCAGGGAAAATTGACTCATATCTATGACAAAAACGGCAACTTCTTGAAATTTGATTACGACAAAGACGTGATCGCTTCCATTCAGGATAACAACGGTCGCCGTCTGAACTTTAAGTATTATCAAAACAAAAAAGTTAAATCCATCACAGGCCCGAACGGTTTGATGGCAGATTATAAGTTTGCAAATTTAGATGACCTTGCTTCTGTGAAGAATGCGTGGTTGAAAACTTATACTTACGAATACGACGAACTTCACAACCTCACAAAAGCTTCATGGCCAGATAAAACTTTTATCGCAATTAAGTACGATAAAAAGAACGACTGGGTGACGGCATTTGCAGGTCGTGACAAGTGCTTAGAGTCGTATAAATACGAATTCTCTGCCAACGATCCAAAAAATCACTACTGGTCGACAGTGAAGAAAACTTGCGGCAAAGAAGTGATGGCGGACAATAAATACGAATTCTGGCACCAACAGCGCGCTGACGGTCAGTACTTCCTGCAAAGAGTGATGACGACAGTTAACGGCAACGTCACTGATATCACTTATCATGACGTGTTTGGAAAACCTGTTTCTATCCGTCGTAATGCGGACCGCGTTTCTTACGAGTACTATCCAGATGGACTTGTAAAAGTAAAAGCAGCTCCTAACGTCCGCATGGCTTTTGAATACGATCCAAAAATCAAAAAAGTCAGCGCTGTGACAAGCACGTTCTTTAATGAAAAAGGGGCTAAGGTCTCTGTGAAGAACACGCAATTTAAGTACGATGCCAAAGGCAATCTGACTTATGCGCAAAACAGTGATGGTCAAAAAATCAATATGACTTACGATAACCGTGGGCGTATTGCGACAATCACAGACCATGCAAAGAAAGTCGTTAAGATTGAATACGAAGAGCGTTATGGAAAACCTTCCATCGTCACTCGTCCTGGTCTTGGAACAATTGTAGTAAGTTATAAACCAAATGGGGATATCAACAAAGTGGATAGCAAAGAAGGCCCTTCTGTTGCTATGCAAGTTGCAAGTACATTCAACAACCTGCTAGATATTATTGCCCCTGCAACAGCGGAATTGTATCTATAAAGGAGAAGGTGAATTTATGAAAAGACTTTTAGTTCTTTCCATTTTGTTGGCTGGTCTTGGCTCCGCATTTGTGAGCACCTCCTCCTTTGCACAAGAGGACGATTCAAAAAGAACAGTAAATCCTGGTGAAGACCCAAATGAAGCTCAAGGTGGTAAGCCTTCTGAAGCTGACGTGGCAGCTCCGGGTGTGTGCCCTGAGTGTATCGCTCGTATGAAGCACGGTCGCCTTGGCGATAATACGACTTATAGACCTGCGGGCACAGCAGCTCCAGATAACACTTCGCCAACAACTCGCGAAGGCACTCGTTAAAACTGTCTAGAATCTTGGCATTCGATAACCTAAAAAGGGCTTTGGTCATCCAAAGCCCTTTTATTTTGTCTCAAAGTTAGCTGATTTTACTCTTACTGTCTCGTTTTGAGACGAACTTCATGGCACATCCGATGCATCAGCATTCTTCTGAGTAGATTTATATTTTTTGTACTCGTTACAAAGGAGTCCCTATGAAGAAGATGGTTAAAACCGTTATCGCTATGTCTGTTGTTACTTTCGCATTTGCGTCTGCATCTGTTGCAAGCCCGAAGTGCTCACACAGAGTGGCCTCTGCTTCAAATGATCTTTTGAAAGACACAAACCCTGCGAAGGCCTCTAAGACAACTGTGAAAACGTCTGATAAGACACAGTCAGGTGTAAGATAATTTCTGCTTTCAGGAAGGCGTTAGCGAACTGCTTTTTCGTGAGCGCCTTCTTGAAATCCGTCGACCGTGCTAGCTACGCCATCTTTCAAGCTTTTGCCAAGATTGCGCAAAGCCATGGCCCCGCCAGCCGCTGCACTTTGAATGTATTGAGATGCCGTTGAATTTTGCAACCAATGGAAAGAGTGGTTTTCAATCGAAGCGCCACCTACTTTGACTTGCATAAGAACGATCAAAAGTGCCGTGCAAGCAAAACACTTCAAGACAAATTTAAGTTCTTCCATGAGTTGATTCTCCCAGTTGCGGTAATACTTTTTTAATTGATTCTAAAACTTGTTCTTTGCTGAATGGTTTTGTGATGTAGTCGTCAAACCCAGAGTCATAAGCTTTTTGTACGAGAGCTTCCTGATCAATCGTAGAACAACCGATGATTTTTATTTCCGGATGAAGTTCCTTGATGACTTTAGCGGTTTCAATGCCGTTTCGAAGCGGCATCACCATATCTAAAAAAACCAAATCAGGAAGAGTGGACTCCACAAGCGCCACGGCTTCATCACCATTGGCGGCTTCACCCACGCATGTGCCTCCAGAGGAAGTCACAATGTTCTTCACAAGTTCACGTAAAAAAGCGGCGTCGTCTACGACAGCAAAACGTATCTTCATCCGCTTCAGTATAAATTTTATGAGGACTTTTGATTAGTGGATTTTAGTGGCCCCAACGATAGCCTAGGGAGAACATGTATAGAGAGTTTGTCACACTGACATTCGAAGGCGTTGTCCCTGTACTTGGGTCTGGCAAGTTAGCATTTCCATCAAAGACATTTCGTTCCGCACTCAAACCCAGATTCCAAATCATCTGACTTTCGCGTGTGAATTTCCATTCGCCACCCAAATCAAGACCGATACGGATGCTCTCTTCAGAAGATCCTGAATTGATCGCGGCTCCCGTTTCAGTTTCTGTGTGTTGCAAGCGTGGAAAGAAACTTCCGCCAATAACCCATGAATAATTTTGAGAGCTTGGAATGCGCGCTTTTAAACCGACACCGAACCCTTGAGATTTCAGACGAGCACGAGACGTATTGTCGCTAGGCACATTCATTTTATTGTCACTGAGAAGAATAGAAAATTCTACGGAACTCGATTTACGAGATACACCGAAGAACTTTCTAAAATTCACACCGAGGTCCACAAATTCATACTTCGCAGGGACGCGTGAAGATCCACTCACGGCATCAACGTCCGCTGCAAATGAAAACATAATCTGTCCACTCACACCAATAAGAGGTGTCAGCCATACATTTGTTTTAAATTTCAGAGCATTAAAGAAACTTTGATAATCACGGTATGAATAGTTCGATTGAGAGTCATTGTACGCAACGACTGGCATCACATCCAACTCAACGCGGTTATTACGAATGTCATCGGGATGAATAGTCTCACGATAAAAATCATAGATCTTTTCCGCTTTGCTAGAGAAAAGACTTTCCGCCTGTTCACTGATTCCAGGTTCTTGGACATCCGAAGCAGCCGTTGCACCTGGACTAGACGTTTCTGTTTTCGCCTTCGCAGCTTCTTGTGCTGCTTTGGCTTCAAGAGCTTTTTTCTCGGCTTCTTTTTTCTCTGCTTCAATTTTAGCGAGTTCCGCTTCTTTGCGAGCTTTTTCTTCCGCTTCAAGTTCGCTGGCTTTTAAGGTGCGCACTTTCACGCCATCGCCGTCAGTCACCATAGGCGTAGCTTCACCTTCCGAGGCTGGACGACGAACTTTTTTGGCGCTCTTACGGACTTCGTAACGACCTGAAGAGAAACCTTCAAGACTTGTTTGCGCATGAGTTTGAAAACTCACGGTCAACAATCCAACAACAATGAAAAAAGAAAGAGAAGACTTCATAAGAAATATTTCGGCTCTCGGTCCGAATTACTTGACGCCAAATTGACGAGTTTTCAGAGGCAAGGCAGAATTATTTTATGAAATCATTTCTTCTTAGTTTTTTCTTCGTCGCGATTTGTGCTAGCCAGACCAATGCCCAGAACACTTACGTCAGTAATGCTGACCAAGATCTGGCTATTAAATCCATCGTTCTGGTTCCAACAACGGACAATGTCGGTGGTATTTATGCTCGCCCCGTTGAAGAAGAACTTCGCCAACTTCTTAACGAAGACAAGCAGTGGTCCTTGGCAAATTATCCTCAAGATCTAAAAATCAAATCTGAATTTTTAGATGAGCGCCCCGACGACGTTCAAAAAATTCTGCAAGCTGCAAAAAGCGAAGCGGCTTTGACTTCAAAAATTTTACGTGGGCCTCGTGGTATCTCTGTCACGCTCACTCTTTTTGTAGGTCGTGAAGGTTTGCCGCTGTTGCAAGAGGCTCTTACAGACTACAAAGGCTTTGAAACGGCCGAAGTGCGTGCGCAGGTCAGAAAACTTTTTGAAAATATAAAATACCGCATGCCTTTTAGAGCCTCGATCCTGAGCCGTCGCGGTCAGCAAGTGACTCTGAATTTGGGAAGTGCTTATGGTCTAAAACCTGACAGCCGCGTTTCTGTTGTGCAAATCATCAAGGTCAATCGCCATCCCAAACTTAATTTCATGATCAGCACTGAAAAAGAAGTTTTAGGACGAGTAAAACTTTTTAAAGTCGAACCGTATCTGAGCTTTGGTTATGTCGAAATGGAAAAAGAACCCGGCGTGATAGCCGTCGGTTCTAAAGTGATGCCCGACGAATTCGTAAAATACTCTGTGCCAGTGACAACGCCTTCTGGAAAGGTCTTGCAGGACATTTCCACGCGTCCTGATAAAGACGTCGCTTTCGGCGAGGAGCCGCAAGAGTGGCTCCCCACAATGCCTCCCCAATACGGAAAAATTGAATTGATGGCGGGCCTTTCTAACTACACACAAAACGCAAGTCTTGTCACTTCGGGTTCTGTGAGTGGCAGTACAAACCTGGCTCCAAACATCATGGTGCGTGGTGAGTTGTGGTTGAACCCTGAATGGTACATGGGCATCCAACTTCGTCAGGCTGTTTTTTCGATTGATAATGATTTTGCGGGATCGTCACCAAGCAAACTCAACATGGCAATGGGACAATACGGAGTGAATGTTGGATACAACTTCCTTTTAACAAACGATTACTTCGGTCCTAAGTTGCAAATCGGTGCTGGCTACCTCAATACGAATTTCACAATTGATGACAGCACGCCAACGGCTTTCACAACAATGAAGTACGGTGGCTTTGCACTCAGTATCGCGGGACAATTTCCGCTCTCTGAGGAAATTCCTGTGGATATCGGCGGAAAACTTGATTTCTTCTTGAATCCTTCATTGAGCGAAAACAAAACGAGCGGAAGTTCTTCGGATAATAAGATCAATTCATTTAGTTTCTTCGTCGATTACAAAATGAAGACGCGCTTTAAAATCCGCGGAGAGCTTTTGTTAGAAAACTACAACTCGGACTTTAGCGGCACGGGAACTCGCACGGAGTCCGCATCCAGTGTCAGCCACAAAATGACGACACTGATGGGCGGTGTTCAGTACTTGTTCTAAACAGGGGCCTTGCCTTTTTTGAAACGAAATCCCATCGCAAGCAAAGAATCGAGCCACTTCACCGGAAGATGCTTTGCTAAAAATGCCTGAAAGCAAATTCCTTTTCCAATGAGATGATAGGCTTTTGGATTTGGAGCATTCACAGCGTGCAAAACCTTATCTGTAACCCAAGACACAGGCACAGCTGACCTCGCAACATCTTCTACGGCTGATGTAAGCGCTTCAATCGCTGAGCCATAGATTTTCATTTGCTCACCTGAGATATGCTTTTTTAAATCCTGACTGTGCTCAATAGATTTTTCCCAAATCGGTGTTTGGATCGGACCTGGTTCGATCAAAATCACCTTCACACCCAAAGAGCGCATTTCACGGCGTAAAGAATCCGTGATCGCGCGCACGGCAAATTTACTAGAGCAATAGGGTGCAAGATAGGGTGTCGCAATACGCCCGCTAATCGAGCCGATATTCACAATACGCCCTTGTGTTTCGCGAAGACGCGGTAAAAATTTTTGCGTCATTGCCACAAGTCCCAAAACGTTCACATCAAAAAGATTTTTCCATTCAAGAGAAGGCAAAGACTCAATCGGCCCGCCAACTGCAACACCGGCATTATTTACCAGAATAAATTTCTTATCGGATTTTTGAGATGAGATCGTCTGCCATGCCGATTCAATATCGGCTGCAGAGGTCACATCAAGTTTAAGAACTTTTAAAAGTGTCGGATATTTTTCCTGAAGCGATTTCAGAGTTTCAGGTTTTCTGACTCCCGCCCAAACAGTGTCTCCTTTTTGCAGGAAAGATTCAGTCAGAGCATAACCAATTCCCGAAGAAGCGCCTGTGATTAAAACCTCATTCATAGAAAACTCCTCGTTTATTTCACCGTGACCCTTAGGCCATCACAAAGTTGCAAACCTCTGCGGCAAGATCCGTTAAGAACAATTCCCGGTCTTTCATTGTATCTACCACATTTGGTGGAAGCGTATTCATAAAAGAAAAATGACCCGCGCCCTCAATGATGCGAGTTTCAAGGCCGGTGTGAGGCGACAATTTTTCTTTCAAGATCTCAAGTTGTTGAGGTGGCGTAAAAGTGTCTAGTGATCCAGCCCAAGCCTGGATGGAGGCATGAACACTCTCTAACGACTTTGGAGCCTGAAAAAATCCCGTTGGCGGCGTGAAAAGCACAAGTTTTTTAATACGCTCATCAAGTGTAACTGGAAGCCTCTGTCCCTCTTTCATCCACATTTCTCCACCCGCGAGAGCCAACAACAAAGTCGCTCCAATGGAGTGACCTATCCCGCTGATCGGCAGATTGAATTCACCAATAATGTTGAGTGCGCCTTGCAGAGAATTCACACGTGAATGAAGTTCATCCAAACTGGGTCTTGGCGAAGCAAGTCTTTCAAAATATGGAGCAATGACTATGCAGCCGCTTTCAGATAGCGCCTTAAGCAACGGAAGATGACGTTCGGGATTTCCTCCGCCACCGGCAGCAAAAAGAACTGCTTGTGAAGGAGAAGAGGCATTTAGTCGGAGAGCCTCGCAGGTCAAATTATTGATATTGAAGCTGATCTTTTCCATTGGAATCAGCGTATTCCGAATTCAATGGACGATCACCAACTATTTCAGAATAAAAAAAAGCGGAAGTCCGTTAGGAACTTCCGCTTCATACTAGCTACCTCAGTTGAGGGCAGATTACATCATGCCGCCCATACCACCCATGCCGCCATGATCTGGCATTGCAGGAGCTGCAGTTTCTTTCTTAGGAGCTTCAGCGATCATTGTTTCAGTAGTAAGCATCAAAGACGCAACAGAAGCTGCGTTCGTTAATGCACAACGAACAACTTTAACTGGATCGATAACACCGTCTTTGATCAAGTCAGTGTATTCGTCAGAGTATGCGTTGAATCCCCAAGTAACAGATTTGTTTTGAAGGATACGATCCAAAACGATCGCGCCATCAAGACCTGCGTTTGCAGAGATTTGACGAATTGGCTCTTCGCAAGCACGTTTGATGATCATTGCGCCGAAAGCTTCTTCTTCAGAGTATTTAGTTTTATCAACTTTTTGAGAAGCGCGAAGCAAAGCAGTACCACCACCAGCTACGATACCTTCTTCAACAGCTGCGCGAGTCGCGTTCAAAGCGTCTTCTACGCGGTGTTTTTTCTCTTTCATTTCAACTTCTGAAGGAGCACCAACGTGGATAACAGCTACGCCGCCAGCCAATTTAGCCAAACGCTCTTTTAGTTTTTCTTTGTCGTAGTCAGAAGTAGTTTCTTCGATTTGAGCTTTGATAGCAGAAACACGTGCAGTGATTTCAGCTTTTTTACCAGCGCCATCGATAACTGTTGTGTTGTCTTTGTCTACAACGATGCGTTTCGCAACACCAAGATCAGCAACAGTTGCTTGCTCTAGTTTGCGGCCGATGTCTTCAGAGATCACTTTCGCGCCAGTCAAGATCGCGATGTCTTCAAGCATAGCTTTACGACGGTCACCGAAGCCAGGAGCTTTAACAGCACAGATGTGAAGAGTGCCACGAAGTTTGTTCACAACTAGAGTTGCAAGTGCTTCGCCTTCAACGTCTTCAGCGATGATCAACAATTGACGACCTTGCTTAGCAACGCCTTCAAGGATACCGATCATGTCTTTCATTGAAGAGATTTTTTTGTCGTAAACAAGAACGTAAGCGTTCTCAAGAACTGCTTCCA
>NZ_CAMLDV010000127.1 GCF_946478835.1 uncultured Bdellovibrio sp. | reverse complement strand
TAGTCAAGGATCATGGTTCCGTTGTTCGCCATTTGGAACTTACCGATTTTTCTTTCAACAGCGCCTGTGAACGCCCCTTTTTCGTGTCCGAAAAGTTCACTTTCCATTAAGTTTTCTGGAATCGCTCCGCAGTTGATGGCGACAAAGCTTCCAGATTTGCGAGGGGAGTTAAAATGGATGGCGCGGGCTACGAGTTCTTTTCCTGTTCCGTTTTCACCGCGAACCAGAACCGTCGTATCGACTTTGCAAAGACGATAGATCAGATTAAAGACCTCTTTCATTTTGGAGGAGCCACCGACAAATTCACTTTCGATGTCGTCATCAAAAACCGGATTTGAAAGTGCCAGGCTTGACACCAAATCACGCGCTTCCAAGCTTTTACGAACAATTTCAGCCAGCAATTGAGGATTGACCGGTTTTTCGACGTAATCGTAAGCGCCTTCTTTGATCGCAAGAACGGCGTCGTGTAAGTTTGAGTGCGCTGTCATCAATACCACGAAAGTACGCGGGTCGTGTTCCTTGATCGCTGTCAAAGCTTCAAGACCATTCATCTCTGGCATTTTGACGTCCATCAAGACCAGATCCCATTGCTGTTGTTTTACTTTCTCTAAAGCTTCTTTTCCTGTGGAAGCTTCGTCGATTGTAAAATCAATTTCAGGCATTGTTGATTTCAGAATAGAAATCACTGAACGGCGCAGTTCAGCTTCATCATCTACAATCAGTGTGTGGAGTTTGTTCATCATGCAAGCACCTCAGTTTCAGTTTCCGTATCGTATTCAGTATCCAGCGGTAAAGTGAAAGACACTGTGGTTCCGTGTCCTACGGTACTTTCCATTTTCACTTTTCCGCCATGCAGTTCGATAAAATATTTAACGAGATAAAGTCCTAATCCCGTTCCTTTAGTTCTTAAATCCTGATCACTTCCACGAGTGAACTTGCCCCAGACTTTTTCCATGTCTTCAGGCTTAATACCTTCCCCGGTGTCTTTCACGATCACGTGTACTAGATCATCAGACTCATGCGAGATCACCTCGATGCGGCCGCCGGCAGGAGTGTACTTCACGGCATTTTCAATGAGGTTGATCACGACCTCTTTGATCAACGTCGTATCAAACTCCAAAGAAAACATGGGTTCTAAAGAAGTATGAATCGCGATGTTCTTTTCACGCGCTAAAGGACGAAGTGAGTGCAGAGCTTCTTCGATCACTTCGTTGATGTCGCCCACGTCCGTGTTAATTTTAAAATCCCGGGACTCAACACGAAGGACTTTTAAGATGGACTGAATGTAGCGATTGAGTTCGTCACCGTAAAGACGCAAAGAACGAAGATCTTGGTTGAGTTCCGAGTCCTGATGCTGTGTCATCAAGCGATCGACAATCGCCTGAATCTTGGCAATCGGCGTTTTTAAGTCATGAGAAATAAGACTGACGAAATTGTTTTTAAGCTGCTCAAGCTCTTGCAGGTATTGTTGTTCTTGTTGCAGGCGGAAGTTTTTCTTTTCAATCTTTGTCGCTTGATAGCCGATAAAGATAATCCACGAAGCTCCCAAAAGCACAAACGGCGAAAAGGCCGGTGACCAGAAATAAAAACTATCAAACACCCACGCCGACAAGGCTGCGAGCAACGTCCCCATCCACAGGATAAAGAATAAAGCCACAGATTGCGGATAAGTTGTGATTAAGAAAACCGCAATCAGCATCAAGACAAAAAATCCTGAGGCGTACCACCAAAAAGGAAGTCTCTTGATCCACTTGTTTCCTAAAACCGTATCGGTTGCATGTGCCAAAATTTCCGTGCGCGATAAAGTTCCCACCGGAGTCATGTAAGTCGGGGAAGAAGAAGTCTCGGCGCCAATCAAAACAATTTTGTCGGCAAACGCATTGCTTGGAACTTCGTCGTACATGATTTCGCTTAAAGTGTACTGTGTGAAAACACGGCTCGATCCGCGATAATTGATAGGAAGTCCCGCTTGTTGAGTCGGAAACTTCTTGTGCGTGACCATCTCGACAAGATGAGGCATTTCAGATCTTTGCGGGAAAACGCGGCGGACGACACCGTCTTCATCGCGACGAACTTCATTGTTCCCAAGATTCGTGTGATCGCGATTTGAAAACACCGGCGTTAATACACGCTCTAAGCTGTTTGTCGTTGAAGCCCAAACCACGCGCGAATCTAAAAATAATTTTTGTTCTTCAGGGGATAAACGAACAGTGCCCACGTTGTCGCCAAAGTACAACGTGACACCCACCGAGCGAGGGTTCTGTCTAAGAATGCGCAAAAGAAGTTCAGACCAGATTTGTTTATTCCAGAAAAAGCTGTCGGTGATATCTGTCACCTCCGACATGTTGTCCAAGAAATTAGTGCGAGATTCATAAATCGCGGCGAAGTCAGATTGGCGAATGGTGATCAGGACGATTTGCGAGGAGGCTTTCTGGTCTCCACGCAGTTGAAATCTTTGGTCGTAAGCATTGATCTCGTCATTGGAAAGGGCCAGGCATCCAATCGCCCAACACAGAATACAGCGGAGCCAGAACCCTCGACGACGGGAGAAGAAACGAAGCAGGACTTCGAGACGGAGTTTGAGGTGTTCTAAAGAGACTTTTTGCACGCGTTGCAACATAGCAAATTTATTAAAAAATTCAACTATTAAAAGGGCTTACAGACGAGCTTGGAACAGGGTATATTGAAAAATATGCATGTTTATCAAGGCGTTCATCAGCTCAGCTCTCCTCTGGAATCCTCTGTTGTCACTATAGGGAACTTTGACGGCGTTCACTTAGGGCATCAGCAGCTTATCGAGAACGTGACTCGCGAAGCTCAGTACTTCGGGGTGCCGTCGGTGGTTTATACATTTCATCCACATCCAGTGAAAGTTCTTCATCCTGAAAGAGCGACGTATCGTCTTTTTGATCTGAAAGATCAGCAAGAACAGTTTGCAGCCAGAGGCATTGAATACGTGATCATCGAAGAATTCACGAAAGAATTTTCGCAAGTCTCGCCTCAAGATTTTTTGGATCGTTACATCGTTTCTCGTTTGCATCCAAAAACTTTGGTTGTGGGACATGATTTTTCGTTCGGAGCTGATCGCGCGGGAAATATTCCGTTCTTAGAAAAATACTGCGCTGAAAAAGGCATTCGTCTGATTATCATTCCGCCGTTTCAGTACGAGGGCGCTGTAGTTTCCTCAACTCGCATTCGTGAAGAACTTAAAAATGGACACGTTGAAAAAGCGAACGAACTTTTGGGCCGCACATACTATATGCGTGGGCACGTGGAAAAAGGTTTTCAGCGCGGTCGCACGATTGGTGTTCCAACGGCGAATATTCATCCTGACGTGGAGTTCATTCCGCGCAAAGGTGTGTATTGCACGCTGACAAAATTCGGTGGACACATGCATCCGTCAATCACCAATATTGGCGTGAATCCCACATTCCAAGAGAACGGGAAAGGTCCCATTAAAATTGAAACGCATCTGTTTGATTTTGATGCGCATCTTTACGGTTTGGAAGTGGAGGTGTACTTGTTACATTTCATTCGCGACGAAAAGAAATTCTCCGGCATTGATGAATTAAAAACCCAAATCCAAAACGACATTTCTGAAACACGCAGGTATTTCTGTGAGCACCCACAAAATAGTTGAGTTCCGTCCCGAAGGAATGGGTCACTTTGTGAGGTATTTAAAGTTCCTGTCTGAGAAAAAAGGCTGGGGCTGGGAATTTGAAGTTCATCCTGAATTTTCAAGAGATCTCATGCAAGGGGCGATGGCTGTGAAGGTCGCGCCGTCTTTGTCTCCCAATATTCTCCCGCAATTGCAAGTGTTGCCAACTTTGGTGCGCACTCTTGAATGCACGGATTCTTTTTTTGCAGAAAACGGAACTTGGTATCCACGTCTTTTATTGCATGAAGCTCTTCGTTTGGTTTTCGTTGAGGCGTCGAATGACTTAGACATTCGTGCGCCTGCTTTTGTGATCGGTGATAACGAAGAGGCCCGAACGGCTTCTTCGGCTTTAGCGGAGATGGGCATCGCGGATATTTACATGGTGGGATCCGGGCGTAAGATGCAACGTCAGAAAGATATTCTTTCGCGCTCGCAATTAGGAATCCGTTTCCATGTTCTTCCTGCTGAAGAGCTTACGCTGCAAGCGGTGAGTGCGGGAATTGTCGTCAATACTGTGGATCTTTCTTCTCAGAAATCCCTTTTGACGGATCTTTCTTATTTCAACTTTATGAGTCCAGCGGGATATGCGTTGGATTTAAATATTCTTCCGGAACATAATCTTCTTTTGGAAGAAGCGGTGAAGGCCGATTTGCGTGTTCTTCATCCGATCTTGGTCGCTTCTGTGTACACGAAGCTGTGGTTGGATCGTCTCGAAGTGGGAAGTGAACTTTCACATGAAGAGATCACCGAAAGTTGGAGAGAGTTTTTAAAACAAAATTCCACTTAGATTTTGGTCGGGAAAATTATCTTCTGTCGAGTGAAAGAAAACTATTCTTAGGCCTAGTTACAAAAAACGGCACCATATATTAAGGTAATAAAGGGGAGCCACAATGTCTTCACTCAAAATAGGTGAAATATTAGTTAAGCAAGGTTTGCTAAAACCTGACCAATTTGCTTTGGCTGTTGAAGAACAAAAAAAGACAGGTCAAAAGCTGACGTCTGCAATTATCCAACTTGGATTTCTTAAGGAAAACCAAATCCTTCGCGCGCTTGAAAAACATTTTGCGGTTCCGGGTGTTGAGGTCAACACGTTTGAAATCGATCAAAGTGTGATTGCGTTGATTCCTAAGGATGTCTGCGAAAAAAACACGCTGATCCCTCTGCAAAAAGCGGGAACCACATTGGTGGTCGCGTTTGCCGATCCCTCTAATATTATAGTCAAAGAAGATTTGCGTTTCATCACTCGTTGCCGCATTCAGGCCGTTGTCGGAACGGAGAGTGCGATTGCTTCCGGTATTGAAAAATACTACGGCGGAAGCATCAGCACGAAAAACCTGAATAGTATGAATGCGGATGCGCTGGATGAAGAATTCAGTGTCAACAGCCCTACGGCGGAAATCATTGACCAAGATGGCATGACCGACGATGCGCCGATTGTGAAATTCGTGAACTCCATTTTAGGAGATGCAATTCGCAAAAAAGTTTCCGATATTCACTTTGAACCTTATGAGAAAAAATACCGCGTGCGTTTCCGTATCGACGGTAACTTGGTGGAAGCGACAGCTCCTCCGGCGGGAACCGGGGCTGCGATTGCTTCACGTATTAAGATCATGTCTAAACTAGATATCGCTGAAAAACGTCGTCCTCAGGATGGTCGTTTGAAAGTACGTACCTCCAAGGGAAAAGAGATGGATTTCCGCGTGAGCGTTCTGCCAACTCTTTGGGGCGAAAAAGTCGTTCTTCGTCTTTTGGATAAATCGAATTTGCAGTTGGACATGACGAAGCTCGGATTTGAAGAAGACGACTTGAAACTTTTCAAATCACAAATCAACCTTCCTCAGGGAATGGTTTTGATCACGGGACCGACAGGTTCCGGTAAAACGAATACAATTTATTCTGCACTTGCAGACTTGAATCAGCCTGATGTGAATATTTCCACGGCGGAAGATCCTGTCGAGTTCAACTTGGAAGGGATCAACCAGGTGCAAATGAATCCTGATATTGATCTGACTTTCGCGAGTGCTTTGAAGTCTTTCCTTCGTCAAGACCCTGACATCGTTCTGGTGGGGGAGATTCGTGACTTGGAAACGGCAGAAATCGCCTTTAAAGCGGCCTCCACAGGTCACTTGGTTGTGAGTACTCTGCACACGAACGACGCGCCCAGCACGGTGATTCGTCTGACAGAGATGGGTGTCGCTCCGTACATTATCACTTCAACAGTGAACTTGATCGTCGCGCAACGTCTTGTCGGTAAAGTGTGTGAATCTTGTAAAGCGCCGATTGAAGTGCCGGCGCAGACGTTGATTAATTTGGGTGTCGCGCAAAATGATCTCCACGAATACAAACTTTTCCACGGAAAAGGATGTGCGAACTGCAATAATACAGGAATCAAAGGTCGTACGGCGATTTTTGAACTTATGCACATGACGGAGAAAATGAAAGAGGCGATCCTCAAGGGAGCTTCCACGGGACAGCTTCGTTATCTCGCGCGCGAACAAGGAATGAGAACTTTGCGCCGAAGTGCTTTGTTAAAATTGAAACGTGGTTTGACGACGATTGAAGAAGTACTCAATGCATCAGTGAAGGACACATAATGAGTTTGACGGAACTTCTTTTGCAGGCAAAAGCGAAAAAAGCGGAAGAATTTTTATTTGTTGTGGGAAGTGAACCCCGCGTGCGTCTGCCTTCGGGATGGACGAGTTTAAGAACGTCTCCGGCTCTGGTGACAGAGTGGAATCTTTTGCAGCAAAGTTTGCTGAGCAATCAGCAAAAAGCAGTGCTTGAAACAACAGGTGTTGTGCAAGGGGAAGCGTCCTTTGAAAGTGTCCGTATTGGATTTTCTTTTTTCCAGCAAGACACCACGATGAAAGCGATTTTGGATATGGATCTGGATGGCGGACGCCAGGAGATTCAACTTCCTCCGTCGCTTTTGGAAACCTGCCTTCGTATGAAGGGGTTGGTTTTACTCTCAGGTCCCGGCGAAGCGGGGCAAGTGTGGGCGTTGCACAGAATTTTACAAAAGCTCAGCGAAGAAAAATCTTTTGTGGGTGTTGTGTTTTCGCGCAAAGCTTTCCCGCAAGTGCGTGAAGCAAAAGCTTGTTATCTGTATCACAATGGTGATTTCGCTCGTCCGGAAGAAAAAGAAAGTCTTCTGGCGGGTGTGGATATGGTGGTTTTTGACGGATACTCTGACGAAGAGTCTTTCGAAGAGGCGTTGGCTTTGGCAGAAAGAGGAACTTTCGTCGTTTATTCAATGAAAGCTCCCTCCATCACGAATGCTCTTCGCCGTTGTTTGTCTGTGTTGGGTGAAAAATACGGTGAACACGGAGCGCCTCGTTTGGCGGAAGTTTTAAGCATGGCTTCCGGACAATATGCGGTTGCGGGTTTATCCGGCGAAAAAGTTTTTGCTCATGAAGTTTTGTTAATGAAACCTCAAGTGAGAAACATGATTGAAGAAGAAGATGTGAAAGGCCTAGAGAATCTGATGGCGAGCTCGCCAGAGAATTCCGGCATTCTGACTTTGAATCAGTCTTTATTACAACATTTGATTCGTCGCCGTGTGGATCTGAAAACGGCGTTTGAAGTTTCTAGAGATCCAGACAACCTTGATCAACTTCTTAAGAAGGTAGGTATCTAAGATGGCTAAATTCCAATACCAAGCCAAAAACTCCGGGGGCCAAATGGTTCAAGGAGAAATCGAAGCCGCTTCCCAACAAGAGGCCATCATTCGTCTTAGAGCGCAACAACTGCTTCCCGTACGTGTTGTGCAATTCGGAGCTGCTCGTGCTTCTGCCGGGAAAAATGCCAGCATCTTTGCCGCTCGTGTGAAGGGTAAAGATTTGCAAATTTTCACTCGTCAGTTTGCAACATTGATCAATGCCGGTATTCCCGTTGTAGATTCTTTAAAAATTCTTTCCGAAGGTCTTCGTCCAGGACTGCTTAAAGAGGCCTCTGCACAGGTAAAAACTTCGATTGAAGGAGGACGTCGTTTGGCGGACTCCATGGCGCAGGTTCCAAATGTTTTTGATAAACTGTATGTGAATATGATTCAAGCCGGTGAGGAAGCCGGTATCCTTGATGGTATCTTGCAACGTCTTGCAAGCTACATGGAGAAATCAGAGAAACTCAAGGCGCAAGTCAAAGGTGCCTTGGTGTATCCGATGGTCATCATCGTGGTTGCGATGATCGTTATTGCAGGTATCCTGGTTTTCATCATTCCTAAATTCATGGAGTTCTTCGCATCTTCTGGTAAGGAACCACCGATGCTCACGCAAATGGTGGTGAACTTAAGTAACTCCATGATTCACAGATGGTATATTTATCTCGTTGTTCTTGTGGTGGGGCCTTTTGCTTTCATGCAGTGGATTAAGACAGACGACGGTAAAAATACTTTCGATCGTTTCTTAATGAAGGCACCTGTGTTTGGCGAAGTGATTCAGAAGTCCGCGATTGCGCGTTTGACGAGAACTCTTTCAACACTTTTAGGTTCCGGCGTGGGCTTGATCGAAGCCATTGAGATTTCTGCAAAAACCGCAGGCAATATCGTGATCGAACAGTCTCTTTTAAGATGTAAAGATTCTGTAACTCAGGGTCGTACCTTTGCCGCTCCTTTGGGTAAGGAAAAAGCATTCCCAGAGATGGTCGTGCAAATGATTTCCATCGGTGAGCAGTCAGGTACGCTCGATGTGATGCTTGGAAAAATCGCCGACTTTTACGAAGACGAAGTTGAAACTGCGGTGAAAGCCATGACATCACTCTTAGAACCTCTTTTGATGGTGGTTCTCGGTGGTATCATCGCCGTTCTTGTGATCGCCATGTATCTTCCGATCTTCAATATGGCGGATGTGGTTCAGTAGATGCGTCTGAGTCTGGCGTTTCAGAACAATAAAAATCAAGGACTGATGGTGGAGTTTGCACGCATCAGTCTTTTTGCATTGATCCTCGCAATCAGTGTGATTTCCAGTATTGTTCAAGAGGGATTTATCAATTGGTCTATTTTGGGGCCTTTTTATGGAATCCTGACGGTCGCCTTTGCTTTACATCTGATCTGGTTTTCTTTTTGGAGTGAACTTTTAAAGCGTCCTGTTTTATTTTTCCTAGGCTTTGTTTTTGATTCTCTGTTTATTTCCCTTTTGATTTATTACTCGGGGATCAATCAGTCTCTTTTCTTGTTTTTGCACCTGGTGAATATTCTCTTGGCCGGAATCGCTTGCCGTGGTGTAGGCGCTGTGACGCTGGCTCTTTTTACAAGTATTTTCTTTTCGGTGGCGGCGTTGTTCTCGCCCGAGATGAAGGCTCTTAATTTCTTTTTCTTGTTGGCGCTTAATAACATCGCGTTCTTCTCCGTGGCGGGTCTTGCGGGTTACTTAAGTGAACAGTTGCAAAGTGTTGGCAGCGAACTTAAGAAAACAGGTTTGAGTCTTCGCTCCGCTCAGGAACTCAATGAAGTTCTTATCGAAAATATTCCAACGGGAATGGTGTCCTTCACGGAAGCCGGCGAAGTTGTGAAAGCCAATTCTTCCGCCGTTGAGATTTTAGGATTCTCTGATTTTACCAAGCTTAATTGGTTTGCGCTTTTTCCTGAAATCCAGAAGTCCGAAGGCCTTTTTAAAGGCGACGTGAAATACACGGATCATAGAGACAGCAGTTCAAAAATTTTAGGAATGACGGTTTCAAAGATCTACAGTCCTGAATTGCAAGCACACTTGTCGATTGCTCTTTTTGATGATCTGACAAAAATTCGCCAGTTGGAATTCAGTGCGCGCCAGAATGAAAAATTAGCGGCAGTCGGTGGGCTTGCCGCCGGCATTGCTCATGAAATTCGCAATCCCTTGGCGGGAATCAGCGGTAGCATTGAAATGCTGACGCAAACGGTGACTAATGAAGACGATAGAAAACTGATGAAGATCGTTCTTCGCGAAATTGACCGATTGAATAATTTGATCACGGAATTTTTGGATTATGCTCGTCCGGAAACTCCGCCGACAGATCCCGTGGATTTGTCTTCGTTGTTTAACGAAATTCTGGATTCCATGCGCCTGAATAAACAAGTGCGCGAGGATGTCGAGCAGGTGCGCGAGTATGCCGAGGGCCTAAAGATCCTCGGTCGTCGCGATAAATTGAAACAAGCTTTTTTAAATATCATTATCAACTCGTACCAGGCCATGAACGATTCTCAGAAACCGGTCATCGCGGTGAAAGCTCTTGTGACTGAAAAAGAAGTGCAAGTGCGTATTCGCGACGCAGGTTCCGGGATGAGTGAAGCAACGAAGAAGAAAATGTTTGAACCTTTCCACACGACGAAACCTAAAGGCACGGGCCTTGGTCTAGCTGTGACTCATAAGATTTTGGAAGGGCATGGAGCACAAGTCTTTGTCGAGAGCGAAGTGGGCGTAGGGACTGAGTTTATTTTGACTTTTCCAAGAGCAAACTGAGAGAATAGTGTTTAATACACAGGACGTGGGAGCGTATAAATGAAGTCGAGAATTCTTGTTGTCGATGACGAAGAATCAATTCGCGAGTTT
>NZ_CAMLDV010000126.1 GCF_946478835.1 uncultured Bdellovibrio sp. | reverse complement strand
TTTGGATTCCTGGCAATTCAGGTCGCGGCCCTCGGAGTTTCTCTTTTTTCAGGTTCCTATTTACTCGCTAAAGAAATCGAAAAACAAACATGTCTATTGATTCTTTCAAGGCCTGTCAGTCGTGAGCAATTCATCCTGGGAAAAATCTTTGGTGTCCTTGCACTGAACACTCTTTTATTAACAGCTTTGGGGGTTCTGCTTTGGGTTCTTTTGGGTCTTTGGAAAGAACCCAATCTTTGGCTGTCATTTGTAGAAATATGTCTGAGTCTTTGGTTTGAAAGTGCTGTGATCTTGTGTCTGGTGATCTGCTTTAGTTTGATCGTAAGACCTGTGCTTGCACTGGGCGCTGGCTTTATGGTTTTCCTTCTGGGACATTGGCTCGGTGATCTTTCGTTCTTCGCTGAAAAAAGCAAAGAAGAACTTTTCATTCAAGCCGTTAAAGTTTTCCATTGGATCACGCCTAATCTTTACCGCATGA
The DNA here is from genome assembly GCF_946478835.1 of uncultured Bdellovibrio sp. The sequence continues at coordinate 9,730 of NZ_CAMLDV010000126.1, read as the reverse complement.
ACTGGAAGTCCGCTTACTTCTTGGAAAACGGAATTCCTGCGCAAAATGTAGGGTGGATGCTCGCACACATGACGGGATGGGGAATTTTACTCATCCTTGCCACAAATTTCTTCTTCAGGAGAAAAGACATTGTCTAATTTGGATCTAACTTTCTACGTTTTTTTCTTTATCTTGGGCGCGATCTTCGGAAGTTTCGCCAACGTCGTGATTTATCGTTTGCCAAAAGAAGAAAGCGTCGTAAAGCCTCGCAGTTATTGTTACAACTGCAAAACGCCGATCAAATGGTACGACAATATTCCAATTTTTAGCTGGTTTATTTTGCGCGGGAAATGCCGTCACTGTGGCGCAAAATTCTCTTTCCGTTACCCATTAGTGGAACTCATCATGGCGGGCCTTTTCACTTTAAGCTTTCACTACGTTGGATTTTCGTGGTCGCTGTTGGAATATTTGATTTTTATTTTCGGACTCGTTGTCTGCACCTTTATCGATCTTGATCACATGATTTTGCCTGATGAATTCACTCTCTCTGGCATCGTGATTGGTCTTGTGGGTGCTGCCTTGAATCCTCATCGTGAATTCTTAGATGCTCTTTTCGGCGTTTTGATGGGCGGCGGATTTTTGTGGGGCATGGCTTACGTGTACTATCTACTAACAAAACAAGAAGGCATGGGTGGGGGAGACATCAAACTCCTTGCTTGGATCGGTGCTTTGCTTGGATGGAAAGCCATTCCTTTTGTGATTATGTCTTCAGCCATCATCGGAAGTGTGATCGGTTTGATCGCTGCAAGAAAACAGAAGGCTGGACTAAAGACCGTAATTCCATTCGGACCTTACCTGGCCTTAGGTGCTATTTTGTATTTGTTCGGTGGAGAGACTATCGCCCTTTGGTACTTGAACCTATTTTTACCCGGCTTAGGCTAATTTTCTCAGATATAACATTTTGATATCTGGACCTTTTTAGAAGTTCCCGAGAGCCATATTTGACATTCCCTGTCCAAGCAGAAATAATTTTATTATTTAGGACTTGTGTCCCAAGGACGTAAGTCTTTGAAATGACATCTGAGTGATACAACTGGGGAAGCAGCGAAAGCATGTTTTTTAAATCGAAGAAAGTTATCGGACTCGATATCGGAACGAGTTCCATCAAACTGGCTGAAATGGACTTCAGTGGCAAAGGAGCCCAGTTGCTTTCTTTTGGTTTCGCGCCGACTCCGCCGAATTCTGTTTCTGGTGGTGAGATTGTTGATATCGCTTCTGTTGGTATCGCGATTCAATCTTTGATCAATGAAGTAAAATCCAAACGCAAGAGCATCTCAACGGCAATGTGGGGTACAGCCGTGATCGTGAAGAAAATCACGATTCCCAAAATGGATAAAAAACTTATCAAAGATCAAATCCGTTTCGAGGCAGAGCAATACATTCCATTTGATATCAACAATATCAGCTTGGCCCATCATATTCTGGCGGGCAGCAGCTCTCCGGACACGATGGATATTTTGTTGATCGCCGCTCAAAACGAACTTGTCACTCAGTACACACAAGTGATTGAGGTGAGTGGACTTTCTTGCGGCGTTTTGGACGTGAGTGGTTTCGCTCTCGCAAATGCCTTTGAGTTGAATTACGGAAAAATCCCTGGAGAAGTTATCGGAATTCTGAACTTCGGTGCATCGATCACAAACTTCGTGGTCGTGCAAAATGGCGAAGTGATTTTCTGCCGTGATATTCCTGTGGGTGGTGCTAACTACACGAATGAAATCCACAAAGCGATGGGCGTGACGGTGGCTGAAGCCGAAGCCCTTAAACTGAGCGCGATCTCTCGCCGTGAAGTTCCCGACGAAGTTCACAGCATCATCAGCGCAACAAATGAAGCGGTGACAGAAGAGATTCGCAGCAGCTTGGACTTCTTAAGTGCGACAACAAATGGTCTGGTCCTGAGCCGTTGTTTTTTCACGGGCGGAAGTTCCGCAACATCAGGCCTGACAGAGACTGTGTCTCGCGTGACAGGCATTTTGATGGAGCCATTTAATCCATTCTTGCGTGTGAAAGCGAATCCGAAAAAATTCTCTCCAGAATACTTGGATCAAATCAGCTCTTTTGCTGGCGTTGTGACAGGTCTCGCTTTGCGTGAAGTGGGGGATGCATCATGATTAAAATCAATCTGGCATCCGGAGCTTCAGTCAGCGCGGGGTCTCCTCTTGGGGCTTCACTGGGAATTTCATCAGACAGTTTCTTAGCTCCTGATGAGGTAAGAAAAGAGGCCCTGAAGCGTTTGGTTTTGATTCTTGTGGGACCGTTGGCTTTATACATTTACCAAAATCAAAACGTTCCGGGCAAGGTTGCTGATCTCAACGCAAAAACGCAGGTTTTGACAGAGTTGCAAAACTACAATTCAAAACAAGCTGCTTCTGTGGCTGAGATCAAAAAATTTAAGGAAGACGAAGCTTTGATTGAAGCACGTATTTCAGCCTTGGAAAAAATCGCTAAAGACCGGCAAAGAGAAATCCGTGTTTTGGATCTGTTGCAAACTGTGATTCCTGAAAAAGCATGGCTCACACGCGTGCAAATCAATCCGGATAAAGTGAATGTGCAAGGTCTGGCTTTGAGTGATTTTGAGGTGTCTTCTTTCTTGGAAGCGTTAACAAAGAGCGCGTTCTTAATGGACGTGAACTTGGTAAGTTCAAGCGAGATCAACCAAGATGGCGTGATGTTAAAAAAGTTTGAAATTAGCTGTTTGTTGGAGAGACCCGAATGAATAAGTTCTTTGAAACTCTCGCAGCCCAACAAATCAGTAAGGTCCTGATCATCGGATTAGGACTGACGGCTTTTTATTGGTATGCACTGTACGACGACGGCTCCGCTGTTGACGCGCAAATCGTGCAAATCAGCCAACAGCTTCAAGAAGAAGAAAATAAGAAAAAAGACACGGATGCTACTCTCAAGCAAGTGCAAGAGATGCAAGAGAAGGTCGGACAACTTAGCCAAAAGTATCAAGAGATCTCTCGTCGTCTTCCGTCTGTGCTTTTCTCTATTGATATCAATAAAGCGATTGACGACTTTGCCCGCAATGCCGGTGTGAGTGTGAAATCGAAAAAACCAGGCGACAAGGTTAAAAAAGAAGTCGTTGAAGAAGTTCCTGTGGATGTGACGTTGGAAGGAAGTTATGCGGAACTTGCGCAATTTTCTTTCTTGGTATCGACAGCAGAACGTATGGCTCGTGTGAAAAACGTCGTGATCACAGAGTCTGAACCTGGAAGTAAGAAATTAAAATTTGAAGGTCAGGTGGTCGGCTACAAACTGGCTCCTGAAGAAAAGAAAAAAACTGCTGATGGAACGGCAGGAACGGAGACTCCGCAGTGAAATCTGTAAGATGGATTGTATCTTACATTCTAGTAGCCTCTTTGGGACTTTGGCTTGCTTTTGCAGTGAGCGTGAAGTTTATGGCTCCTGCGCATTCTCAAGAAACTCCGTCTAATGGAGATTTACCCGCAGACTTCTTAAAAGAAGTGGAATCGACTCAAGTTCCGCCTGCAGGAGCAACTCCTCCTAAGCCAGGAACTCCGCCGCCACAACAGCAACCTGCGGCCCCGCCTGGAGCTGCGCAACAGCAACAACCTTCGGTGCCACCGCCACCAATGGAAAACGAAATGCCAGTGGGTGACGGTGCAACAGCGCAAACTCCTCCGCCAGCAAGTATTTTGCCGAGCGATGGTTACCGTTACGATCCGACAGGAAAAAGAGATCCGTTCAAAGTTTTCAGAACGGTTCGTCCTAAAGATAACGGCGGTTCTGACATCGCAAAACCGAATGAGATCCTAGAACCATTGCAGCGTTGGGAAATCGAGCGTTTGCAGGTTGTCGGTATCTTGTGGGATGTGCGCACGCCGCGCGCGATGATTCGCGATCCGGATGGCGCTGTATTTACTGTAACTAAAAATTCAAAGATCGGCCGAAGCGAAGGATTTGTAGCGGCCATCCGCGAGGGTGAAGTCGTTGTCGTAGAAACCAAATATGACGACGGAAAATCGGTTAAAGAGACTCGCGTCTTGGAATTGAAAAAGTAAGTTTATTTATCAGAGGAGGAACGAATGAAAGGACTCATTCGATTATTTATCCTAAGTGCGTTGATTGCTTCTATCACCTCTTGTGCCAGCCGTCCTGTTGAGGACGATTTGTCATTAGATGGTGGAGAATCCTCATCTGAAGTGGCTCCAGCGGAGTCTTCAGGCAATCAAGATGATTTTGCAGATTTTGAAGATGGCGGCGGTGAAACAAAACAAGCCGAATCTGCTCCTGCGCAAAACGATCAAGATTTAGCGATTGAAGATGAAGTCAATCAAGCGGAAGGACAACCTCAAGAGCAGGCGGCGACTCCACCTGCAGAGACAGTTCCAGCTCCTGCTCCGACGGAAGAAGCTTCACCAACAGAAGATCCATTTGCTGACAGTTCAGTGGCGGACGTTCCTGCGCCAGCTCCAGAAACTCCGGCACCGGAAACTCCAGCTCCGACTGTGACAGAGACAATTCCAACTCCAGTGCAAGAGTCAGCGCCTACAGTGTCTGTTCCATCTGGATCTCCTGCCAACATCACGGATTTGAAGTTTAAAGCCAATGAAACAGGCGGAACTGTTGTCGTGCAAGCGGACAAGCCGTTGACTTACACGACACGCACAAATCCTGATTTGCATCAGTATATTATTGAAGTCGACAACGCGAACTTACCAGACCGTTTGAAGCGTTCTTTGAATACAAAGGACATCAAAGGCAGCGTCGGCGCCATCGACGCTTATCAAAACCCAGGTTCAACAACAGCACGCTTTGTTATTCAATTGCGTGAAGGTGTGGCAGAGCCCGCAGTTCAAGCCGAAGGCAACAGCCTTTTGATCGTTGCCAACGGCGCTGGAACTTCGGCAGAGGCGCACGAAGTTGCTCAAGCAGACGGAACCAATGTGGAGTTGTCTGACGCGAAAATTTTGCCAAGCCAGAACCTGACGGAATTCCTTTCTGGAAATACAAAGTTTTACGGTAAGAAAATTTCTATCGAAACAAACAACATGGATATCCGCGACGCTTTGAACTTCATCACGGAGGAGAGCGGCGTGAACATGGTGATCTCCGAAGACGTAAAAGGGGAGGTGAGCTTAAAACTTCGCCAAGTTCCTTGGGACCAAGCTTTGGTTGTGATCATGAAAGCGAAAAAACTGGGTTACACTCGTCAAGGCAACGTGCTTCGTATCGCTCCTCTTCAAGATTTGAAAGCGGAAGAAGATGATGCAACGAAACTGGCGCAAGCCCGTAAGAACGTGGAACCTTTGAAAGTTCGCATGTTCCCTGTGAGCTACGCGAAAGTGGACGAGCTTGAAAAGAAAATCAAAGATTTCTTAGGTGATCGCGGAAAGGTTGTCGGTGATGTTCGTACCAACGCTTTGGTTGTGACGGATATCGAAGAAAATCTAGAGCGTGCAGCGAAATTGATTGCGAGTCTTGATACACAACCTCCACAAGTTTTGATCGAATCAAAAATCGTGGAAGCGCAAGAAAGCTTCACTCGTAATATCGGGATCAATTGGGGGGCTTCTGGTGCGCCGATTAAACTTGGCTCGACAGCGCGCGGTCCTGTGAACATGAATCCAAGCTTTAACATCAACCCGACAGCAGCTACTCCGGGCAACTTGAATTTCAACGTGAGCGTGGGAACTCTGGATGTCTTTGGAACTCTGCAAGCGGCGTTGTCTTTGTCTGAAAGTGAAGGACAGGTGAAAATCCTCTCCGCTCCACGAATCATGACAATGACGAATGAAAAAGCGGATATCAATCAGACGACAGAAGAACCAGTACGTCAGGTGACTCAAAACGGGACAGCAACTCAAGAGACGTTCCAGTTTAAGCCATTGACGTTGAAACTTGAGGTGACTCCGCAGGTGACAGCGGACGGATCTGTTATAATGAAAGTCACTGTGAATAGACAATTCCGTGGTGCCGACGTGAGTAGTGCGGGTCAAGGTGCGTTTGCGGTCAACAGCCGTGAAGCCAACACTCGCGTGCTTGTGAAAAACGGTCAAACAGCGGTCATTGGTGGTATCTACCAAAGCGACGCTGTTGAGAATGAAAACGGTGTACCTTGGTTCCGCGAGCTTCCAGTTGTGAGTTACTTGTTTAAAACCAAGAACGTCACAAGAAATAAATCGGAGCTGCTAGTTTTCCTTACACCAAGAATCATCGGCCCGGTTGACGCAGGTCCAGTAGCTCCGACAACTCAAGATTTTTAAAGGGAGGGAACAATGAAAAAACTTTTGTACGTCTCGTTACTAGTTTTATCAGTCGTTCTCGGTTCCTGTTCACAAGAAGCAGGCAACGTTGAAGTCTCAATCAGTGGCTCTTCTTTGCCTTTGATTCCGGCAACAGCAGTTAGCTGTTTGGCGCGCGAAAATGCTGGAACTGACACGCCAACGGCGGACATCTCACCAAGCTACTTCCGTGTTCCAACAATTACATTTACTCGCAAAGACACAACTAAAAACCTTATCATCGCCTTTATTCGCATCAATATTCCAGTTCCAGGCAGCTCAACACCGATCAACTGTGAGGTTGGTGGCGATGGTCTCGCAGCATTGAAGGGTACTTGGTTTAATAGTGGAACGAAAGAAGCATTGATTCCAAGTGGAGATGCGAATAAAACATTTTCCACAGACTGCGCCCTCTATTGCGGCGGTATCACAATGAATAGTGGTACGACAGCCAGCGGAACCATGGAAGTTTTCGGTCTAGAGCGCGATGCTGCCGGAAACGAAACTCCAGTAAAAACATCGACAACAATCACAGTCGAAAGCTTCTAGTTTTAAATTCAAACAAAGAATTAAAAAAGGCTCCTAAAAGGAGCCTTTTGTTTTTTGAAAAACGCTCTGAGTTATCGTCATGACTCTTCACCAACGATGTGAATAATCAGTGACCTCCGCAAAGACCCGTTTTATAAGCCATCCATGGACCTATTTTCCGCCTCTGCCGCAGCCTCAAGCTCATCACCACTATCAGAAATTCTTCGACCGAAGAATTTAGATGAGATCATTGGCCAAGATAAAACCTTGGGACCAAAATCAAAGCTCGGCCAGATGTTGCGCAAAGGCTATTTACCAAGTCTCATCATCTGGGGCCCTCCAGGCACAGGAAAAACCACGTTTGCGCTGGCTTTATCCCAGCATTTCAACGCTCATTTCGTAAATATCAACGCCGTGGATTCCGGAGCTAAAGCCTTAAGAGAAATTGGCGAGGAAGGCAAAGACCGCCGTCTGCAGCTGCAACAAAAAACCGTGCTTTTCGTCGACGAAATTCATCGTTTTAATAAAGCGCAACAGGACGTCCTTCTTCCATTCGTAGAAAAAGGCGATATCGTCCTTATTGGCGCTACAACAGAAAATCCAAGCTACGAATTAAACCGAGCCCTTCTCAGTCGTTGCCGTGTTGTGATTTTCGAAAGACTTTCTGAAGAAGATCTCAGCAAAATCGTCAGTCGCGCAGAAACGCACTACAAAAAACAGCTCGACATGATCCTCACCAAAGAGGCCATCAACAATCTTCTCGAATATTCTGACGGGGATGCACGTCGACTCATCAACAGTCTCGAAATTCTCTATAATTTCACAAAAGACCAAGAGGACGGCGAGCGCTTAGATGTGAACGATATGCGCGAGCTTCTTCAGCAAAATCCTTTGGGCTACGACAAAAGCTCCGAGATGCATTACGATCTTATTTCGGCATTCATTAAAAGTGTGCGCGGCAGTGACCCTGATGCGGCCGTCTATTATCTCGCTCGCATGATCGACGGCGGAGAAGATCCTATCTTCATCGCTCGTCGACTGATCGTTTTAGCCTCTGAAGATATCGGAAACGCAGACCCAAGAGCAATCTCTGTCGCTATCGCAGGTCTCCAAGCCGTTGAAGCTATTGGGCTGCCTGAAGGAGCGATCACTCTTTCACAGGTAACGACTTATTTAGCGTCGTGCCCGAAATCAAACGCCTCTTATATGGCTTTAAATAAAGCCCGTGAACTCGTTGAAAAAACCAGAACATTACCGGTGCCATTGCACTTGCGTTCAGCGAAAACAGCTCTCGCAAAAGATTTAGGATACGGTAGGGATTATAAATACCCGCACAATTATCCAACAGGATGGGTCGATCAAAGTTATCTTCCGCCTGAAGTCAGCGAAGCCCAGCTCTACGAACCAACAACTCGCGGTTTTGAAAAAACAATCCGCGAGTACTTACAGTGGATGAAGCAGAAAAAAGATTAGATTGCGCGCTGGGCGCAAACACACACGCAGGTCTGTGTGCCTTGAGCGACGTGGGAGTGTTTTGTGTTTGCAGGAATCTCTAAGCGATCCCCGGGGCGCAACACAAATTGATTTCCAGAAATATTAAAGATCATCTCTCCAGAAACAATCACGCGCACTTCAGCAAACGGATGACGGTGATCTTGAACCTTCATTTGCGGTTCATAGATTTCGTCATAAGGTTCCAAACCTTCAGATTCCAAAATCATGTGAACCTGCTGTTTGCTTGGAACGATCGGTGCTTGCCAACGAGTGATGATCATAGTGAGTGCCTCTTTCGATTCATGGTTATCTCAAATCGGAACGGTGACTTCAAGTCACGCCGCCATGAATCTCGCCTTGAAACATTATCGCGATAATCTATTCAAATTGCGACAGGATAAGAGGCCGGATTCTCATCTTTTTTTGTTTTTGTGTTAAGTCCTTTTGTGGATTGTCGATACCTAATGTGTAGGAAGGACCCTATATGTTTAGGGGAGGGTATTTTGAGCAGTAAATCGAAGTCGACACATGCGGAATTAGATCACATCTTGAATTTTGTCGATGCCTCGAAAGGTCTTCGTGCGAAGATCAACGAGTCAGGCCGAGTGCAAATTCGCCAAGATCTAGATGGAAAAGTATTCTCCTTTATCACTCAAGACGTGAATGAAGTTCTTCATCGCGCGGATTCTGAAGGAAAGCCTTTTATCCAAGTGAATTTCAAGAATGGAACGAAAGTTCTATTGACGGAAACCCTTGTGGGTTTCAAACCAATTGAAACTTTAGGTTTAGACATGGGCCGTATTCCAAAAGTGGTAACGACTCCAGACCTAGTGAGTGTGTTTGAAGCTATTGAAGAGTCTTTAGGTGCTGATAACGGCCTTGATCACGAGGTCGAAATCCTTAAAAAAGTGTATTTAGCCATTATTTCGGGCGGAGAAAAAGTCGGTTTTGACTTGGCCGTTGAAAGAAAGTGGTTAAACAGACTTCTTGCGTCAAAATTTAAAGCCAGCGCTTAATCTTTTGTAAATCCAACGACTTAAACTAAGTTTTCTAATAATCGAGGCGCAGGCCTCGATTATTTATTAAGCAACTTTAGTACGGTCATTAAATTTTCGAAAAAAAGCTATTGACCTTTTTGGGCCGTTACGAGAAAACAGCTCCACTTTGTTCGGGGGCATAGCTCAGCTGGGAGAGCATCTGATTTGCATTCAGAAGGTCGCAGGTTCGATCCCTGTTGCCTCCACCAATTTTTTATTTTAGACGTTCGTCTCGTAACGAAAAAAATAAAAGAAGAACATTGACGGGGACAAAAAAATCATTAAGATTGGTTCCTCGCGCTTCGGTAACGAAGCAAATGCGATTTAAAAATTTCGCTCTTTGAAAACTGAATAGCTAGATAGAAAAGATTTTTGGGCTCTTTGAAT
>NZ_CAMLDV010000125.1 GCF_946478835.1 uncultured Bdellovibrio sp. | reverse complement strand
CGTTCTTGGCGCAGGGCTTCATTCGTACGGCTTTGGTGCGGGTGGTGTTGAATATGTGTCTGCTTTCGTGGCAGCGCACATCTTATTAGTGATTTATGTAAGTGTGATTAGGCAAGGTAAGGGTAAAAAACAGACACCTGCTACTTGATTTTTATTTTGCACACTTCTTGGGCGAATAGTCTGAGTCATCTTCTTTTTCAATATGTTTGCAAAAAGAATATGGACAACTGGACTTTTCCACCATTAAATAGGAGCAAACTAAAATTAGGACAGCATTCGTTTGTCTTTGGCCCACAGTAGTGAATAAGCGAAGGATGATTATGCATCGGGTATTCAAAAGAACGGCGGCGAGCGCATTGGCGTTATTAGGCGCGCTCATGGTTTCAACTCTTCTCGTTGGTTGTAAATTTCAACCAGGGTTTGGATATAACAAAGGATACGCTCCAGAGCAGCCTATCGCGTTTGACCACTCCCTCCATGCGGGAACTCACAAAATTCAGTGTCAGTACTGCCACAATCAAGTGGAAAGAACGAAGCACTCGAATATTCCTGCACTTTCAACGTGCATGAACTGCCATCTTCAAGTGGCGACTGATAAACCTGGTATTCAAAAATTGCGTGAAGCGTATGACAACGGCGGATCTATTGAGTGGGTTCGCGTGCACATGCTTCCTGACTTTGTTCACTTCAACCACAACGCCCACATCGCTAAAGGCGTGAACTGCCAAACTTGCCATGGTCAAATCGAGACTATGAAGAAAGTAGAACAGTTTGCTGACCTTTCTATGGGTTGGTGTGTGAACTGTCATCGTCAGCCTGAAAACAAGGCTCCACTCAACTGTTCAACTTGTCACTACTAAGGATTTCGGAAGGTACCATGTCTGAAATGCATCATGATAATGAATTAGAAATGAAAAAAGCGCTTCGCCCACAAGTGGAGCGTGATAACAAATACTGGCTGAGCCTTGAGCAATGGAAAAACGATCCTGAGTTCATGAAGCTTGCTGAGACGGAATTCCAATCTTCTCCTCTTCGTGCGCAAGACGATGAAAGCGGTTGGGCTCGTCGTGAGTTCTTGAAGTTGATGGGAGCTTCTATTGCCTTGGCATCTGCGGGTTGCATCCGTCGTCCAGTGCAAAAAATCGTTCCTTACAACAAGCAACCTGAAGAAGTGACTTTGGGTGTAGCGAATTACTATTCTTCAGCTTACTTCGAAGGTTCTGAAGGTCTTGGTGTTTTGGTTAAAACACGTGAAGGCCGTCCTATTAAAATCGAAGCAAATCCGGGCCACCCATTCAGCATCTCTGGTTTGAACATCCGTTCACAAGCCTCTTTGTTGAAGATGTACGATCCAGAAAGATTGAAAGGTCCACAACGCAATCTTTTCAATGAGAAAAGATCCAACAGCCAAGTTGTCGACGTTAAATGGGAAGAGCTAGACAAAAAAGTTGTTGAGCAACTCAAAAAAGGTGACGTTGTTGTTTTGACGGGCGCGATTGCGTCTCCTGCAACACGCGCTGTGATCGGCGACTTCGCACAAGGTTTCAAAGCGAAACACGTTGTGTGGGAAGCATTCGCGAACGAAGAAGTTCGTGAAGGTCAAAAAGCTTCTTACGGTGATGACGTCGTTCCAGCTTATCGTTTCGATAAAGCGAAGATGATCGTGTCTATCGACGCAGACTTCTTGGGAACATGGATCTCTCCAACAGCTTTCACGAATCAATTCGTGAACGGCCGTAAAGATATCAAAAACATGAATCGTTTGGTTTCTTTCGATTCAAATTACTCTCTCACTGGTGCAAACGCAGACATCCGCATGAAGATCAAACCTTCTCAACAGCTTGATGTTGTGATGGGTCTTCTTCATGAGATCATCGTGAAAAAAGGCGCTTCTTCTTACGCTGGCAACGCCAATGTAAAAGCAGCTTTGGCTCCATTTGCTGATACGGCGAAAAAATTGGGTGTTGAACCTGAGTTGTTCGCAAAAGTCGCTGCCGACCTTCTTGCAAACAAAGGTGAGTCTTTGGTTGTAGCCGGTGGTATCCAAACAATGACTGAGAAGTCTAAAGAGCTTCAAGTAGCTGTAAACTTCTTGAACTCGATCTTGGATAACGACGGTAAAACAGTCGACCACAAAAATGGCAACGTGGCTTTGAAAGCTTCTTACGAAGACATGGCCGCTCTTATTAAAGATATGGCTGCTGGCAAAGTAAAAACTTTGGTTGTTCACGGTGTGAATCCCGCTTTCGTATTGCCTGCTGAAATGGGCTTCGCTGACGCCATTAAAAAAGTTCAAATGGTTGTCTACACAGGTGACCGTATTGACGAAACAGGCGTTTATGCAGACTACATCACTCCAGACAACCACGCGTTGGAATCTTGGAATGATGCCGAATTGGCAAATGGTGTTTATACAATCTGCCAACCTGCGATCCGTCCAATGTACGACACTCGTTCATTCCAATTGTCTTTGATGACTTGGGCCTTCATGGCCAATATGGGTCCTCAACGTCTTCGTGACTACGAAACTTTCTATGACTACTTAAGAGTGTTCTGGAAATCAGACATCCAACCAAAAGTGGGCAAAGGAAAAGATTTCGAAGACTTCTGGCAAGAAACTCTTCAAAAGGGTTACGCAGGGTCATTGGGCACAGGTTCTTCTGCTCGCTCATTCAAAGTAGATGCTTTCACATCTATCAAACCAGCGGCAGCTTCTGAAGGATTCGAACTTGTTCTTTACCCAACGTCTCACATGGGTGATGGCTCTTTGAACAACGTTTCTTGGTTGCATGAGCTTCCAGATCCGGTAACAAAAGCTGTATGGGACAACTACATCAGCGTTTCTTTGGCGACAGCTGAAAAACACGGTTTGAAACAAAACTCTGTTGTTGAATTGACGGTAGGGGATAAGAAGATCGAACTTCCGATCTTGATCCAACCAGGTCTTCATGACGATGTTTTGGCGATCGCTGTTGGTTTCGGTCGTACACGCGTAGGTAAAGTAGGTAATGGCATTGGTAAAAATGCTTTTGCTCTAGCTACTGCGAAAGACGGCAAAGTTGTTTTCGCTGGTCAAAAAGCGGAATTCAAAAAATTATCTAAGAAGTATGAAATTGCGATCACGCAAGGTCATCACTCGATGGAAGGTCGTAACATCGTTGCGGAAGCAACTTTGAAAGACTACAACAAAAAGAAAGACGCCGGCATCCACAGACACCACACTTGGTCGATCTGGTCTGGCCACGAATACAGTGGTCACAAATGGGGTATGGCTGTGGATCTTCACACTTGCACAGGCTGTTCTTCTTGCGTGGTTGCATGTCAATCTGAGAACAACATCCCTGTCGTAGGTAAGCAGTACGTGATCGAAGGCCGTGAAATGCACTGGATCCGTATTGACCGTTACTACACTGGAAACCCAGCAGACGCTGAAGCGGTTTTTCAACCAGTGATGTGTCAACACTGTGACAACGCTCCTTGCGAAACGGTATGTCCGGTACTTGCGACTGTTCACTCTGATGAAGGTCTCAACGACATGGTTTACAACCGTTGCGTGGGAACTCGTTACTGCGCGAATAACTGTCCATACAAAGTTCGTCGTTTCAACTGGTTCAACTATGCGAAGTTGATCGAGAAGCCATTGCACATGGCTCTAAATCCTTCAGTGGGTGTTCGCACTCGCGGGGTTATGGAGAAATGTACATTCTGCGTTCAAAGAATCCAGGATGCTAAAACGGTTGCTCGCAACGAAAAACGTCAGTTGAAAGACGGCGATGTGAAAACAGCCTGCCAAACTGCATGTCCTGCAGGTGGTATCGTGTTTGGTGATTTGAATGATCCAAACTCTGAAGTGGCTAAGATCTTCAAAACAGAAGAGCGTTCTTACGCACTTCTTGAAGAATGGCATGCGAAACCTTCGGTTCGCTACCTTTCTAAGATCCGTAACAATGATAAAGAATCAACTGGTGACCACAACGGTCACGGTACTGCAAAACAAGGTGAGCACTCATGATGAAGCGTAGTCCATTAGTCCTTGGCAATAAGACTTTAAAAGATGTGACGGACGACATCTGTGCGCCGGTGGAAAGATTCCCATCCAAAGGTTGGGTGGGATTGTTCCTAGGTGCGAAGACGTTGTTGTTATTTTATATCGGTATCCTTGCAAGCGTTGTTGGTATCGGTATCGGTTTGCTGGGTGTTAACAGCCCGGTCTTCTGGGGTACGATGATCGTTACGTTCGTATTCTGGATCGGTATCGGTCACGCCGGTACGTTGATCTCTGCGGTTCTTTTCTTGTTCCGTCAAAAGTGGAGAACATCGGTGGCGCGTACTGCGGAAGCCATGACGGTCTTTGCCGTTATGACAGCCGGTTTGTTCCCGTTGCTTCACACGGGTCGTCCTTGGTTGGATTACTGGTTGTTCCCGTATCCAAATCAACGTGGGCCATTGTGGGTGAATTTCCGTTCGCCACTTCTATGGGACGTTTTCGCCGTATCAACATACGCGACTGTTTCCATGGTGTTCTGGTACATCGGATTGGTTCCTGACTTTGCAACTATCAAAGACCGTGCGAAAAACAAACTTCGCAGAACTGTTTACGGCGCGCTTTCTTTGGGATGGCGTGGAACTGCAAGAAACTGGTCACACTATGAAATGGTGTACTTGATCCTTGCGGGTCTTTCGACTCCACTCGTTCTTTCAGTTCATACGATCGTCTCTTTCGACTTCGCGGTTTCTAACTTGCCAGGTTGGCATACAACGATCTTCCCTCCATATTTCGTTGCCGGTGCGATCTTCTCCGGTTTCGCGATGGTTGTGACGTTGATGACTTTGGTTCGTATCGGTTTCAAAGAATTCCAAAACTACGTAACGCTTGATCATATGGAAGTGATGAACAAAATCATCATGACAACAGGTATGCTTGTTGGTTACGCGTACGCGTCTGAGTTCTTTATCGCTTGGTACTCTGGCAACCAATACGAGCGTTTTGTGTTTATCAATCGTGCTTTCGGTCCTTACGGCTGGTCTTACTGGTGTATGGTGACTTGTAACGTGTTGATCCCGCAATTGTTCTGGTTCAAGAAAATGCGTCGTTCAATCCCTGTGATGTTCGTAGTTTCTATCTTCGTGAACATCGGTATGTGGTTTGAGCGTTTCGTGATCACTGTGACATCTCTTCACCGTGACTTCTTGCCATCAAGCTGGGGCATGTACGCTTGGTCATGGTTCGATACAGGGGTTCTTGTTGGATCCTTCGGTATGTTCCTGACACTGTTCTTGTTGTATCTACGTTTGTTCCCTGCGGTTTCTATCGCGGAAGTGAAGCCTGTACTCCATGTTGGTTACGATGATAAAGGAGGGCACCACTAATGGCTCAATATACTAAAGGTATCGCTGGTATTTGGGAAGACGAACACTTGATCTTGAAAGCCGCTCGCAAAACTCGCGAGTCGGGCTTCACTAAGTTCGATGTGATCTCTGCTTATCCTATTCACGGAATGGAAGAAGCTTGCGGCATTAAAAGATCTTGGATCCCTTATGTGACTTTCGTTGCGGGATGCGTAGGTCTGACAGCGGGTCTTCTTTTGACTTGGTGGACTTCAGCAGTGAACTGGGCGGTGAACGTGGGTGGTAAACCTTTCTTCTCGCTTCCAGCCTTCATTCCTATTATGTTCGAATTGACTATCTTGTTTGCCGCTCTTTCTTCTGTTGGAGCTTTGTTCTATGCGTGCAAAATTCCACGTATTGATCCTCCATCAATTGATCCTGATTTGAGCTCTCACAAATTTGCGGTTTTCATCCCTCACAATGATACAGGGTATGACGAATCCAAAATTGAAAAGATGTTCAAAGAGCTTGGCGCTAAAGAAGTGAAGAAGACGGAGTACTAAAGATGAGAAGCCTTGTGAATTTATCCATGGGTGTAGCAGCGGCAGGCTTGGCAGCTATCGCATTGTCGAGCTGCGGTCCGCGCGGTAATAAACCCAATGTAGAAATCATCCAAGATATGATGGAGTCTCCGGCGATCAAAGCTCAGGAGTACGACGAAACATCTCCTCACCACAGCGGAATGAGAGTTCCGCCTGAACACACAGCGCCTGTTGGTTTTGAACCGTACAGATACGCAACTGATGTGGAAGGTGCCGCGAAGAATTTGAAAAATCCTTTGGCTGGTAAAATGGACGAAGAGACTTTGCTTGTAGGTCAAAAATACTACGAGACAAACTGCGCGGTCTGCCACGGCTTTAAAGGCGAGGGTGGAACTGAGTCGAAGTCTTCTGTGTCTGAGAAAATGGCTTTGAAACCACCTTCAATCCTGACTGACAAAGTCAAAGGATGGCCGGATGGTCACCTTTACCACGTGATCACGATGGGACAAGGTGTGATGGGCCCTTATGCTTCTCACATTCCACAAAAATATCGTTGGCAAGTTGTTAACTACATTCGCTTCCTAGAGAAGCAATCTAAGTAGGTTTAAAATGGGCGAACACAATCACGTAAATCTACACGTATCTAAATTTGAAGCTCCGGCAAAGTTGAAAACAATCAGCTTTGCTTTGATTGCGATCGGTCTTTTGACTTTCGTAGTTGGTTTGATGAAAAGTCCAGAAAGACTTTGGACATCTTACCTTGTGGCTTTCTTCTTCTTCTCTGCAATGGCCGTGAGCGGGCTTTTCTGGATTGCTATCAATAATGTAGCAAAAACAGGTTGGTCTGTAACAATCCGCCGTTACGCGGAAGCGACGACGTCTTTCATTCCAGCGATCTTGATCGGTGGTTTGTTGTTGCTCGTTGGTTTTAAGCATCTTTACCCTTGGGCAAATCCTGAGATTGTTGCTGAAAACCCAGTGATCGCAGCTAAAACAGGCTATTTGAATGCAGGCTTCTTCGTTGTGCGTTTGTTCATCTTCGCCATCGGTTGCATGATTTTCAGATGGGTGATGGTTGGAAACTCTTTGAAACAAGATCAAACGGGTGATGAGAACCTAACAAATAAAAACGTGTCTCCAGCAGTTGGATTCATCGTATTCTACGCGTTGGCATTCTCTTTCTTCAGCGTCGACTTGTTGATGTCATTGTTGCCAACTTGGTACTCGACAATCTTCGGTATTTACACTTTTGCAGGTATGTTCCAAGCCGGCATGGCTTTCCTTGCGATTGTTATCGTGTTGATGAAACGCGCTGGCTTCGTCAAAGGTTATGTGACTGAAGAACACCAACACGACGTTGTGAAGTACCTTAAAGGTTTCTCTATCTTCTGGGCTTACATTGCGTTCTCTCAATTCATGTTGATTTGGTACGCTAACTTGCCAGAAGAAACTGAGTACTACATCATGAGAGCTCAAGGTGGATGGATGAGCATTTCGATGCTTCTTTTGATCTTCCGTTTCGTAGTTCCATTCTTGGCATTGCTTCCTCGTGCAGCGAAAAGAAATGATGCAAACGTTTTGTTGATCTCTGCGATTGTATTGATCATGCAATACGTAGACATCTACTGGATGGTGTATCCAAACTTCTTCGACGGTCAGGTGACTTTCGGCTTCTGGGAAATCGGTACATTCGCTGGTTTTGCGGGATTGTTCTTGCTAACAATCATGTCTTTCTGGAGCAAACACAGTTTGGTTCCTTTGAAAGATCCTAGAATCCACGAAGCAATTAATCACCACGTTGCTTACTAAACTTCGAGGGTCCGGCTTGCTAGCAGTGGGGTGCCGCCGCTAGCAAAACGCTCAGACAGTCCTCGCGCATTAAGGAGCCTTGCTGGCTCCTTTTTCTTTTTTTCTTAGTCTCCTGATTGCTACTGCTGTTCTTTCTTGGCACTGCGGAACTCGGTTTTGCTAGCGGCGGCACCCCACTGCTAGCAAGCCTCCTCGTGTTTAATAAGCATCTTGTTGATTTCTTTTTCGTGGTTCTTGGACATTCTGTCACTGCGCTTTAATACTGGGCTTCGCCGTTTTCGCCGTCGGAATTATCAAAAACTCTTCCAAATTACTTTGCTTTCCCGCTCAGGAAGAGCGGGAAACAGCCTGCTCATGGACGGCGGAAGATCGCATAATTGTTTCTGCTGTTTTTAAGAAGTACGGACTTTTAGTAGTACAGCTGCTTTAGCAAATGTTAGGTTGATAGATATGAAGATTGTTTTTAAAGAACTCACTTTGAGTGAACTGATTATTTTGCACGACTCCTATTTTGAGTCTGGCGAGCCTGATGCTCCTTTGAAACGATTTTCTGAAATGTCTCCGATTGAGCAGAAGCTGGCTCTTGAGGTTTATTCTCCTGAGTTTCATTTTGCAGCTTGGAGTAGAGAAAAGCTTATTGGGTTTGTTGGGGTTTATCCTGACAAGGAGCCTATCAATGTTGGGATCTTTTATATTATTCATCCATCATTTCGTGGGCAGGGATATTTTGCTTCTTTACTGGAGGCTTTGATCGCTCATTGTCGATCTAAATATCCCCACTACAAATACATTCGGGCTCTTACTCGCAAAGAGAATCTTGCTTCGGTTCGTGGGCTTTCTAAAGCTTCTTTTACTTACAATGGTGAATGTGTTGAAGAGCTTCCTCAGCTTGTTTCTTATTCGGAGTATTTGCTTTCCATTTAAGATTTCTTTTCCGGTTTTGATCTGACTATGATGACGGGGATGGGCGATGATAAAATCACTTTCCTTGCTGAGCTTCCCAGGAAGGCTTTCATCAATTGGTCTGAGTGGGTGCCCATGATGATCAAGTCGTAGCCCTCTTTCATTTTTCTTTGCAGTGTTTTTTCCAAGGTTTCTTCTTTTGCAGTGGCTTCGGATTTTATTTTTAGACCTTCTTTTTGCCAGCGGCGGTTTCGTCGTTCCAGATTTCTTTGTGTGTCTTTGATAAGATCCGTGAACATCTTTTCCATATCAAAGGGAATATAGCCCGACCCATACAGGCTTTGACGAGTCCTTCTTATTTGGTCTCCGACAGAGTGGAGCATGGTGACCTCGCATGACAATTCCTTAGCTAATTTTTGAGCAAAGGTTTCTGCTTCGTTGCTGCTTTCAGAAAGGTCTGAAAGTAAGAGAATTTTAAAATCTTTATCTATTTTAAACTCTCTTTGTTTTTCTTGAGCCGTGGGTCCTAAGACCAAAACTGGTACGTCGGCGTTTCTTAAAACTTCTTCGGCAACGCTACCTAAAAACATCTTCTCGAGGCCTTTTTTCCCGTGAGTGCCCATGACCACCATTGAAATACTTTCCGAAGCATTGATGCGCGTAAGAATTTCTTCGGACGGATTTCCTGAGGTGATTTTCACTCGGCCTTTCACGTACGCTTTCATGAATTGTTTCATAATGGACGTTTCAATATCGGCGTAGGTCTCTAAAAGAGCATCGACTTGTTTTCTTTTAAAAAATCCAGGCTTCAGATTTTTGACATACAAAAGCTCTACGTCCCAATGAAGATTTTGTGCAAACTCAACGGCGATATCACGAATCATTCGAGAGCGCAGTCGTCCTGGCGCACTTCTTTCTGCCAAGTCATCTGGAACTAAAATGGAATGTGTCGCCATGGTTCGCTCCTGTTTTTGTTTATTATAGCAACCTTCAGGACAGGCTCTAGGTAAAGATCCTTGTATTTTAACTTCCCTAAAACCCAGCAGTTGAGGTTCTGCTTTTTCGTCATGAGCATGAAGAAGGGGAGGGTTTATGCGTCTTCTTATTTCCAGTTTCTTTATTCTTCTTTTGCTTATTTCTCTCGACAGTTTGGCAGCGCCTTCAGCGAAAATTAAAAAACTTGTCGACGGTTACTACAGTCAAAAAACCGTGTGGAGTAAACTTCTTGGAACGGCTCCGCGACCTCGTCCTCTGCCGGACCCTCCAGATAGCAACAATCCGCCTCTTCCGGAAAGACCACCCAATCGTCCTCCGAATTGTCCTCCCACGCATTTTCCTACGGACTGTATAGAAGCCGTTTGTCAGCAGATGAGTCGTTTTGAATGCGATGACCGAGATGACATGATTGAAGTGACCCAGGCTTGCCGCAATGTGGATGGCAGTTGTGTACGCACAGTGTGCAGTCATGTCAGTCGTTTTGCCTGTGATGAAAAGGTCGAGATTTTTGAGGTCACCGATATGTGTCGGGGGCTGATTGATTCCTCATGCATTGATTACGTCTGTTCGCGAATTTCGAAATTTGAATGTGATGAAATCAGCGAGATTCGGGAAATCGCCGAGCAATGTCGTTAAAGCGAAAGTGCCTGGAAAGGTCCAGGCACTTCA
>NZ_CAMLDV010000124.1 GCF_946478835.1 uncultured Bdellovibrio sp. | reverse complement strand
TTGTTATCAACATAATATCTCGACCATGGGCACGGCACTCAAAGTCGCTGAAGCTTTGAATATTCCTTTTTTCTTAAGCACAAGCACGGTTGCTGCTGGTGTGAACTCAAGCCTCACTTCGGTAAAACCATTTGATTTGAATTTTTCAAAACCATTCCCTGATGCGTACTCTGAATCCAAAGCGCTAGGAGAACAGGTTCTACACAACTGGCCCGTGCAAAATGTGAAAGGCCGTATTAACCTTCGCTTGGGCGTTTTGGTTGGCGACACAAAAACAGGGGCCATTGAACGTATCGATGGGCCTTACTATGCTGCTGAAGCTTTTAAAAAAATTAGAACGGTGATTGAATCTTTTCCTACAGCGATCCCTCTTCCGGGAAATCCCAACGTGCGTTTGCCATTAGTTCCTGTTGATAAAGCGGCGGTGGCGATTGTGAAATTCTGCGAGTGGACATTGGCAGATAAGCCGCAAGGCTATTTGAGCTATCACGTAACGCCGACTTATGGACTTGGGGCAAAAGACTTTTATATCTCGGCACTGAAGAACCAAGCTATTCTACACAAAGGTGTCTTGTTGGTTGATCAGATTTCTGAGGCCTTGATTTTAAAAGTTTCGAAACTCCTCGCGAAGTTTCCTGAAGAGGAATTGTATTATCTGATGAACTTCCCAATCTATGACACGCAAACGACGCGTGAAATTCTAGGGGAGAACTGGTGTCCTGAGTTTAAAGAATACGAACAAACTTTCTGGAGCGGTTATGAAAAATTCGTATCGGATCGCTGAGATTAGTTTTGGTCGTCCTCATTGGGATACGGCTTATGAATTTGATTTCGAAGGAAAACACTTCGAAGTTCAAAGATTCAGTGCGAATTTTTCTGTTGAGACCGTTCGCCGTTTGATTGAAACCCTTCGCAATCAGGTCGATGCTTTTGCATTAACTAGTTTGCCACCGGTGATTAAGCTTGATCAAAAAAGTTACGTGCATCGCCAGTATTTGGAAATCATGGGCATTCCTTCACCCGTGCCTTTGTGTGACGGAACGGGCTTGCGTGAAATCGCCAATATTAATTCATTGGTGAAACATATCGAAGCGGGGAGCATTCAGCCTGAGCGCGGCGTGTTTTTCCCGTCGGCGGTTTTTTCTACTGAGCTTGAAGAATACATCCGCGATCGTTACCGCAAATCGGTTTACATTGGGGATGCTTATTCTCTTTTGGGTGTGCCTTGGTTGATTCAGCCTTTTCCTGGGTTGATGACTCTTTCAAAATTAGTTTTAAACGTCGCAAACTTTAAAGATCTTCGTAAGAACACACCTTTGGCTGAAACTAAATTACAAAAAATGAGTCGCTCTACTTTGGCAGCCCAAGTTGAAAACATCCAGTATGTTTTTTGCGATCTTCCTTTTCTTTTGCTTTTTGATACAGCGACAGAGTTTGTGCGTGGAAAAGACCTGGTGATTTGGTCTTCGCATCCGTTGATGGAGGAAGAAGCCCGCAAGTTTTCCCCAAGAAGTATCATCAATCTTTTTCCTGAGAACTACCGCATTCATCCGTATATGAATTATTCGGTTTTGGATGCGACCTTGCGTTTGTCCCATGGAAGAACAGCTCCACTTTCTATTGAAGAGTGGGAGCAACTCATTACTGAAGATACAGAGATTCGTCAGACAGCGCGGAAGTATGTGATGACGAAAAAAACTTCCACGCAGATGAAGATTTCTCAAGGAATGAACAACGTTAAGAGTAAAGTTCTACGCCGTGAAGAACCCGACTTTGCTTTTGTCGTTCATGCTCTTTCGCATCGAGATATTCTGCGCGCGCCAGGCTTATCGATGTTTAAGCATATGCCTAAAGAGTGGAATGATCCTTTTGATCGCATGTTCGCAAAAACGCCGAGTTTCGTTTACGGTCATATCAAAAATATTATCAGCGAAGAAACCGGACAACAGATCAACGGTATTATTTATGCTTTACCGGCGACTCCGAAGGTTCTAAAAACCACAGATCCTGAAGTGATTTATAAAAAGATCGAAAGCATTTGTTACGATGCCGCCAATCGCGGTGCAAAAATGATCGGTCTTGGCGCTTACACGAAAATTGTTGGCGACCAGGGAATCACGATCAATCAAAACAGTCCTATTCCGGTCACCACAGGAAACAGCCTAAGTGCTTCGGCTACCTTGTGGGGATTAAACGATGTCGTAAAAAAAATGGGTCTGCTTAAGAATGATCCAGAGACAGGTTTGGTTGACGGGATGGCGATGGTCATTGGGGCCACGGGCTCCATCGGCCAAGTGTCAGCGAAACTTTTAGGATTGGTGTTTAAAAAAATCTGCCTTGTTGCTCCTCGGATGGAACGTCTGTTGGAACTCAAAGCGGCTATTGAAAAAATGTCACCAAAGTGTGAAATCACGGTCACGACAGACGCCAATGAACTGGCGGGTGAAGCTGATGTTCTGGTGACCGCGACTTCGGCGATTGATCACAAAATTGTTGATGTGATGAAACTAAAACCGGGAGCTGTGGTTTGTGACTGCTCTCGTCCTTTGGATTTTGACATTGATGACGCGAAAAAACGTCCCGATGTCTTGATTATTGAATCAGGTGAACTGATTCTGCCGGGACCTGTGCAGCTTACATGTGATATTGGTCTTCCTGGAAATACGGTCTATGCTTGTTTGGCTGAAACCGCGCTTTTAACATTGGAAAAACGATACGAAGCATTCACCATGGGACGCGATATTGAGTGGGACAAGGTGAAGCAGGTTTACAAAATGGCTCAACGTCACGGAGTTCAACTGGCGGAGATCCAAGGACACACAGGTATTATTACCGACAAAGAGATTGAACTCACAAGACAGCTGGCATTATCAAAAAGAAAAAAATAGGGAGATGTCATGAAGACGTTTTTACTTTTGTGCGCGTTTGCGTTCTCCGTCCAAGCAGGGGCTCAGGAAAATCCGGAAGAGTGGCTAAAGAAGGCCGACAATATTCGTAATCCTTCCGCGTCTTATGAAATGAAAATCAAAGTTGAAACGTCTGAAAACACATCCGTGTTTCAAGTGTATTTGAAAGGCCAAGATAAAACCTTGATTGTGACCAAAGAGCCTGCGCGCGATAAGGGTCGCAATATGTTGATGCTTGACCGTGACTTCCATGCCTATGTGCCGAACTTAAAACGTTCGATGCGTTTGTCCTTGGCGCAAAAACTTTCGGGCCAAGTGGCTAACGGCGATATTTCAAGAACTCGCTGGTACGGGGATTATACCGTCACAAAAGAAGGTGAAACGGCAAGTGAAGTGCAGCTTCTTTTAAAAGGCAATAAAGACAATCTCACTTATGCCTGGATTCGTCTGTGGCTTAAAAAAGGCTCCTTTGAACCATTGCGCGCTGAGTATTTGGGGCTGAATGGTAAGACCGTTTTAAAGCGTGCTAGTTTTGAAGATTATAAAAATATCGCAGGCGCCATGCGCCCGGGCACTTTGAAAATCGAAGACACGAATAAACAAGTCAGTTACATCCGCATCCTGGGGATGAATAAAAAAGACTATCCTGATTCCTTCTTTACAGTTCGTAATATGGAAAGCATGAAGTAGTGCGTTTCGGCGTTCTTCTTTTTCTTTTAATAAATGCGGTCATTGCGCGCGCAGACCTCACGGGTGCTGCACGCTATGACTATATTCAAGGAAAAGAAGAGGAGCTTGCCAACCGCTTGGTGGTGAAATCCAAATTGAACTCCAATGTGGGGCCTTTCGGAATTTTCGTGGAAGGTTTTGGCGAGTTCGAGGGAAATGAAGATCAGGCTTTCATTCGTAGATCTCCTTCGCGCGGCTACCTTCAAGAAGCTTATTTCGAATTTAAATTAGAATCGTTCTTTGTCCGTGTTGGAAGGCAAGCTTTACGTTGGAGCGAAAGTTGGACCTTGCCGTCTTTGGACGTGTGGACGGGCCGTCGTTTTAATCGTTTATTTTTTGATCCTCTTTCAGATCAGTTAACACATTCCACGGGTGCCTCTTTTTCTTATGCGAAAGAAAACTTCTCTGTGGAGTTAGTGGGTATTGGAGAGCTTGCGGAAAATTTTTATCCAGTTCCAATCCCTGAAACGGAAAACGAAAAGAACACAAGTTTTGGTGGCCGTGTGAAATGGAACATGGGTGGCTTTGGCTTTTCGGCTATGAGCGCTCAGGTTCTTAAGAAGTATTATTACGGTCTTTCAGGAAACTATGCTTTTGATACCGCCGTGCCGAAGTTTGAAGTGGGTTATATGAATGACACCACTCCGAATTTGCCAGTCAAACGCGATCAAATGTTTGCGAATATTGGCTGTGATTTATTTTTAGGAAACTGGATCATCCTGCCGCAGATCAGTTATTTTGAAGTCAACGGGCTTACCGAAAACGAAGCACAAACGGCTTTTTATATGACGGCTCAGTGGAATCCCAATCGCCATGATATCCAAATGCAGATTTATCAAAATCCCAAGAGTGAAGACGCTTTTGTGAGTGCAAGCTATGGATACAACCTCACAGATTATTTTACGGCATCGGCTTTTGTGCAAAACTATGAAGGTCAACAAGGCCTTTATAAAATCTACGAAGACATCACCGGGGGACTTGTGATGGGTGTGCGTTTTGAATTAACCGGCAATTTAGCATTTTAAGGAGTACGTGTGGCAAAAGAATATTTTTCAGATTTGAATTACACTTTGTCGAATGAAGACACACGCATCGAGTTTGACCTCTTACCCGAAGGCGCAGAGCGAGTTTTCAGTATTGCGGGCTCGGGTGCACGCTGTCTGCCTTTGATTGCGAAAAATCCCAAATACCTAGACGTCATTGATATGTCGGTGAGTCAGCTTTACTTATGTGAGCTGCGTTTGCAGGCGATGAAAACGCTCACTTATGAAGAATATCTTTTCTTAATGGGATATCGCGGCGCTCTGCAAGGTGGCAGTGATTCTGGCGATGACAGAGAGATTTTATTTAATAAGCTGACATTGTCTTCCGAAGCGAAGTCCTACTGGGTTGAGAGAAAGGAAGGGTGGAAACCACACGGTTTTATTCTGCTCGGCCGTTGGGAGTCTCACTTTCAAAAGTTGGGATACTTATTCAGAGAAGTTCTGCAATGCGATTTCAGCAAAGTCTTTGAGGCGCAATCACTCAGCGAGCAAGTTGAGCTTTATGAAAAACATTGGCCCAAAATTCGTTGGAACAGTTTTATCCGTGTCGCGGCCAGCGAATACGTTTTTAATAAGTTTTTATATAAAGGACATTTCTCTGGAAAGTCCGAGCATAAGACCGAGCAGCGTTCTCCGTCGCAGTTTATTATGGAAGAATTCAGTCGCATCTTTAAAACGCAATTGGTGCGCAAAAATTATTTCATGCAGATTTTGTTTTTAGGAAGAATCGCTTACGAAGAAGGGCTTCCGCTGGAAGCACATCAACACATCGTTGAAGCTGTTAAAAAATCGAAAACCGAAATCCGTTATTTGAACGGAAATCTTTTGGAGCATTTGCCTCAGCATCCGTATGATTTTATCTCTCTGTCAGACACGATTTCTTATCTTGACGGCAAAGATGCAAATCAGATATTGCAGAAACTTTCTAAAGACACTAAATCCGGAAGCCAAATGGTGATCCGTTCTTTCATGCGTGCTCCCACAGCGATCGACGTCACGGGTTGGAAAGCACTTGCTGATAAAGATCTGTGGGCCCAAAACAAGGATGGCACGGGTGTTTATCAATTTCACATCTTCATGAAGAGCTAGCCGAAGAGAGGGCAGATACTTACGAAGATGACGGTTTTGGCGTCGCGGGTCGCTTTGTATTCTAGAATTGTTACATAATTGAGACAGAGTTTGTTTCATCCTTAGTACTATTTAAGAGTCTCATTTTGAAACTCAAGGGCCTTTTAAAAAATACCGATATTTAAAGGGTCATGAACAAATGGGATGTTCGTAAAATCAACATTTTAGCGCCACTTTTACTATTTCTTGTCGGATGCTCCGACACGACTCCGTCGGTTTCTATTCTTCGTTCCATTGAAGGCTTTGATTTTGTGACGACAGATGTGGTGACTGCAAGCATGCACTCGGTTCCGTTGCAAGCGAATTGTTCTGCGTTTGTTGGGCAAGTAGAAATGAGTTTTGATGGGGGAGCCACCTGGTTGCAACCCACAGCTTACGATCCGTCGGCAAAATCAAAATGTGAAAACGGTGCTTTTGCCGTGACACTGACGAATACAAAATCACCATGGAGCGGAATGAGTTTTACAAATGGCCAAGTGGTCTCCGTAAAATTTCGCGCGCTTCCACGTATCGGCAGTTGGATTTACCGTACTGTGAATGTGAAATATTCACCATCGACACCTGTTAGCCAAGAAATTCTCGCGGGCTCACAAACACAGACGGGAACGGGATTGGTTTTGCATGGACGTGTACGTTCGCAAAATCAACATGTTGCCAGTGGCGGCAGCTTTACTATTAAAGGAAGGATTGCTCAATGAAGTTAATTCTTTCTTTAGTCATGATGATCTTTGTATCTCAAGCGCATGCGGTGGCAACTTCGCCCGGTTCACTTTTTACTTATGAAGGTGTTCTGACGGACTCCAGTGGTACACCGATCACGACACCACAAACGGTGACCTTCCAAGTTATCTACGGAACTTCTTGTATTGCGTACGAGGAAACTCAACCAATTTCGCCGGGCTCGCAAGGTGAATTCAGTGTTATTGTTGGAGCGGGAACAAGAACTGACACGACAACGAATAATGCCACCCGTATTTTTGCTTCTTCCGGAAGTCTTGAGTGTAGTGGAGCGAGCTCCGTTACTGTAAGTGGTTTCGCAACAAGATCATTGCACATCAAAGTTGGATCGACAGATCTCACGCCCGATGTTGTAATTGGCAATATTCCTTTTGCTATTAACTCTCAGAAGCTTGCTGATAAAGGTCCTTCGGATTTTGTTCAGACAAGCGGCATCGTCACACAAGCGGCCATAGAAAATCTTTTGAGTGGCGGTACTGTCACGGGGGTCACTGCCAGCGCACCTTTAGTGTCCAGTGGCGGAGCAACTCCGAATATCTCTATTGCTCCAGCCAACACATCGACAAACGGTTATTTGAGTTCAGCAGACTGGAATATATTCAACAACAAACTTGGAACGTCGACGTCATTTGGTGGAGACGTCACTGGTCCTTATAACAACGTCAGTGTAGATAAAATAAAAGGGACTGTTATTTCGGCCACAAATCCCACGATAAATCAAGTTCTTCAGTTTGATGGCTCTCAATGGGTTCCAGCCACGTTACCTGCGGGAAATTCAGGGACGATCACCGGTGTCACTGCAGGAACGGGACTGACCGGTGGTGGAACTTCTGGCAGTGTGACATTGAATGTAAATGTTGGAACTGGTGCGAATCAGATTGTCCAGATGAACGGCGCTGGAAAGCTTCCAGCAGTAGATGGTTCACAGTTAACCAACGTCAATGCAGTGACGGCGACAACAGCCTCAGGTATTTCCGCTACAGCAGTTATTAATACCAGTGGAAATATTTCGACAACGGGAACTTTGTCAGCACCGACGATCACAAATACAAATATTTTTACTGATAATATTTATGTTCGTAGTCCCGCGGCAGGTGGAAACCAAATCCAAATCACAGGACCCTCAACACCGATTAGTGCGAACTACGTTTTAAGATTACCGAGCGCCTTGCCTACCACGGGAACCCAGGTTCTAGCCTCGGACACCGCAGGAAATATGAGTTGGGTTACGCAGGCAGCGGGTGGAAGTTATATTACCGCATTGACTGGTGATGTGACAGCTTCAGGTCCTAACTCCGCAGCGGCAACAATCACGACTGGTGCTGTGACAACGACAAAGATTTTAGACGGAACTATTTTAGTTGCGGATCTTAATAACACCGGAGTGAATGACGGTACGGCGGCCATTGTCGTCAAAGACGGCACGGGAAAGTTTTCTAATTTTTCTTGTGGGACTGCAGGAAATGTCGCTACCTGGACATTAGCAGGTTGGGTGTGTCAGGCACCCTCTCCTCTGTTGCCAGTTTTAGCCAGCGGTAAGATTTGGATTGGTGATGGAACAAATGTGGCCGTTGCTCAAACAATGTCTGGTGCGGCGACAATATCTACGACGGGTGTTGTGACTCTGGCCAATATGCCTGCGAATACTTTGAAAGGTAACAACACGGCGACGGCCGCAACACCAACAGATATTACGATCTCAAGCTTACAAGGAACAACAGCAACAACTTTCGCTGCGGGTAATGATTCTCGTATCACAGGAGCTTTGCAAAATTCCGGTGGTGCAATGACAGGTATGCTGACTTTAGCGCCAGGAACGACGTCACTTTCTCCAATGAGAATTCCTGCGGGCACCTTGGTAGGAACTGCAGTCAGTGGAAATATTGAAAGTAACGGAGCAAATCTTTATTGGACAAACAACTCACCATCAAGACAAAAACTTGCAAGCTATATAGGAACTGCTGCAAACGGACAACTTTTGATTGGTAACGGAAGTGGATTTACTTTAGCGAACATCACTGGTGGATCTGGTATTACAGTCACAAACTCTGCGGGAGGAATCACAATTGCAGCTTCTGGTGGTGGCGGTGGAACCGTCACGAATGTCTCTAGTGCAAATGGGGATATTTCTGTTACATCACCAACAACGGCTCCTGTGTTGACATTAAATTCAACAGTGACTGGGGGAAGTGCCAGCTTTGCCGGTAAGATTCCAAAACTTGATTCGACGGGATTAATTGACTCCACTCTAATTCCAAGTTTCGATGCTGGAAAAATAGTGAGTGGTACTCTACCGATAACTCGCGGTGGTACGGGAGCAACGACGGCAGCCGCGGCGCAAACAAATTTGGGTCTTGGTACTGCGGCAACTAAAAATACGGGTTCTGTTTCAGGTAGTGTGCCGTTGATTGGTGTAAGTGGTATCACGAACAACTCAATGTGTACTTCAGATGGAACGGGCTCTGTCATCTGTAATACCGCAATACCAGTAAGTTCTCAGTGGGCCACGTCGGGTGCTAATATTTCTTATACTGGGGGGAATGTCGGGATCGGAACTAATAGTCCCGCAGTTCCTTTGGATGTGTTAAGTACAACGCCTGTCGGATTAAGTGTAAAGAGTGCGTCGACGTCGTTTTCAGGAATGAATATCGTCGATAGTGCGGGCACTGCCGTTTACTCTTTGAGAACTTACGGTACAGGAAGCGTATCTCCAGCTCCTGGGTCATTTGCCATTGTGAACGGACCGAACCCAAGACTTGTCATTGATCCAGCAGGTAACTTGGGTCTTGGAACGAACACTCCGGGGCAGCCGCTGTCAATTTGGAATGAATACAACGGCACTAGCAGTTTCGGTGCAAATATTGATTTGCGCACTTATGGCGGAGCCTCACTCATATATGGAGCTGGCTCTGGAGGAACGCGGGCTGCACCTAATCCTCTTGTAGCTAATAATACTCTCTTAATTCTTTCAGGCGATGGATATGATGGAACCAATTGGCCAAGTGGAAAAGCCACTATCAGTTTCAAAGCCGCAGGGACATGGGGCGGATCGAGCACTCCCACTTATATGACCTTTAATACAACTCCGATTGGAAGTTTGGCGACTGCAGAAAGAATGCGTATTGATTCAAATGGTAATGTGGGAATCGGTATAACAAGTCCGGGTTATACGCTTCATGTGAATGGTCCTGCTGCGGGAACATCGGCATGGCAAACAACGTCCGATAGACGATATAAGAAGAATATTGAGGTATTGCCAGGAGCCTTGGCGAAAATTCTTCAACTCAGAGGTGTTTCGTTCCAATGGAGACAGGAAGATTTTCCATCTATGAAATTCATGGATGGTAATGACATCGGTGTTATTGCTCAGGAAGTAGAAGCTGTTTATCCGGAAGCAGTGACAACAGGAACTAACGGTTATAAAACGGTTGGCTATAGTACATCGCCGGGTAGGCCTCCTGGTATGCCTGGCTATAGTAAGCTCGTTGCTCCACTGATTGAATCTACTAAAGAACTTTATGGCATGTGCAAAGCCAATGAAGAACAAGTTAAAATGCTTGAAAGAAAAATTGCGTCTTTGGAAGAGGCGGACAGCAAAAAAGAAAATCGCATCCGGACTCTTGAGAGTGAAAATGAAGAATTGAAAAAAGATCTCAAGATGATCAAAGAAAAGTTAGGTCTTCAATAATTAGCATCTCGCTCTGAGACTCCCTCATCTCATACTCGAACGTTG
>NZ_CAMLDV010000123.1 GCF_946478835.1 uncultured Bdellovibrio sp. | reverse complement strand
TAGTATCTGTATCACTCGCACACTCCCAACGAGAGTTAGCAGCAATCCATTTTAAAACTTGTCCATCAGTACAAGCGACATTGTTCGGTTTGTAAGTAAGATATTTTGAAGCGGCATTGTTGATGTAGCCATAATCAAGAGTCACAGCACCAGTTTTAGTTGCAACGGAAGTAACAGGAAATGCAATCGCTGTATTTGAAGCCGCAGTTAAACGCCCTTGAGCATCAACAGTGAAAGTTCCAACTTGTGTTGTTGAACCATAAGAACCAGGAGTGACTGCCGTATTTGCGAGGGAAATAGTTCCTGTCGTGGTAATTGGACCACCACTCAATCCAGTACCAGTTGCGATATTCGTAACAGTACCACCCGCATTTGAATCTGCGGCAGGAGCCCATTTGGTTCCATCGTATTTTAAAACTTGGCCAGAAGCTAATCCAGTCGTGTCGACATCGACGCCTTTGATTTTATTTACAGAAACAGCACCAATAGTCCCGCTCACATCACCCGCAACGGAAACATTGATCGACTGACACTGAAAAGATCCAGAAACAGAATTCCAATAAGGAGTCTGATGAGCAGCACAATTCGCACTTCCCACAGCAGAATTAAATGCAGCAATAGTGTGATAGTTACTCAAAGAAGAATTCAAGTTTGTAACATCACTCATACCAATCGCAGCACCAATCCAC
The DNA here is from genome assembly GCF_946478835.1 of uncultured Bdellovibrio sp. The sequence continues at coordinate 9,803 of NZ_CAMLDV010000123.1, read as the reverse complement.
TGAGTGCCGTCAAATTTTAAAAAGTTCCCATTTGTTGGCGCAGCACTAGCAACCGCAACATTTTGAATCTTCGCCACAGAAGGATTCGGATAAGTCCCAGACAAATCTCCACCAGCAGCACCTGTCGGAACACGAGGATTAGTAAAACGAGAATCATCACCCGCAGCCACCGTTCCCGCTGTCGTACCAATATTCAAAGTCACAAGCGGAGTGGAAGTGCCATTCGTGATTGTGATGTAGCCATTGGCAGAGGTAACATCGGTCACGGTTCCGCCGCTGGCTCCTGTCACTGGCGCGCAGATCATCGCCGTGCCATTCCAACTTAGAAACTCATTGGCAGAACAAGTTGGAACTCCCGTTTTTAAAACGAAGTCGGAAGCTGACTTATCACCCAAAGTTTCGGCAGATAAAGAAAACGCAGAAAAAGGAACGGAGCGAATCTCATTCGACGGAGAAATAATTTTCCAACCACTGCCATCGTGGAACTGAACTTTCAAAAGGCGAGTGTCCCCGGAAGCGGCCGTATATGTAGAGCCTCCCGAACAGTTTTGTGTGGTGGAGTTTTTAAACGCATCTAAAAGTTTAAAAGTCGGAGCCGCGGGAAAAAGTTTTGTGCCAGAACCAATCGGCACATCGAAGACTCCTTTGGAATTCACCATGTTCACATCGTCTACTTGCTCACGATAAATCACACAAGATCCAGTCGGATTTGTGATCTCAAAAAGAAAGCTGACATGGGCATATTCCAGCGGAGTTCCGTCTGTTTTAAGAATACGTCCTTGATATGTAAACGAGTTCGGTGACGCTAAGACCAGCGAATTAAACAGAAAAACCAGAAATGAGACTAGATACGTACAAGTTCTCATGACGAACTTATCGGTTTTCTTGACGGTTCTTTGAAGGAGATGACCGTGATTATTTGGTCATGATAGTAAATTTTGTCTTAAATTAGTACAAAGGTCGGGTTCTAAGCTGCCTTGATCTGATTTTTTGAAAAAGTATTCACAATCAAGGCCGTCGCAATCACTAAGGCACCTAAAAGCTGACGAAGACTAAGGCTTTCGTGAAAGATCATCGCGCCCATGATCGCCGCAGTCAGAGGTTCAATCATCATGAGCAAAGCGACTTCAGAGCTTTTTAATTTTTGCAAAGCTGCAAGTTCCAAACTCAAAGGCAAAATCGTGCAAATCAATGCAATACCGAAAATGCAACTGGCCTGAAAGCTACTAAGGTTTTGCACGGAACCAAAATCAGGACGGTGAAAGAGCGATAAAGCAATCGCACCAAAAGTAATTACATACAAGGCGGAAGAAATCGGGCGCACATCCTTTTGCAAACGACCTGAAAGCAAAACATAAATCGCGTAACTAATCGCAGCTCCAAGCCCGGCCGCAATCGCCCAAATATTTTTTACTTCGATATGACCCCAGAGCAAAAGAACCAAACCTGCGGAGGCCGCCACCAAACACAAAGCTTCTTTTTTAGAAATCTTATCGTGGGTAAAAAAGTGCGAAAAAATATTCACCCAAAATGGATAGGTATAAAGAAGCAAAGCCGCCAGCGTAACGCTCACACCTTTGATCGCTTCAAAATAAAGTGTTGAGAAAAATGCGTAACCGAAAATGCCAAGAAGAGCGGCGATAAAAATCTGTCGTTTGTTGAGCTTCACCCACTCAGGTTTAAAGAGCAGAAGAAAAATCCAAAGCAGAAGGGCAGCGAGGGTAAAGCGATAAGAAAGAAATTCTCCGACGGAAAGGCCCGATTGAAAGGCCCATTTTCCAAAGATCCCTAAAAAACCAAAACCCGCGCTGGCGATGGAAATTTCAATAGTTCCTCTTAAGCGGGGGTTCATGGAAGCCATCAATTAGCCTCTTGGTTTTTTAACTCGAACGCGAGACGCGGGTTTCGCCGTTTTCTTGACAGAAGTGGCGCGACCTTTGTAAGTGCGTTTTGTTTTTACTTCTTCAGGGTCATCCGGCAAGAACACACGATCAACCGCGCTTTCATTGAGGAAAATCAACTCGCCTGTTTTCAAAGCTCCCAAACGCAAACGGCCTACAGCCACACGTTGAAGTTTCAAAACGTCAAAGCCGACTTTCGCAAACATCTGACGGATCTGACGGTTTTTACCTTCCGTGATCACGATTTTGTACCATTCGTACTTGTCGGATTTATTGTCGCCGGATTTTTTGATTCTTTCGATGTGGCGAGCAGAAACTCGGCCGCCAATGATCGTCACACCTTTTTTAAGTTTTTCGATGTGATGAGGTTGCGGTTGCCCATCCAATTTCACAAGATAAGTCTTAGTCACTTCCGCTTTTGGATGCATGACTTTGTTGGCAAAATCACCATCGTTCGTCAAAAGAAGCATGCCCTCAGAATCCCAGTCCAGACGTCCCACAGGGAACACACGCGCAGGAACTTCACCAAGGTAGTCAGCGATTGTTGGACGTCCATGCGGATCATCCATCGTCGTTAGAACACCTTTAGGTTTGTTCATCACAAGATACAATTTTTGAGTCAAAGGTTTGCGCAAAGGCTTTCCGTCGATAAGAATACGATCGGCTTGAGGATCTACTTTGATACCCAATTCGTAAACGCGTTTGCCGTTCACTGTGACTTGGCCTTCTTCAATCATGCGATCCGCATGACGACGAGAAGCAAGGCCGCTATCAGCGATTAATTTGTTAAGTCGAACTCTTTGAGAGGAGTTATTTTCAGACATTCTTCATCAGCCTCAGCTAGGTGTTGAGTGGCCAATATATCACCACTGAGGGCAGAAGAGGAGAGATTCTTGCGGCTGTACTCGCCAATAGCGTGACGGAGGTCGCGCACAAGCAAAGTCATGAGCTTATCTCCTAAAAACACGTTATCAACGGCTGTCTCAGCCTTATTCAGTACAATCGAAGACCATTTCAAAGCTTCAGAGTCGCCTTGTTGAATTAGAGCGCACGTTCTTTCAAGCTGGCTTACAAGATCCTGATAGTAAGGATCTGTGCGGCGATCGACAAAGAACTGCTCCAAACGCTTGATCGGGAAAAGAACGCGCGTCTGCTCTTGCAAAGGCTCGTTCTTCATCTCTTGAAGTTTTTGGAAAACGTAACCTCTTAGAAGTGAACCCGTCACCTTTTCGCCGACAACACGGAATTGAGCCGTGATGTAAGGAGCGACCTCAATTTTATGAGTGTGGTGATTGCTGAGTTCAAGTTCTGAAGAATAGTAAAGAACCAAGTCATTGCGCAAAGGTTCCAACTGACCATTGCGGATCGTGAACTTGCGATCAAAAGTGCGGACTTCCAGCGTTTTATCGGCACGAAGAACAATCGCCACCGCGCGCTTGTTTTGATCTGGCAAAATACGGAACTTATCATTTTCGCCGCATAGAGTCTTAACGTATGAACTCACTGCGTCAACAAGATCAGAGAAATGTTCGATCTCGATAAGCTGCATGTTTTGCGGAAAACGGATCGGACTCAGATCAAACTTCTGCTGGTAGAAGCTATTGAAATTCTCCAACAAAAACTGAACTTCGTGACCCAATTGCTGCTTGTTCGACGCCCAGTGCGGGTAGTCCATACAGTAATTGAAAAACATCTCGATCAATTCAGGAGTGAGAACGTCCTCAGGGTGAGGAAAACCTCGCAAGAAGTTATAGAAGGACAAACGCGTGGGCGTGTTTTGCGGGTTGAGATCTGAAACAAATTTTAAAAGCTGTCCGACTTTTAGCAAAACTGCCTCCTTCGAGGCATAAAGTATGAACATTTGAAATTTTAGTCCAGAGAAAATATGATAGAAAACGCAGAATTTTTTGAAAGTCCTAGGAGGGGCACAACATGCATAAAGAATTAAATCCGGAACTCTTTGGGGAAAAGAAAGTCGCTAAAAGTTCTATGATGGAAAGCCCGGCAAATCTAGGCACAACTGGAAACAGTTATTTGAACACAGATCGCCAGATTTTCGAGCTGAAAGCCCAAAACCAAGCTCTTGCGGACCAACTGAACAAAGTCGTTGGAACGGTGAACGAGCTGATCAAAACTTCCAACATCAAATTCGAAAAACAAAGCCAACTTTTAAGCCGTCTTGAGCAAAGCCACAATGGGCTTGCCACTGAAGCCGGTCAAAAAATCACGCAACTTGCGCAACGAGTGAACGAACGTAAAAGCTTGGATTTGAAAGTTCAAGAAATGGTCGATCGTCACAATAATGTGATCAAAAGTTTTGAAGTGCGCATGAACCACTTGCAAAAACTTTTGGCTGAAAAAGAAGCGCAGATGATTTCTGCGCAAGCAGCCTTGAACGAAGCGAAAATGGAAATCGCTCGTTTGAAACGTCTCTAAAAAAATTAAATATGGTAAAGCCAGCCGTGAGTGTCTGGCTTAAGACCTTGTTGAATGCCTGTGAGTTCTTCGTAAAGAGAACTCGCAACAGGTCCGACCTCACCGTTATTCACAACAATCTTCCAGTCTTTCGCTGCAAGCTCTCCCACAGGGCTGATCACAGCCGCAGTGCCTGTTCCAAAGATTTCTTTCAAACGGCCGGACTTCGCACTTTCACGAATTTCTTGAAGGCTCAATTTTCTTTCCGTGATGTTCTTACCCTGATTTTTCAAAAGAGTGACGATAGAATTTCTTGTGCCGCCACCTAAGATCGTGCCGCCTAAAGCCGGCGTGACGATTTCGTTATCGAAAACAAAGAAGACGTTCATTGTTCCAACTTCTTCCACGTATTCACGATTCACATCAAGCCACAAGACTTGCGAGTATGAATTCTTTTTTGCATCCAGTGCCGCTTTCAGGCTGGCTGCGTAGTTGGCAGCGGCTTTCGTTGCGCCCAATCCGCCAGGAGCAGCGCGCACAAGTTCTTCTTCGACCCAGATTTTCACAGGCTTGTTGTCGTTGCCATAGTAAGAACCCACCGGAGAAAGAATGGTGAAGAACAAATATTCATCAGCAGGGCGCACACCTAAGAACGCTTCCGTTCCGATCAGAGTAGGGCGGATGTAAAGAGCACTTCCTTTTTCGCGAGGAATCCAGTCTTTATCGACACGGATCAATTCGCTGATACCTTGAAGGAAAAGTTCTTTCGGCGGAGCTTGCATGCACAGGCGTTCGGCGCCATCGACCATGCGCTGCCAGTTAAACTCAGGACGGAACATCACACATTTTCCGTCTTCATGAGCAAACGCTTTCATGCCTTCAAACAACGCTTGGCCATAGTGCAAGACACTCGCGCCAGGATCCAACGGCAACGGTTGATAAGGTGTGATCTTCGCATCATGCCAACCATTCTTCTTGGAATAAAAAGCTGTGAACATATGGTCGGTAAAAAAGCGACCAAATCCCAAAGAATCAACAGAAGGTTTTTGTTTAGGCGCAGACGTGCGTTGGATCGAAATATTTTGTGTGCTCATGTCTTCTATTAAACACGAGCCCGACGATGGCGCAAGTCACAGTTCGGCAGTTGGTAAGAAAATCACAATGAGATGTGAATTAACTTTTAAAAAGGGCTACTGCGCCCCTTTTTCCATTCTCTTGAGGAATGCTCCCGGTTTTTCAAATTGAGTCAAAGTGAGAGCATCAATCCAAACACCATGCGGATTGATAAACACCACCGTCGGAAGTCCTTGGATATTGTATTTCTTTTTAAGAGCCCTAAGCTCTTCAGAATCTTTCGTCGCATCAAACTTTAATAAAACAAAATTTTCAGCCATCGCACGCACGCGAGCATCCGTGAAAGTTTGCTCTTCCAGTTCATGGCAAGCGGCACACCAATCGGCCCAGAAATCAATAATGACAGGCTTTTGATCTTTCGCGGCTTGTGTTAGAGCGGCTTCTGAGTACGGCTGCCAATTCATTTTCTTAATTTGGTTTAAGCTATTGCCAGCCATCATGGTTCCGCGAATCATGGGACGCAAATCAAACGCAGCAATGACCACGTAGCCAATTCCCACAATAAGCACGGCCTGCATAATTCCTTTTTGAATATGCTTTATCGCAGGCATCCCTTTCGCGGGAAGAAAGGCCCCGTAAACGCTGGCAAGAACAACAAGGCCCGCGCCTAAAGCGACATCAAACCAACGAGCAGGAAGCAAAAGATCCAGATAATAATAAAAAGCACTCAACATCAAAGTGCCTAAGATAAATTTAAATGAATTCATCCACGCGCCCGAGCGAGGCAATGCTTTTACCAATTGGTTTGAAAGTCCCAAAGCAATAAAGATCAAACCCAATCCCAGTGCGTAAACGAAGAGATATAAAAATCCCAAAAGTTTATTTTGAGTGGAAGCAACATAAGTCAAAATCGCTACAAGCACAGGGCCGACACAGGGACTTGCAACAATTCCCGCAAAAAGGCCTGTCAGATAAGCGCCACCCAGTCCTTGCTTTTGTTTGCCGGTGCCAAAGCGATTGCGAATAAACGCCGGCACCTGCAATTCGTAAAGTCCGTACATGCTGAGAGCCATCGCGAGGAAAATCAAACACACCACGGTCAGCACGTAAGGATTTCCTAATGTCGCACCAAAGACGCCACCGCTGGAAGCGGCTGCCAAACCTAAAACAGAATACGTTGTCGCAATTCCTAAAACATACACGCAGCTTGTGATGAAGTTGAGCAGGCGACTTCTTTCATTGGAGTGATTTCCCAACACCGCAAGCGTAATAGGAATCATCGGAAAAATGCATGGAGTGAAACTTGTGAAGATACCCGCAAGGAAAACAAACACGAGTCCCGCAAGCATTCCTGAACCAAGATATTTGTTAAAGTTCGTCGTGTCGAAAAATGAAGAAGGATTGCTCATCACTTCTTGAGGAGCCTTTTCAACGCGCGGTTCGCCTTCCACCATGGTCACCATGATTGGAACTTCGATCACTTTGGTTGTGGGAAATAGACAAAACTGATCAGAACAAGCTTGATAGACTAATTCCAACTTCATCTTGTCATATTTTTTTAAAAAACGGGAAGGAGCCTCAATGTGCGCCGTGAGGGTTGATGTTTTTTCAACTCCTGTGCGCTCTTTTTTAGAAAACTTGTCGTACCATTTTTTTGTGGGTGTGAGTTTGATCGGGGCTACTTGAAATCCATCCGGTTCTAAAATCACAACGCTGAATTTATCTTCGTAAGCGTGATAACCTTCCGGCAATTTCATTTTGATTTCGATATTGCCGCCTTGGCCGGGGCTCCATTCATAAGGAAGCACCTTTGTTTCGGCGAGCAGGGGATCCGTATCATCCGGGTTGGCGACGGCCCAAGACCTTGGACTTGCACAAAGAAGAAGAGCGAATACCAAAATGTACTTCAAGCTGAGTTTCATACCTTTTCCTCTTAGTCCCACTCTCGACCATGGGCAAGTTTATTCGGCAATGACTCAATATTAACACACTTCACTCCGATAGAGAAACTGAGAGGTCATATCATATGGGTTTTGTAGGTATAATAATTGTATTTGCGTGTGTCTTCGGTACGTTCGCGGCCGGCGGCGGAAGCATGGGAGTGATCTTGCATGCGGCTCTCGGCGAGATGGTGATTATCGGTGGTGCCGCATTCGGTGCATACGTGATTGCCAATCCAATGAAGATCGTGAAGATGGGTATCAAACTCTCCATCAAAGCGATGACTTCCAAAGGACCGCAAAAACCTGATTACGTGGAACTTCTTCAAATGCTTTTCCAACTCTTCCAACTTTTCCGTAAGGAAGGACCTCAAGGGGTTGAGAAACACATCGAGGAACCAGAAAAGAGTGAGCTCTTCAAAGCTTATCCTGGTTTCATGCACAACCATCACGCTGTTGATTTTCTGTGCGACACAATGAAAGTCACTTTATCTGCGGAACTAAGTCCTTACGATGTCGATGATCTTTTGGACGCCGATATCAAAGGTATCCACGCCGAAGAACATCTTGCGCAACATGCGGTGGCCGCTGTAGCCGGTGGTTTCCCGGGACTAGGTATCGTTGCCGCCGTTTTGGGTATCGTTAAGACGATGGGTAAGTTGAGTGAAGGTACCGAAGTTATCGGTGCCAGCGTTGCCCATGCCCTGGTCGGAACGATGTTAGGGGTTTTCTGCGCTTACGGTTTGATTGAGCCGACATCAACAAAGATGGCCGCGGATATCGAATCTGAAGGTCGTTACTTGGCATGTATTAAAGCGGCTCTAGTTGCATTGCAAAGAGGTGCGCCTCCTATCGTATGTATCGAGTACGCGCGTCGTTCGATCATGCCAGAAGAGCGTCCATCATTTGCGGAAATTGATAAAGCTACTAAAGAAATTAAGAAAGCCGCCTAGTTGCGGAACTGGATTGATTAAAAATGGCAGAAAAGAAACAGACAATCGTCATCAAAAAAATCATTGTCTCTGGAGGCGGTGGCCACGGCGGATCCTGGAAGGTCGCCCTTGCCGACTTCATGACAGCTTTGATGGCCTTCTTCCTCGTGATGTGGCTCTTGGGTCAATCTGAAGAGACGAAGAAAGCCGTGTCGGACTATTTCTCGACGCCATCGGTGATTGAATACAATTTCCAAAATTTCGGTGCAGAACTGACGTTGGAAAAACTTTTCTTGGATATTTTGAATGAGCCTTTAAAAGCTTTCCAAAGTTTTATGGAGCCAGTTGATAAAACTCCAAATCTTTTGGATATGGGTTCAACAAAAGTTGTGGCGGCGTATTTGGCCGATCAAATGAATGATGTGGCAAAAAATGTGACGGTGACTCCGGAAGGTTATGACTTTGATATTCCTGATTACATGCTTTTTGAAAGAGGCACGGCGCAACCGAATGCCAACTTTGTTAAAGTCATGGATAAAATCAAAGGCGTGACGGGCGGTCTTAAAGATGCTGACATCAAAATCACATCGGGACTTTTCGTTCAAGCAGTTCCAGACGGCAGTCTGATGTCTGCAAATAAAGTAGCCTCTGAAAGATTCGATATTGTTCGCAACAAGATCCTGGCTTCACTTGAAAGCAACACGGTGAATGTTGTTGGCGGTATCAGTGTCAAAGAAAAACGCGGTGAGATTGATCCGGCAAAACTGATTGGTTTTATTCGTGTGAAGATCGCGCAAAAAGAGTTGACCTCTGACGGTCGCAAACCGCGCAAGCTCGAAGCTCTTTTTGGTCCATCACGTGTGGATATGTCTGTGTATGACAACTTTGTGAATCAAATCAGCAACCGCAAAAAAGCGGAAGCTCCGAAAGATTTGAAAAAGCAAGTAGATCAGGAACTCAAAGAAGAGACGGGAATTAAAGATCCGTCGACGCAGACAGAATAAAAAAGAAATCTCCCGCGCCATTAAATTGAGAGCTCTCGCTGGTTCCAGTGAGGGCTCCTTCAAAAAAGATCACACCCCATTTTGTTCCTAGTCCCGTGCGAGCATCAAAGTAAGGATTGATATTGTCGACGCTCGGAGTGTTGTAACCGATTTCGTTATTCCATTTCCAGGAACTGAAAACCGTCGAAACTTTTCCGAAAGCATAACGGGAAGAACGGTGATCTGTGCCTTCCCAGTTACTATTATTGTCGTAAAGAATTCTGTAATCGCCAAAGTGAAAATGACCGCCCAATAAATCACCGTTGTGATCGCCGCCATTGTAGTACTGACTTTTACTGTAAGTGATAATCAAATGCGTTGTCGCAGAGAATGAAACCTTGATATCGGCATTCATGCGCAAATTAAAATGATCATCGCTATGCTCGAAGTTTGTATTAGAACCCCAAAGTCCCAAACGAAACTGCGGGCCAAAGTTAAACCAAAAAGATCCTTGCAGAGCCGGTGACTTATCCGACTGTGAAAGCCCGTACTCGACAT
>NZ_CAMLDV010000122.1 GCF_946478835.1 uncultured Bdellovibrio sp. | reverse complement strand
TGAAAGTAAAATAGGAATTTCAATTCTAGTCAAGGTAACATTTAGACGTGAACAGAATCGATAGATACACATCTTGGTTATTTTGGGGCTACTTCATCGGTGGCCTCTTGGTTTTTTTGACCCTATTTACGGCCGTAGACGCGATGTCCACCATGGTGACTTATAAGAATGTCGCTCCGACGGCGCTTATAAATTACTATTTGTATTCTTTTCCAGAGATCATCTCGAAATTGCTTCCGGTCGCCTGTTTAATGGGCACTATTTTGACTCTTTCAAGCCTCAATAAAGCCAATGAACTCGTCGCGTTATTTGCAAGCGGAATGAGTCTTCTGCGCATCACTCTGCCGATTTTAGTTTGGGTCGCCGTGATTTCCATTATCGGCTTTTGGTCCGCGGACAAGGTCATGCCCAAGGCGATCAAAGAGAAGAATTATATTTTGTATTACGACCTCAAAAAAGAGCCACACCGTTTTTCGACGATCAAGACAAATAAGATTTGGTACCGTTCGAAAAATTCCATCTTCAACATTCAGACTTTGAACGCCAAAGGAGATGGGGCGCAAGGGCTGACGATGTATTTCTTTAACGACGTTTGGGATCTCGTTCAGATGATCACGGCGCGTGAAGTGCATATTCAAGGCTCGCAGTGGTTGCTTGAAAATGGGGCAGTCACGGTGTTCTCCAAGGACTCCAGTTTTCCTCTGACAAGTCAGTTTAAAACCAAAAGTATCGTGATGGCTGAAGACTCCAAAGACTTGCAAAGTGCCGGGCAGACGGCTGACATGATGTCGCAAAAAGAACTTGAGTACTTCATCAAAAAGAATAAGGACGCCGGTCTTGATACGGTTGCGTATGAGGTCGACTATCACGCTAAGATCAGCTTTGCTTTTGCGGGGCTTGTGATGTGTCTTTTAGGCATCCCTTTCAGTGTGGGGAGGGCTCGCTCCGGGGGCACTATGCTCAATGTCGGGATCTGTTTGGCCTTGGTCTTTGCCTATTATGTGTTTTATTCCTCGGGAATCACCTTAGGGCAGCATGGAACACTTCCTCCGGTTGCGGCGGCTTGGGCGCCTAACATTGTCATGTCAGGGTTGGCCTTGGTTCTTCTCAAAAGGCTGAAACGCTGATATAATGGGGGCCTCTCGGAGGTTCCTATGATCATGAAAATCCTCACATTCCCGGACCCAAAGTTGCGTGAAGTTTCGCAACCTGTGGAGACCTTTGGACCTGAAATCAAAAAACTTTCTGAGGATTTGATTGAAACAATGTACGACGCTCACGGTATCGGCCTTGCGGCTCCGCAAGTGGGTGAGTTAAAGCGCATGGTTGTCATCGACACTCGTCCCAAAGATGAGAAAGGTCGTCGTTACAAATACGAAGAAATGACAGAACTTGAAGCTGCCGTTCAGCAACCTCTGGTTTTAATCAATCCTGAAATTATTAAAGGTGAAGGCAAAACAACTTTTGATGAAGGTTGCTTGTCGATTCCTGGTTACTACGAAACGGTCGAGCGTTTTAACTACATCGAAATGAAAGCCTATGATGTGCACGGCAAAGAGTTCATCGTTAAAACTGACGGACTTCTTGCGATTTGCATGCAGCATGAATTGGATCATTTAGAGGGAACTCTTTTTGTCGATCACTTGAGTTTTGTGAAGAGTAACAAAATCAAAAACCAAATTAAAAAATACGGTTATCCTGTGAAGGATAAAGCGGAAGCTACTGAAGACACGCCGGCGAAGGCCGGAGAAAAATGTGATGTGTGAGCAAGGTCCGCGTCTGCTTTCTAGGAACTCCTGATTTTGCCGTGACCTCATTAAAAGCTCTTCTTGCCGATGAGCATTTTGAGGTCGTAGGTGTTGTGACTCAACCCGATCGTCCTGCGGGACGTAAACTTCAACTGACTCCAAGCCCTGTGAAAATGGTGGCGCAAGCTCATGGATTGAAAGTTCTGGCTCCAGAGTCATTGAAATCAAATCAATTAATTCTTGATGAAATCCAAAGCTGGGGCGCTGAAGTCGGCGTTGTCGTGGCATTTGGACAAATTCTTACACAAAGCTTTTTAGATTCTTTCCGTTTTGGCTGTGTGAATGTGCACGGTTCTATTTTGCCGCGTTGGCGTGGGGCCGCTCCGATTCAACGCGCGATTGAAGCAGGCGATGTTGAAAGTGGTGTGACACTTCAGAAGATGGTGAAGAAACTTGATGCAGGTGACATCATCGGCATCCGTCGCGTGAAGATTAGACCTGAGATGAACGCACTCGAACTGCATGATGAGTTGGCGGTCCTTGGTGCTGATTTGTTGCGTGTGGAGTTGATGGACTATGTTCGTGGAAACTTAGCTCCGATTCCGCAAGATGAAGCGCAAGTGACGATTGCTAAGAAAATTGAAAAGCAGGAATCACTGATTGATTGGAATGCTTCCGCGAAATCCATCGATGGAAAAATCCGTGGTTTCGTTTATGGACCTGGAACTTATACCTTGTTTCAAGGAAAGAAGTTGAAGCTGCATAGATCCGCGGCAGCGGGCAGTGCCGGAGCGTCGGAAGGCGCGCAGGCTGGAGCAGCTCCGGGCACGGTGACAGCAATCTACGACGATCATATTTCCGTCGCCTGCGGTGAAGGTGTTTTGAAACTCTACGAAGTTCAACCGGAGTCACGCAATCGTATGAAGGTTGAAGATTTCTTAAAAGGCAACAGTCTTAAAGTAGGAGACAAACTCGGTGTCTAAAATGGTCGCTCCCTCTATCTTGTCAGCGGATTTTGCAAATCTTGAAAAAGAAATCAAAGCCGTCTCGGCAGCGGGAGCAGACTGGATTCACGTGGACGTGATGGACGGACGATTTGTGCCGAATATCACAATCGGTATTCCGGTTGTGAAGTCTTTAAAAAAAGTATCTCCGATTCCTTTGGATGTGCATTTGATGATTGAAAATCCTGAACGCTATGTTGAGGACTTTATTAAAGCGGGCAGTGATTATTTAACAATTCATGTGGAAGCCACTCCCGATCCCGCGGGAACTTTGATGCGCATTCGTGAATTGGGCGCAAAAGCGGGAATCACTTTGCGACCTCGCACATCCATTGATGAAATCCTGCCTCTTTTGCCTTTATGTGATCTTGTTTTAGTGATGACTGTAGAGCCGGGCTTTGGCGGTCAGTCTTTTATGCACGATCAAATCGCAAAGATCTCGCGCCTTCATGAGGAACGTCAGAAAAATAATTTTTCTTATTTGATTGAAGTGGACGGCGGTATCAACGAAGAAACAGCAAAGCTGTGCCATGAAGCAGATGTTTTTGTGGCAGGCAGTTATGTTTTCGGTCGTGACTATAAAACGGCTATCACAACTCTCAAATCATAAAGTTTGTAAATACTCACACTCGCGAAATCCTCTTGAGAAAGTTTCCTTCTAATTAAAGGATCTATTTCTAGGAGGAGTTTATGGCGCATGCCCAGCAACATACTCAATCCCTGTGGCAAGAGCACACCGCTTTTCCCGCATTAAAAAGTTTGGATACATCGTTAAAGACGGATGTATGCATCGTGGGCGCGGGTATTGCTGGACTTCTGACGGCCTATCGTTTGATGCGTAAAGGCCTCGACGTTGTCATTCTTGAAAAAGATCTTTTAGGCTTTAACGAAACGGCCCACTCAACGGCCCATTTATCAAATGCCCTCGATGACGGTTACGTGAATATTCGAAAATGGCATGGACGTGAAGGGGCAAGGCTTGCTCATAACAGTCATACGGCGGCCATCGATTTGATTGAACACCTGGTAAAAGAAGAAGACATTCAATGCGATTTTCAAAGAGTCCCGGGATATCTTTTTTTAGGTGAAGGCGACGACCGGCGTTTTTTGGAAATGGAAATGGCGGCGGCCCACGATGCCGGTTTTTTCGACGCTCATCTTGTCGAAGAAGCGGAAGAACAATTTTTCGATGCGGGGGCTTGTCTCAAATTTCCTCGGCAGGCACAAATAGACCCGCTGAAGTTTGTGCGCGGTGTTTGTGAAAATATTCTGGCGCGAGGTGCGCAGATTTATCCCCTGACTCACGCAGAAAAATTTCAAGGCGGTGAGGACACTTACGTTGAGACCTCTTCGGGGCACCGTATTTCTTGCAAGCACATTGTTGTGACCACGAATGTTCCTATCAACGATTGGATGAAAGTGCATTTCAAGGAAGCGGCCTATCGGACTTATGTGGTCGCATTAAAAGTGCCACGCGGAATGAAAGCGCCTTGTCTTTTTTGGGATACGGAATTGCCTTATCACTATCTGCGTTTTCATACGAATTCCAAAGAGGATTATGATGTTTTGATTGTCGGTGGTGAAGACCATCGTGTCGGTCAAGGCGGAACTTCAGATAATAGATTTTCTAGGCTGCGAGATTGGGCCGAGCGACGCCTTCAAGTTGAAGGGGAGGTTGTCGCTTCCTGGTCGGGGCAGATCATTGAGCCCATGGACGGGCTCGCTTATATTGGCAGAAATCCCGGCGACTTCGACAACGTTTACATTGCCGCCGGTGACTCGGGTCATGGCATCACTCACGGAGCTATTTCTTCGATGATTCTTTCAGATTTGATTACGGTAGGTTCCCATCCGTGGGCTGGTCTCTACAATCCCAGTCGCTTCAACTGGAAAGGGGTTTCTCGTTTTATCAAAGAAAATATTCAGACGGGTATTCAGTACCGCGATTGGATTTCAAAAGGTGATAACAAAGATTTAGAAGAGCTGATTCCGGGGCAAGGATGTGTGATTTCGGAAGGTTTGTCCAAGATTGCCGTCTACCGCAGTGAAGATGGAATGTTTCATCGCTTGTCGGCCAAGTGCCCGCACATGGGAGGCGTTGTGCACTGGAACGAAGCAGAAGGCACGTGGGATTGTCCTGTGCATGGATCACGTTTTAATAAATACGGTGAAGTTCTTAATGGGCCTGCACTTAACAACATGTCGCCTGAAGACAGGGCTTCCGATGACGCTGTAGAAAGAAAAAACAAAAAAGAGGGTAGCGTCGGAGTTAAATAGAAATGGTGATATGTTTTTCTTTTTCAAAATAAGGTCGGCCATTTTCTAAATAAATAGCGCCTTGATATTTTTCGTGAGCACGCAAAGTGTTCTCTACGCGGCGACTTACTGGCGGAGTCAAAAGTTCCAAAGCTTCATTCACCGGAAGAAATTTATAATCACGCAGCTCATAGTCTTGCAGTTTGATTTTTTGAACTTGGGATTCTGTCAGATCTTTGGCGGCAAAAAGAAATTGAATGTATTCCCCTTTGACATCCAGATTCGGAATGTAGTCGACGGAAAGAAGAAGTGTTGGTTCGATGTCCAACTGAAGTTCTTCTTTCACCTCTCGCAACAATCCTTCCATGGGAGATTCTTCTCCTTCGACAGTGCCTCCCGGTAAAATCCATCCGGGATTGTAAGTCGGTTGGACAATCAACAATTCGTGTTTATAAAAAAGCAAAGCTCCGGCGCCAATGCGCTTGCGTGGGAGTGAGGAATAGAACTCTCGGTCGTCTTTAAATGTACGCAACATAAAAAACCTCCGTGGAGCGACTAGAGACAATAGTAAACTTAGGTACGGGAAACCTGGACCTTTTTGAGAAAATAGTGTTCCAGAAAGAGTCTCGGCGTTGACCATGCACAGGAGTCCCTTCAAAATTTTAAAGGATCCATATTGATTTTAGGATTACAAAAGGAGAAGGACTTCTATGAAAAAGCTCTTGTTGGTTTTTGCTTTGGCACTAGGCTTTACGAGCGTATCCCACGCCGGAATTCTTATTGAACCATATCTTGGTTATGAGATGGGAAAAACGAAAAATCCAGACGGTAAGTTTGACGGTTCACAGGTAGGCCTTCGTTTGGCTTATGCGGCCCCGATTTTTTTCTGGGGTGGTTTGGATTACACATTGGGTGTAAGCGGAACTTCAAAACCTGACAGTTTGCCAAATGAAGATGGCAAAAGAAGCACACTTTACGGTGTTGTCGGAATGGATTTTCCTATTTTGTTGAGAGCTTGGGTTGGCTACGGATTTTTGGATGAAATGAAATTCGAAAACTCAGGAAAAGCAAAAGGTACAAGTTATAAAGTGGGTGTCGGCTTCACAGGTCTTCCATTTATTTCTTTGAATCTTGAGTATGTGAATGAAAAATTCACTGAACTTGAAGGTGTTACGATTCCTGGTGATACTAAGAACGACTCTTACGTTCTTTCCGTTTCATTGCCTCTTGAATTCTAATTAAAACACAGAATTTAAAATTAAAAGAGGAGCTGAATCAGCTCCTCTTTTTTTTGGAAATTTACTCTCGCGGTCGCACTTCAAAAAGTTCGACGTGAAAAATCAGATTCGAATGCGGTTTAATAAATTTCCCAATCTGTCTTTCACCATAGGCAAGATGAGAGGGAACGAAGATCGTGCGTTTTCCGCCCTCTTTCATTCCGAGGATTCCCTGGCTCCAACCTTGAATCACTTTCTTTGAACCCACAACGAATTCAAATTGTCGGCCATGATCGTAAGAGGAATCAAACTTTGTTCCGTCTTCCAGAAACCCTTCGTAATGGCAAAAGCAAAGCGCGCCTTTTTCCGCCGCCTTGCCAGTACCTTCTAACGTGTCCGTGATTTTAATCTCATTCATAAAGTCAGATTTACATTTTTCTAAGGAGCAAGGGGAGAGAAACCTCCAAATAAGGTGCGATAATGCGGAGCAAAAAGAGGCTTGAAAGTACCTAAAATAGAGTCCATGCGCTAGGATGCGGGCTTTTCAGGAGAAGCCCGAACTATGCAGATTACTGGCGAAAATATCACGCTCGAAAGCCTTTTTGAAATTGCTCACAATCCTCAACTGAAAGCGGAGCTTTCTGCGGCAGGAAAAGCGCAGATGCAAAAATCTCGCGACTACATTGAAGGCCGCATTTCTAGCGGCGAAGTGATGTACGGCGTGAACACGGGCTTTGGTGCTTTTTCTTCTGTTCGTATTTCCGATTCTGAAATTGAACAACTGCAAAGAAACTTAATCCGCTCTCACAGCATGGGTGTCGGAACTCCATTCACGAAAAAAGAAACACGCGCGATGATGGTTCTTCGTGCCAATGCTTTGGCAAAAGGCCATAGCGGTATTCGCCCGTTGGTTGTCGAAAAAATTCTTGAGTTCCTTAATAACGACATCATTCCGGTCGTTCCTTCTCAAGGTTCGGTGGGAGCGAGTGGTGACTTGGCTCCGCTTTCACACCTGGCTTTAACGATTATCGGTGAGGGCGATGCATGGGGAGCTGATGGCAAAATCGTTCCTGTGCAAACACTTCTGAAAGAAAAAAACATCAAACCTCTTGAGCTGAAAGCAAAAGAAGGTCTTTCAATGATCAACGGCTGCCAAGTGATGACCTCCATCGGTTTGTTGTCCGTGTGGGAAGCAAGACGTCTTCTTTGGATGGCGGATCTTGCAGGAGCGATGTCACTTGAAGGTCTTCGCGGCACTCGCAAAGCTTTTGATCCTTTGATCTCTGCAACTCGTCCTCATCCAGGCGAAGCAAAAACTGCGCGCAACTTGATGAAGCTCATGGGAGAGAAAAGTGAAATCTCTGAAAGCCACGCGGTGAACGATCCACGCGTGCAAGACGCTTATTCACTTCGTTGCATGCCTGCGGTTCACGGGGCGGCGAAAGATGCTTTGAGATACGTGACGAAAGTTCTTGAAACGGAAGCAAACTCTTCAACAGACAATCCGTTGGTTTTTGCGGATGCGAATAAAGTTCTTTCTTGCGGTAACTTCCACGGAATGCCAGTCGCTCATGCGATGGATTTTGCGGGGATTGCGATTTCTTCTCAAGCAAGTATTAGTGACTGCCGTATTTCAAAAATGATCTCAACACAGATGAGTGAGCTTCCAGCGTTCTTAACTCCGAACGGTGGTTTGAACTCAGGTCATATGATTGTGCAAGTAGCGGCGGCTTCTTTGGTGAGTGAGAATAAAGTTCTAGCTCATCCTGCGAGTGTGGACTCTATTCCGACATCGGCTGAAAAAGAAGACCACGTTTCTATGGGGACGATTGCGGCTCGCAAATTTGCTCAGATTTTGCGTAACGCTGAAAACGTGGTGGCTATGGAAATGCTATCAGCCTGCCAGGCTTTGGACTTGCTTTCTCCATTAAAACCTTCAGCTGCGGTGAAAGCCGTTTACGATCATATCCGTAAAACAGTGCCATTCGCCAGCGAAGACCGTGTTTTTTCAAAAGACGTTGAAGCGATCAAAGCGATGATGGTTTCTGGTGAACTTCAAGCCGTTGTACAAAAAACTGTCGGAGACCTTGAGTGGTAAACGGGCGCGAGCCCGAAGTGCCGGAGCGCCTGGGCGCGTAGGCTGAAGCAGAGTAAAATAATATAAAGTAATAATTAATTTATAGCTACGCGGTGCAATTCAAAAAGGTACGGCGTACCTCCAAAGAGGGAATTAAATATGACATCACAACCAAGAGTCGTAAGAGCTCCTACGGGAAATAAAATGGTTTGTAAGGGGTGGCTTCAAGAGGCCGCTTACAGAATGATTCAAAACAACTTAGATCCTCAAGTGGCTGAGCGCCCTGAAGATTTGGTGGTTTACGGTGGTATCGGAAAAGCCGC
This sequence comes from uncultured Bdellovibrio sp., assembly GCF_946478835.1. The sequence goes on along the minus strand of NZ_CAMLDV010000122.1, from coordinate 2,050 downwards.
TCGTAACTGGGAGTCTTTCGATAAAATTTTGGAAGCTCTTAAAAATCTAGAAAACGACGAAACTCTTCTTGTTCAATCTGGAAAACCAATTGGTATTTTGAAAACTCATGAAGATGCTCCTCGCGTTCTTTTGGCAAATTCAAACCTTGTTCCTAAATGGGCCACTTGGGAAGTCTTCAACGAACTCGATAAAAAAGGTTTGATGATGTACGGCCAAATGACTGCCGGTTCTTGGATTTACATCGGAACTCAAGGTATCATTCAGGGAACTTACGAATCATTTGTTGAAGCCGGTCGCCAACATTTTGGCGGAAGCCTTAAAGGCCGTGTGATTTTGACAGCGGGCCTAGGCGGAATGGGCGGAGCGCAACCTCTTGCTGGTGTGTTTGCAGGAGCTTGTGTTCTTGCGGTTGAGATTGATCCAACCCGTATTCAAAAACGTCTTGAAACAAAATACGTGGATGAAGTGGCGACAGATCTTGATGATGCCATTGCACGTGTCAAAAAATACACGGCAGCAGGTGAAGCAAAGTCCATCGCTCTTCTTGGCAATATGGCCACAGTGATTCATCAGTTGATCGAAAAAGGATTTACTCCGGATCTTTTGACGGATCAAACGTCCGCGCATGATCCTTTGGTGGGTTACATCCCTGAAGGCTATACCGTAGAGACAGCTAAAGAATTCCGTGAACGCGATCAAAAAGCTTATTTGAAAGCGGCTTACGATGCGATGGCAAAACACGTTCGTGGTATGCTTATCATGAAAGACCGTGGCGCTGTGACTTTCGATTACGGTAACAACCTTCGTGCACGCGCGTATGAAGCGGGTGTTGAGAATGCTTTCGATTACCCAGGATTTGTTCCGGCGTTCATCCGTCCTTTGTTCTGCAAAGGGAGCGGTCCTTTCCGTTGGGTGGCTTTGTCTGGTGATCCAAACGATATCAAAGTGACTGACGATGCGATGAGAAAGCTTTTCCCTCACAAAAAAGATCTTCTTCGCTGGTTGGATATGGCTGAAGAGCGCATTGCGTTCCAAGGTCTTCCAGCGCGTATCTGCTGGCTTGAGTACGGCGAGCGCGCGAAAGCGGGTTTGATGTTCAATCAACTTGTGGCTGAAGGAAAAGTAAAAGCTCCGATCGTTATTGGTCGTGACCATTTGGATTGCGGTTCTGTGGCTTCGCCAAATCGTGAGACAGAGGCGATGAAAGATGGTTCAGATGCAGTGAGCGACTGGGCTCTTTTGAATGCCCTTGTAAATACCGCATGCGGAGCTACGTGGGTGAGCTTGCATCACGGTGGTGGTGTGGGAATGGGTTACAGTCAGCACGCAGGACAAGTGATTGTTGCTGACGGCACTGAAAAAGCGGCTCGTCGTTTAGAGCGCGTTTTAACGGCCGATCCAGCAATGGGCGTCTTCAGACATTTGGATGCGGGTTATGAACTCGCAAAAGAAGTGGCTATTGAGCGCGGTGTAAAAAGTCTTTGGATTTAATCGGCGAATGCCGAACGGAGCCTGGGCGCGTGCAGCGCTCAGGCTAAAGCAATGAATTATCTACGGCCCGCAGGGGTCACCGAATTCGGTTGCGATTGGCTTCTTTGATTCTCGCGGAATGTGCCGCTGTTTTTTCTAGAAATTTTCATTTTAGGTTGTTCCGTCAGGCTTTCCAATTCACGTGAAGGCTCACGAGGCGTTTCCAAAGTGGATTCCACTTTCGCTCTACTGCGAGGAGCCGGTTTGGCTTTTGTAGCAAGTTTAGACATGGCTTGTTTTTTAGGGCTGGCTTTTGCTTTGGCCTTTGCTTTTAAAGTCGTAGTTCTTGTTTTCTTCGCGCCAGTGGCTTTTCTTGCGTGTGCTTTTTGTTTCATGAAGGACTCCTTTAAATTTTTTTGGTCTTATGTATTTTTATTATAGGCGCGAAAAGACAAATAACATCATTTCATAAACGTCATCTGTCGTTAGGCATATTAAATCGATGTCATAAGACTTATTGCGAGTCGGGTCATTCGGGAGTTGGATAGGGCTGTTGTAAGTTTAAGGAGGCCCGTATGC
>NZ_CAMLDV010000121.1 GCF_946478835.1 uncultured Bdellovibrio sp. | reverse complement strand
CGCAAATCGCCAGGGTCAACCATAGCGGCGTTTGTCCCATGTGTGTGATCACCCAGTAAGGAAGAATCGTAATCAAAGCGCCCCACAGGAAGATCTTGTGTTTACCAAAACGATCGGCAAGGCGGCCAATGAAAGGGGAGCTAAAGATCGTACAAAGTCCGCCAGCCATGTACATGAGTGGCAATTGTTGCTCTGTCATTCCCACGTTCGCCACAAGGGAAGGGGAAAGAAACGGAATAATCGCGAAGTGACCGAACATCACTGCCGCCATAAAGAACAAAGCGCGACGCTGATTTTGATTGTGAATAATCCGAGTCAAAACGCGGTGAATAGGTTCTTTCTCGCGCTTTTCCAGCAAGTGAACGCGCATTTCGGGAACGTACTTCCAGATCACAAAACACAAAAACAACGAAAGCACGCCTAAGAATGTGAACGGTGCGTGCCACGAAAATTCATTGGCAAGAAAAAGACTGAAGGGGACGCCAAGGATGGAAGCCATCGAGAAGGAAGTCATAATAACTCCCATGGCACTTCCACGGCGTTCATAAGAAATCGCATCACTCACGATCGACAAAACTAGAGAGCTTAAAACTCCACCGAAAATTCCCGTCAAACCACGGGCTGTTAAAAGAAGTTCGTAGTTAGGGGAAAGAGCACACGCAATCGTGCCGATGGCGAATCCGAAAAAGAAAAAGAGCAGGCTTGTTTTACGATCAAACTTATCAACAAAGAAGGAAGCTAAAAAGCCACTGATCGAAGCGCTGAATGTATACGATGACACAAGGAGTCCGAATTGATGAGGAGTGATCGCAAACATACGCATCAACTGAGGTCCCAGCGGCATCATGATCATAAAATCCACGATAGAGCTGAACTGAATCGTAGCGAGAATTCCAAGGAGAATTTTTTCTTGTTTAGAAAACACGGTGGGGGTCCTTTTTGTTGACGACTTTCAAACTAACCGATAATCCATTTCTATGGCAACAATTTGGAAGTTTACAAAATTTGTTTTGGTTTTGCTCGTCATTGTCGGTCTTTCTTGGGTCGTTTTGGCGAACTACAGTGTTATTTTCTCTAAAACCGTCGTGGGTGAAATCACAGGCGTGGAGCGTGTTGAAATCCCTGTGGCATTAATGGCACGTAGCGATGGAGATATCACTTCAAAAGTGTTCTCTTTTGCAATTGGCATTAAAGATCAAAAAACAGGCGAAATCTATACGGCGTCTTCAGAAGATCGTCAGTGGGCCGTAGCGCAAAAAGGTCAGTGTGCTGAAGCGGTTTTCCTTCCGTATCCACCTTGGCAATTCACGAAAAAGGACACTTACTTCGGTGCACGCTTGGTGCGTTTGTTTGAGTGTGCGAAGTAATCGGAATCTTATAACCAAATGTTAGAGATTCTTCTTCTTTTGACGGCAGTGGGTGCAGGCTTTCTAGGAGCTCTTTTAGGGCTCGGAGGCGGTATCATTATCGTCCCTGTCTTAACACTTTTTTATCACGTCAATATTCGTTATGCGATTGCCGCTAGTTTAATTTCTATTGTCGCCACATCTTCGGGCGCAGCTGCGAGCTATCTTAAAGACTCTTTAACAAATCTGCGTCTGGCCGTTTTTCTCGAAATCGGCACAGTGACGTGAGCTGTTGTTGGATTATTAATCGCTTCATTTATTAAAGCGCAGTTTTTGTTTTTGCTCTTCGGTGTGTTTTTATTTTTCTCGGCGATCATGATGCTCAGAAAACGTGAAGAACACCTCACGGGAGAAAATCATCCCTGGGCAACGGCTTTAAAACTCGATGGTTCATATCCTGAAAGCAACGAGCGTTGGGTGAACTACAAAGTTCAGCAAGTGCCGCTGGGATTGTTTGCGATGTTTGGTGCCGGCGTTCTTTCCGCTCTGCTTGGTATTGGCAGCGGTATTTTCAAAGTTCTTGCGATGGATGGAGCAATGAAACTCCCTATTAAAGTTTCTTCAGCGACTTCCAATTTTATGATCGGTGTGACCGCTTCGGCCAGTGCGGGGGCTTATCTTTTGCGTGGAGACATTCAGCCGCAAATTGCAGCTCCCGTGGCTGTCGGAATTATCATTGGCTCTTTCTTCGGTGCCAAAGCCATGGTGCGAATTCCAGCAAAACGCATTCGTCAGATCTTCGTTGTCGTTTTAAGCATCGTCTCCATTCAGATGATTATTAAGGGGCTTCAATGAGTAAAGAAAACTTAGCACCCTTGTCTCTCCACCAACTTGAAATTCGCATCAGTCAATTTTTGCGTGGTGGGGTTCTTTTTGCCGGAGCATTGCTTTTTGTAGGCTGGGTTTGGATGCTTATTAATAGCGGCGACGTTTTAAGCACCTTTAACGAGTATCATCCACAATCGCTTTCAGAAAGTATTCAATGGGCGCTTATTATGAACGACCGCGCTCTTTTGATGTCTTTCTTTGGATTGGTCGTCCTTGTGACGTTGCCAGTGATACGCGTTTTGATGACAGGAATTCTTTTTATCAGACAAAAAGATTATCGCCTGGCGATCATGGCCTTTGCGGTTTTCTTTGTTTTGGTCGCAAGTTTTACTTTGGGAATTGATCTTTAAAAAAGTTTATTGGCCAGATACAGCGGCAATAAAATGTAAATCGTGATGTCGCGAACTAGATAATACACAAAAAACACCGCAAAAACCTTCCATCCGTAACGACGGAGAACGCCCTTGATACCGCCTTCGCGAAAAACCTGTTTGGCTTCGCGAATTACTTTCGGCGTCCAGCGTTCTAAGAATTTAGGTTTCGGTGATGACTGATCCATAAAAAAACTAATGGCCCCTTACCTAGTGCTACCTTTCCTTTATAAGGGCTTCGGTTAAGGGGTCAAGGAAATGAGACAGGTCTGTCTGCCTCGGCTTTATTACACTCTATATGTTGCAATTAGTCAAAATAAGAGGTCTTCATCTAAAAGTGCTAGTCCATCTCTGGGCCCGAGTCCTACTATTAAACAATGAACATGAAAAATCTCAAATACACAGCGTTTATCAATCTCTATGGTCTTCTTAAAATTCCTCTTGTTCTTTTTATCAGTCCACGTGTTGTCGAAGCAGGGGAAAAGCGTTTTATTTTGAAGGTACCACTTTCTTATCGCACGAAAAACCATCTGAACTCGATGTACTTTGGAGCTTTGGGAATTGGTGCTGAATTATCGATTGCGGCGGCGGCTGTGATGGCAATTTCAGAAAGTAAGCAAAAAATCGATTTCGTGTTTAAAGATTTTTCGGGTCAGTATTTAAAACGCGGCGACGGTGACGTGCATTTTATCTGCGACGAAGTTGAAGCGGTGAAAGCTTTGATTGATGAAGCGAAAACAAATCCGGCACGTATTGAAAGAAAATTTAAAGGTTACGCAATTGTTCCAAAAACAAGTGAGACTGAGCCCATAATGACTTATGAGCTCACACTCTCCGTGCGCAATCGTTCACTCAAGTCCTAAATGAGAAAGATTCTTCACACTCTCGTCATATTCGGCGATGAGCTTTTGATAAATCTCACGCACTGTTAGGATCTCTTCCACCAAACCCACGGACTGGCCGGCACTCCAAACCGTTTTCCAAGTGGGTTTGACGGCCGCTTCTTCTAAAGACTTCATGCCCATCAAATGAATCAATGGCATCATGTATTTTTTTGTGAGCTTATGATCTTTTAAAATCTTAATTGCCCAAGGCAGATCCGTTCCCAGTTTTTGCACGTAAGGAGTATTGATGACGGCCGCTGGAGTTCCCGACACTCGTGTTGTCATCACAATATCTTCCGGCGTTGATTGCACAATCGCATCTTTGTAAGCCTGATCGACTTGTGCTTCACGACTGGCGATAAAACGAGTTCCAACGCTCACGCCAGAAGCTCCTAGCGCCAAGCAGGCAGAAATCATCGAGCCGTGCGCGATACCGCCAGCGGCGATAATAGGAATCTGCAGGCGTGTTTTAAGCCAAGGAATTAAAACCAACGGTGATATAGGACCCGCATGTCCACCAGCTCCGGTGCCAACGGCAATCACACCATCAGCACCCATATCTTGAACCTTCAAAGCATGTTCAAGATTCGTCACATCGCAAATAACTTTCGCGCCATTTTTATGAGCCTCTTCAATCACTTTCTTAGGGCTTCCCAACGAAGTGATAAAAAGATCCACGCCGTTATCAAGAGCGATCTTTAAATCTTGCTCCTGGCGGGTATTGCTTTTGTTAACGATGATATTTACACCGACAGGTTTTTTCGTACGCTTTTTAATCTCTTTTAAAGCTTCGGCATACTTTTCGATGGGACGATAATTGAGCGCTGGAAATGTTCCAATCCCGCCGCTTTCACTGGCTTCAACCACGATGTCGGTGTTGCTCACCAAGAACATAGGGGCTGCGATAATCGGGAAATCCACTTTCATCAAATCTGAAAAGGGCGTATTAATTTTCTTGAGCATGTTTATAGACCTCGATTTTTTGCGAGTGATAAATTCCCGCATGTCCTGAGAAAATATAACTCATAACGCACGCTAAGGCTGCGTAAATGGCGGAACCTGTCCCAAATAATTCCATTGCCATCAAAAGACACGCAAGAGGTGTATTCGCTGCTCCCGCAAAAACAGCGACAAATCCCATTCCCGCTAAAAGACCTGTAGGCAGAGGTAAAATCCACGCCAGGGCATTCCCTAATGTTGCGCCAATAAAAAACAACGGCGTGACTTCGCCGCCTTTAAATCCAGAACTTAAAGTGACGACGGTGAAGATGATTTTAAAAAGAAAATCATAAGCCGGAACAGGCCCCTGAAAGCTTTCGACAATAACGGGAATACCCAATCCCAAATAGCGATCAGATTGTAAAAGCGCGGCTCCTAAAATCACAGCCACACCACCGATAAAAGCGCGCACCAGTGGAGACGCAAAAGTTTGTTTTAAAAGATGTGTGAGTCGGTGATTGCTCCAAGAAAAAGCATAAGCACAGAGACCGAAACAGATTCCCGCTACGAGGGACCACAAAACAGTCAGAACAGAAATTTCAGGAACTTGCGCAATAGAATACACCGTGTGATGCACGCCCCATTGTAAACACACGCGATCAGCAACAATCGCCGCAATAAAGCAGGGGAGAATGGCTTGATAGCGAAGGCGCCCAATAGCTAACACTTCAAGACCAAACACAGCGCCCGCCAGCGGAGTGCCGAAGACAGAAGAAAACCCGGCAGAAATACCCGCCATCAAAAGTGTTTTTCTTTTTTCAGCATCAAAGCGGAAAAGCAATGTTAGCTGATCTGCCAACGTTCCGCCCATTTGCACGGCGGTTCCTTCGCGTCCGGCGGAGCCACCAAAAAGATGAGTGATTAAAGTTCCCAATAAAACAAAAGGCGCCATACGCAGAGGAACAACTTTTTTAGGATTGTGAATTTCGTCAATGAGAAGATTATTTCCTGCATCCGTATTTTTGCCATAGCGTGAATATAAAAACGCGATTAAGACACCGGCCCACGGAAGTAGATAAAGAAGCCAAGGGTTTTCAATTCGTGTGTGCGTGACGAAATCAAGAGCCAGTAAAAAACCAGCGGAGGCAGAACCAGCAAGAAAGCCAACTAAGGCGGCAATAAAAATCCAAAGAAGAACATCGGGAAGAAGGCGCAGAGGAATTTTAAAAAGTTTTGCTGAATTCAAAAAAAAGACCCTCCTCGATAAGAATACGAGGAGGGGCGTTGGAGGCAAGTGAATTCTTACGGATTCAGATAGCGTCTAATAAGAAGGAAAACTTCTTTTTTGATCGCGTCTTCTCTTTCAGGTCCTTGAGGGCCTAGAAGAGCCAGTTGCAAGATGTTGTTAAAGCAACTGACGATAAATAGAGCCATCATTTCACGATCGCGTCCTGGGATTGGCGGCATGTGTGCGAGCACCGCTTTTTGATAGTGCTCAAAGAACACGCGTCTTGTGTCCCAGTAGTCGAGCATGCCTTGCACTCCTTGCAGTGCCGTTCTTAGAGGACGGTTGTCATGAAAGCGAGTGAATCCAATATCAATGAAGGCATGAACTTTAGAGTCCAAGTCTGTCGCTTGGAGTTTTGCCAGGTTTTCTTCGATATAGGCCAAGTCCTTCTGCAAAAGATCATCGATCACTGCAGCGACAATAGCTTCTTTATTTGCGAAGAATTGATAAAGAGATCCGATACTCACGCCGGCCATTTCGGCAATCTTATCTGTCGTAATAGCGTGATACGGCTCTTGCACTAATAAACGTGCGCAGGATTCCACAATGCTTGCCACCGTTTCTTTGGAACGTTTTTGCACCGGGATTTTCAGCATGTAGCGTTTTTCGGGATTTGTGTGAGTTACTGGAGCAGCACCCATAATTTCCTCCTTTCGAGGCTTATAAACTTTGCTCGTGTTCATATTCGGTCTTTAGGGGGCAATATTCAATACTGGTTGCCAAAGTATTATTCTATAATACCGAAGTCCCTCAGGAGAATACACTTTTACAGAATCTTAACAAAATTTACGAACCATCGTCTTATTTTGGTTCTGTGAGGCCAAAAACTAGAAACATTACTCTATAGCAATCAAAAAGCTGTATAAATCAGAAGAAAAACTTGTGTTGAACTTAAATTTTAAACTCTTTCATAAATGATTCTCCGCTCACGTCATTGTTTTTTGAATTAGTTTTTAAACTCGGAAGGCCTCATAGTAGGCATTTTCGGGGTATTTTGTGCGAAAAAGTCGATTCACATTGACCTCGTCCGCCGCGGCGCAAACATCATATTTTTTCGATGACCTCACATTTTAAAATGGCCTCAGTAAGCCAAAAAATAAGATAGCAATCATGATCCAGATCATCGACATGATGCTTCTCTTGTCCCAAAATTAAAAGTACAGGAGGCGTCATGTCTGTGCTCGAAGTGGATAAACAGTTCCCCAACCTCGGCTCAAAGTTAGGTCTTTGTGTAAAAGACCTTGATAAGCGTGTGCTCTATCAAAATGAAAATTGTGTAAAGACTTGTGGGCTCATGACGGGTCAGGTGTGTGGCAAGACGTGCATGCGTCTTTACCATCAAATTGAAGAGTGTGCCGCTGTCTCTGAAGGCATGAAGCTCTTTAAGGCTACAGAGATCGAAGGCCATAAGGTTGATGCCCTGATCGTTAACGACGGTAACAGCATTACAACGATTCTTTATCCATTGGATGAAGACCAGGATAAATTCAAAAAACAAGAAATCTTTTTCCAAGAGCGGGGTCTCACAAAAAGCGAAGTTCGCATCATGCAGATGGTGATGCAGGGAATGACCAACGCCGCGATTGCAGAGAAGCTTTTTATTTCCAAAGCCACTTTGAAAACTCATTTGAATAACATTTATAAAAAGCTGCCTGCTTCTATGCGCCCATCTCAGGTGAGGGGCTAGGTTTCTCCGTGGTCTGGTCCTTATCGTAAAAGTGACGGGTCAAAACATAGACAGGGCAAGGGGCTTTGCGTACGACGTTGCGGGTGTAGCTTCCCAAAAGAGCTGCGCTCATAGGTCCGCTTTGCGCCTCCATGACTACTAAATCCGCCTCGTGATTTGCGATGGAATCAAGCACAAGTTCATCGACGCCTTTAAAGCTGCTATCAATAAAGAAAGAAGCCGTGACGCCTTCTTTTTGAGCCCAGTCGACCCATTGTTGGGCACGACGGGATTGGCTTTCAATCTGGCTTTCGACGATCTGATCCAAGGTCATCATCTTGCCTTTGTAGTTGTATACCCGCGGACTTGTATCTAAATCAAAAAGACTTTCAATAGGACGAGCGATTGCGTGAAGAAGAAGAACTTCGGCTTTAAGCATTTTGGCGAGATTTAAAACATGTCGGAAGTTGTCTTTAGAATGTTCACCAAACTCAGTGGGAAATAAAATATTTTTCGAGGTTTTTGTTTTGGTAGCGTGATTTCCGACCACGCAAACCGGCACTTCGGATTGCAGCAAAAGACTTTCAGCAAAACTTCCTAAAATAAATCTTTGAAATCCTTCGCGACCGTGACTGCCGACAATAATCAAGTCGGCTTTGCTCTTCACGGCATAATTTGAAAGGGTTTCCGCTGCGCCAGCATGGGATTGAGAGGCGTGCGGAATCACTTTGGCTTCTCGTAAGAACGGCAAGTTGTAATCCGAGAGCACTTCCCTAAAAAGGGATTCCGCCGTTCTTGAGTGGTCCGTAACCCAGGCAGGGACTTCGTAGGTGGGAAGTACGATTTCATTTTCACGTAACAAGTAAAGGGGCTCGATATCGGCGTTCGTGATCTCATAAAGATGAGTCACGTAATCTGCCATTTTCTGGTTCAGCTCTTTGTTATCCTCGAATGCATCAATAGCCCAGATAATTCTCATAGAACCTCCCACAGGCTTAATTTTGCTCTTAAGGAGGTTCGGAAAAAAGACCCTCTTTGAGAGTCTTGTCGGGATACAAGAAAGATTGCAACAAAACTGTTATTTGAAAAGATATTCTTGAGATTCTTTGATGTAGCTTAAACCTCTTAAGTACATTTCTTCGCCATTTTCTGGACAAGGAAGCTGATAGTGGAAAGCCATATCGTTTTTCCAGCGAAAGCAGCGCTTGTTATTAAAATCGCGAATATTAAAGACCACAGCCCACGGTCCTTCAAACCACACGGATTGCCCTAGATGAAAAATGCTAGCGCCTTCAGAGAAGTCAGCAGGGCGCAAAAGAGAGCGTCCCAAGAATGTCGGCGCTTCGTTCCCTGTGAGGTCTGCCAGCGTCGCACCGACATCATTTTGTGTGTAAGCGCCTTCAAGCAGTTTTTCTGTAAAAGGAGGTTTGGTTTTTTTATCCGGATTCACTGAGTGATATTTCATTAAAAATGGAATGGAGTAGTGCTCAAAAATTCCATTCGCAGAAAAGCTCGTGTGATCTGAAAGAAGAACCAGCACCCAATCTTTTTTCCATTTGCGTTTTTTAAGTCCTTCATAAAAACCACGCAGTTCTTTATCCGCATGATGAGTCACACTTAAGTGTAAAGACGATTGATTCTCTTCTCCAAATGCGGGACGAACACCGTGAGGTAAAGCGAGATCGTGAGTTGTGTTGGTGTTAAGACCAATCAACATGGGCTCTTGCATATGGTCCATGCGGTCGATAGCAAACTTATAAAGGTCTTGATCGAACACGCCCCAAGAGTTTTGTTCGATGTTTTTCCAATCTGGAATTTCGCGTTTTCCGTAAGATTCCTGAAAGCCTGTTTTCAAAACCAAAAGACCCACGCCACTGGTGTATTGGTCAGATCCTTGGAAGAACGCAGAGCTGTAACCTTTTTTCGCTAAGAATTGCGGAAAGCATTTAAAATCTTTGTTTTCAATTTCTGAAAACATAATGCTTTTTCCGGGAGGATTGGGGAGGCTGCAAAGAGTGGCAAAAAGTCCTTCCGTGGTGCGATGCCCTCCGGCTAGCATTAAATCCACGCGCAAAGATTCTTTACGAAGAGAATTAAAGAAAGGCAGAACGTCTTCATCGCCGACTTTTTTATCGACGTAAACTCCGGGCCAGCCTTCTAAAAATACAATCACGATATTGCCATCGAAATTAGCAAACGGCTTTTGAATGCCGCGCAAAGATCTCCAGCGTTCAAAAATTTCCGCACTCTTAATGTGCGCGGGAATTTCGATTTGTTCTTTGGAAGATTTTTTTCCAGAAAGAGCCGCCCAAACAATTCCGTAAGCGCCATTAAGGGCCAGCGTCGCACCTTTGCTGCCTCCGCCAGAGCGATACGCCCACGAAGGATCTTGGGGAATACCCTCAAAGCCTCGGGCAAAAACCACACTGATGATTAAAACAAAGAGCACAGCAAGGCTGCGTTTGATAATTCCAGTGACGGGTTTATAACGGGGAGTAAAAAACTTGGAGGCAAAGGAAGCCCCCAAGAATGCAAAGAGCGCTTGTAGCCAGTATTGCTTTAATAAACCGCTAAGAGAACCCTGAATGGTAAAAAGATTGTAGACTTCATAGGAGATATGACGACCGGACTCTTTGGCGTAAATCGCATCGACAGTGATAAAGACCGTATAACAAAGCAGAAGCAGCCAATTGATCTTTGAAAATGTTTTTTCCGCAAAACCAAACATCACGGAGCTTCCGTAAAGAATCAGATACATGAAGCTAGCAATCGCCAAATCAAAGTGCCAGCCATATAAAAACGGCCCCAGCGTATTATCAAAACTTTCTAGCGCCTGGAAATCCCAAAGATTCAAATACAGTGCAACGATTCCGCGCATGACCATGCCCAGAATCACAAGACGAAGAATATAGCGAGCGGAAGAGATAAAAAATGACATGAGCGCAGAGTATAAGAGAAAAATAAAAAAGCCCACCAGGAAGTGGGCTTTTTTTAAATTCTTGTTAAGAATTTTTTTTAGTTTGGAACGCCCGCAGGATCCGTACCTGGTCCCGCTTGAGAGTGAGCTCCACTTTGTTGAAGCTTCTCTTCAGCTTTTTCCACTTCAAGGATGTACTTCTTCGTGGCAGCAGGAAGTTCGTGCCACATTTTGATAGAAAGCCACAATCCCAAGAAAGCAAATGGCAACAAGAACAAAGGCCAATAGTGCCAGTCTTTGTGTGAAAGGTAACCGATCGCAATCGATTGAATACCTGAACCCAAGTACACGCAACCATCCACGATACCAGACGCTGTTGCCGTCATCTTCTTACCACCGAAATCGGCGGCCGCTGTTCCTGACATCAAAGAGTGAACGCCGATAACAGCGAACGTCAACATCACAGCCGCAGCACCCAAAACAGTTGGGTTCTTCATCAAAGAGAAGATCATGATGATTAAAAGAATAATCATGAAAGCATTGTTAAGAGCCGCTGGAGGGCCACGAC
>NZ_CAMLDV010000120.1 GCF_946478835.1 uncultured Bdellovibrio sp. | reverse complement strand
GGTAACAGCGTTGGAAAAATTGAAGCCGTCAACGGACTTTGTCTTTTAGTAGCTGATCATTTTACCAACAATGAGTGGGACTCTTACGCTAAATCCACTTGCACAAATATGGAAGCCGCAGTGAAAACGCCTTCTGATTTTCTTAAGGTGGGTCATACAGATGAGATGTTTAAAACTCTCAAAGACCCTTCGCAAAAACCGCCTTGCGATTTTGCCTTGGCGTTTGCGAGTCCTAAAAAAGGTCTTGAAGTTTTAAAAGGAAATCCCGACGGAAAAGTTTTCGATTTTCCCGGAGTCTCAGGCGAAGAGCTTCTCACTCGTGTGAGACAATCAGGGTATCGTGAAATTTGTGCGGCTTACACGGCCAGCAAAAGATCACAAAATTTACCGCCGTCTCCAGGAAAAACTCGCTCGGGAAAAGGCGTTTCTCAATTGCTTTGGGAACTGTCGATCACCAAATCTTTTGCCGGCGTTCTTTCGATCACGGACCCAAGAGTTGAAAGTCTCTACAAGGAACTTCAGGCCCTTGACGATATGGAACCTAAATCAGCTGAAGAAAGACAGCGCCTGGTCACTCGCAAAAATGAAATCCTCAATAAAATACAACGTCAAATGAAAAAAGCCGGTTATTTGAAATCAAACGCAAAAATGGAAGAAGCCAAAGAATGCCTTCAAATGACGAACAAGGATTTGGCGAAAATCATTGAGTCAGATAAAGAATTTAAAGACTTCAATGAATCTGTTGAAAAAGCCATTCAACAATTCAAAAAAGATCTTTTAGCTAAACTGAAACAAAAATACCCTCAATGTTCTCCAAAGACTCTCGATATTCCCGACATCTATCAGGGTATGATGGACTACGATAAACAGCCCGCGTCGTATGCTATGGGCACAGGACTTTCCTTATTTCCGAATCCCACAAATGGTGAGATTGTCGGAAATACCTATATCATGCCCGATCCTGTCAATCCCGCCTTTAAAGCTGACATCGACAAGCAGATAAAAGGCCTCGGATTAAAAACAGATTACATCGACACTCATTTTGCTCACGTCCAACAAGGCAACTTGCATTGTTCGAGTCATGCCATTCGCTACTGCCGTCCTCAAGGAGGTAAGAAATGATGAAAACCGCTCTCAGTACATTTCTTTTCTTGGGGATTCTTAATACCGCCTCTGCCGCTGAGCCTCTTTACTCTTGCAAACTCAATGATGCATGGCTGGAAAAACAAAATCTTTCTGGTTTTGTGAATGTCAGTGATTTGGATCATGCTGAAATTAAAATCACTTCGTCGTCAGACACTGTCACCTGCCCTATGGCGGTTGAAAGTGTGCAAGACAGTTCTTCGGGTAAAGTTTCCGAAGTCGTTTTTAAAACGATTCCGGAAGCTTGCAGTCCCTTTGAAAAATCGTTCAATCGTCATCTTCGTAAACGCATCACTTTAAATGTTTCCACTCAACCTGGAGTTCCTCCCTCTGCACAGATTGCTTGGCGAAACCGCACCGGTTATTCCGACTGCAAAGAGGTTACCAATAATCTAAAAGATCACGGAATTGGCGCTCGTTTTCCGCAGTCACAGAAGAATCCTTTGAATAAGAAAAGCAAAGGCAGCAAATAAAGCGTCGGCTTTTTAGACACTTTAGTATTTCCTACTGACTTAGAAGCCTCGATTTAGAGGCTTCTTGCGTTTCCGGATTACTCGAATTAAGACTGCAATTTATGAATTACCTACGCAGTCTTTTATTATTGATCCTTCTTTTCCCTGCCACTCTTTTTGCCGAAGGCATTCGTTTAAAGGTTGTGAGCGTTCACGATGGCGATACGCTGACAGCCGTGGGTGTTGACGATGACGAAAGATACAAAGTGCGTTTGATGGGTGTTGATACTCCCGAAGTTGATTTTTATAAGAACACTCAAGGTGATGTTTCTTTAAAAGCTCGTGACGCTTTAAGAGCAATGGCACCGGAGGGTTCCGTTCTTATTCTTTCTGAAGACAGTGATGTCGATAAACATGGACGTATCTTAGGTCGATTACTTAAAGACGGAAAAGATTTGAATGAGGAAATGCTTCGTCAAGGTTGGGGCATGATTTATTTCATCTACCCTTTTGATAAAGGTGTCGTGAGCAAATACAGCAAAGCCGCGAAAGAAGCTTTCGACAATAAACGTGGCGTATTCTCGAATGATTATAAAGAAACGGAAGCTCCGTACTTATTCCGCTTAAGAGTTCGTAAACAAGTCGGCAGAAATCCTGTTGGCGATTTTGAACTTAAAAAAGTTCTTTCTCCGGAAAATATCGAGCAGATCCCCGTCTGGAAAAGAGTATTCTTCCCTGACTACGATTTAGCTTATAAAAACGGATATAACTAACGCAAGACAATGCAAAAAGGTACGGCGTACCTTTTAGACGACTCGGCAGAGGATTTTTCGAGACTCTGCCGATGTTTTTTCAAACTTCACTTCGACTCTTTGCCAATTGAGCGGCAAATAATCAAAATCCAGGCGATTCGCCCATTCGATAATAATCAGACCTTGTTTCGGAGCGAAGAGATCCCAAAAGCCGGAGCTTTCTAAATCATCGTCGTCTTTCAAGCGATAAAGATCGATATGGTCTAGTGATTTTCCTTCGGCGTTTTCATAGCGCAGATGAATCGCAAAGGACGGCGATTGAACGTCCCGCATCCCGAGGATTTCGGCAATCATTTGCACAGACGTCGTTTTGCCAGCACCGACATCACCGCTCATTAGTAAAATGCAGCGATCACTCAAGTGTGGCAAAAATTCTTTCCAGAACTCTTTAAGCTCAATGAGATTCTTCACTGTTCTTTCCGAGTTCAGGATTGTCGACATTACTTTAAGATCTTTCTCATCTTACGAACAGACGCTTCAAGACCGTCCTCAAGAGCGTAACAGATCAACGAGTGACCGATGTTCACTTCTTGAAGGTAGGGAAGTTTGTTGATGAGTTTTGAATGGTGATAATCAAGACCATGACCGGCGTGAACATTAAGACCTAAGTAATTGGCCCACTCCGCTGCATCCACCAAACGATCCCATTCTTTTTGTTTACGAGGACCTGTGAGGTGAACCCATTTTCCTGTGTGAAATTCAACAGCGTCAGCTCCAATTTCATAAGACGCTTCAACTTGCTCAAGGGAAGGCTCAATAAACATCGAAATCTCGATACCGATACGTTGAAGTTTTTCAACCATCGGAGCCATTTTCTTAAAGCCTTTCTTTACGTCAAGGCCACCCTCTGTTGTTAGCTCGGCTCTTTTTTCAGGAACAAAGCACACCCAATCAGGACGGTATTTTTTCGCAAACGAAACCATTTGCGGAGTCGCTGCCATTTCCAAATTCAAAGGCACAGGACAAGACTTCGAGAGAAGCTTTAAGTCTTCCAACTGAATATGACGACGGTCTTCACGAAGATGGATCGTGATTTGTTCAGCGCCACCTTTCACGGATTTCTTTACCATATCCAAAAGATTCGGATAAGGCGTAGTTCCACCTCGAACCTGACGTAGGGTTGCTACGTGGTCCACATTCACACCAAGGCGAATTTTATGTTTCATACTATGACAGCTCTTTTTCTAGGAAGGAGGCGATCTCTTCGGCAAACATATTGATTTGCGCTTTATCGGGTCCCTCGACAAGAACGCGGATCACCGGCTCTGTGCCTGAGAAACGAACGAATACACGTCCATCGCCATTGAGTTTCTTTTCAATTGTACGGATCAGATCATTGTAGCCAGCAAGCTCATGAAGCTCTGTGCGGCGCTTTACACGGCAGTTGATAAGAACCTGAGGCACGTCTTCAAAAACGCGATTCAGTTCACTCATTTTCTTACCCGTTTGTTTCATCACCGCAAGGACACCCAAGGCTGCGATACAACCGTCCCCTGTTGTCGTGTGATCCAAGAAAATAATGTGACCTGATTGTTCACCGCCCAGGTTGTAACCATTTTTTCTCATCTCTTCGACAACGTATTTATCACCAACGCCCGTTTTCACAAGCTTGATGCCTGCTTCATTCATGCGTTTTTCAAGACCGAAGTTCGACATCTGTGTTGCCACCAAGGTGTCACCTTTCAACAGACCACGCTCTTTCATATGAAGAGCACAGATCGCAAGAATACGGTCTCCGTTTACGATCTCCCCTTTTTCATCCACCATGATCACGCGATCAGCATCACCATCAAGACTGATACCAACATCCGCACGGTACTGTTGAACCGCTTCAGAAAGTTTTTGTGGATAAAGAGCACCGACTTTGTCGTTGATGTTTGTTCCATTAGGATCGTCACCCAATTGAATCACTTCGGCACCCAACTCCTGGAATACAGACGGAGCGACTTTGTAAGAGGCCCCATTCGCTGTATCAAGAACGATGCGCATTCCATCCAGTGTGTATTCAAGAGGGAACGTGCCTTTAACGTAAACGATGTAACGACCTTGCGAGTCTTCGATACGTTTCGTGCGGCCGATTTCTTTGCTTGGAGGCAACAAAGCACTGAGGTCCTCTTCAAGAACCAAGCGCTCAATTTCTTTTTCCATCTCTTCAGAAATTTTAAAACCATCTGCGCCGAAAACTTTAATACCGTTATCGTGGAATGGATTGTGAGAAGCGGAAATCACGATTCCCGCCGCGGCTCTCATCGTGCGAGTTAAATAACCAATACCCGGAGTTGGGAGTGGGCCTACAAGTTGAACGAAGATTCCCATGGAGTTCAAACCGCTCGCCAAAGCTTGTTCGATCATATAACCAGAAAGACGCGTGTCTTTTCCGATAACCACTTTACGAGACGCCGCAGGAAGATGCTGAGCTTGCTTTTGAAGCATGTAACCAATCGCCTGACCGATTTTAACAACCATGTCTGGAGTCATGGGCCACTGATTGGCAGTCCCACGGATACCATCCGTACCGAACAACTTCGAAGATTTCTTATCAACCACTTTACTGACCTTTTTGTTCGTCATGAGTTGGGCCTTTCACTTTTACGACTTCCGCCTGGATCTGATTAGGACGGACACCCAGAATTCTTACACCAATGGGCACTTCTATTTTATTCAAAGGAATGTCGACATAAACGACCCCTTCGCCCCTTTGTGAAATATCAAGAGAAATACTCTGAGATAAAGAACTCTCCAAGAACTTTTTTAAAGCCGATCTCGGGCCCGAAACTTTTACCTTGATGTGGTCTGTAGTCTGCGCCACGACATGGGTTCCTGGAGCTGTTACAAGCTCAATATCAATGTTTTTACTTAAGACAAAGTCTCTGCGCCCTAGGATAGTCAGCCATAAGATCAAAGAAATAAAAAGAGCGACAACTTTATAGCTGAAATTTTCAGTCAGCATATTCGACCAGCGGCGTTTCATTACGACACCTCCCCTTGTTGAGAGAAGGCTTTGTATTTAAGGCCGAAAGTTTCATAGAGGGCTTTACGGATGTCACCTAATTCCACATTCGGACTCAAGTGACCCCCTTGAACGATACCGATGGATTTATTTTCTTCAGAGACCACAAAAACCAAGGCATCGGTTTCTTCAGTCAAACCGATTGCGGCTCTGTGACGAGTTCCCAAGTTTTTATCAAGGGCTGGATTTTTACTAAGAGGCAGGAAACAACCTGCGGAGTGAATTTTTCCGTTACGAATTAAAACCGCCCCATCATGCATGGGGCTTTCCGGATGGAAGATGGAAGCTAAAAGTTCCGCCGAAACTTTCGAATCCATTTCTGTTCCAAATTCGATGTGGTAGTCGATCACGATCTCACGCTCAACCACCACCAAAGCGCCGAAACCTTTTTGTGCGGTGAGAATTACGCCCTTCGCGATTTCTTCAATCACTTGAGTTTCTTGAATTGTTGAAGCATCGCTAAAGAACGGATTGCTTCCGATATGAGCCAAGGCCCGACGAATCTCCCCTTGGAACAAGACAACCACGATCACAAAAAGATTTGAGAAGAATTTTTCTAAGATCCAGTTAAAGGTGAAAAGCTCAAGCCAGATACTTAAGATGTATCCGATGGCAAGAACTCCCAAACCGGAGAGCATTTGGATGGTGCCGGTTCTTTTGATCAGAACCAGAATGCGATACACAACCATCCACACGAGAAGCATGTCTATCGCGTCTTGAACGCGCAGATGCTGGACGATGAATACCAAGTTGTCGACAAACTGTTGCAACATCAAGATGCCTCTAAAACGTTAAAAGGCCCAGGCGATCTGCCTGAGCCGTTGTCTGCAAAAAATTAAATTGTCACAGGACCGGTGTTACCCACGGGGTCGCCGGAAGTGTCCTTTTTCGGAGTCACTGCCACACCCAAGCCACCGTCCTTTTTGCTGTTACGGTATTTTTCAATCTCCGTGACGGCAGCACCGTTCACAAGCATTTCTACTTCGTGACCGTCGATGGTTTCGTATTCAAGAAGGGCTTGCGCCAATCTTTCCAACGCATCTTTGTAGTCAGTCAAGATACGCACGGCTGTTTCGTAACCGTGATCGATAAATTTAGAAACTTCCGCATCGATTTCTTCAGCTTTAGATTCTGAATAATCTTTATGACCGGAGTGACCGTATTGCATTCCCAAGAACACTTCGCCACCACGTTTTTCAAATGCCAAAGGTCCCAATTTACTCATACCCCATTCACACACCATACGGCGCGCAATATCTGTGGCACGTTCAATGTCATTTCCAGCACCTGTTGTGACATCTTTAAAGATCACTTCTTCAGCAGCACGACCACCGAACAAGAAAGCAATCATGTTTTCTGCTTTGCTCTTAGACAAAGACACGCTTTCTTTTTCAGGCAATGTTTGCGTTACACCCAAAGCCATTCCGCGAGGAATGATTGTCACTTTATGAATTGGATCAAGACCCGCCAGTTTCTTACCAACAAGCGTGTGACCTGCTTCATGGTACGCCGTCACTTTTTTATCTTCATCCGAGATCACCATCGATTTTCTTTCAGAACCCATGATGACTTTGTCTTTCGCTTTTTCAAAGTCTTCCATCTCAAGATATTTTTTATCTGTGCGAGCTGCGATCAATGCCGCTTCATTCACCAAGTTCTCAAGATCAGCACCTGAGAAGCCCGGAGTTCCGCGCGCAATCTTTGTTGCTTCCACATCAGGTCCCAATGGCGTCTTACGCATGTGCACGGCAAGAATTTGCTCACGACCTTTAAGGTCTGGCTTATTCACAACCACACGACGGTCGAAACGACCTGGACGCAACAACGCAGGATCCAGAACGTCAGGACGGTTTGTCGCCGCAATCAAGATCACACCTTCAGAAGATTCAAAACCATCCATCTCAACAAGCAATTGGTTGAGAGTTTGCTCGCGCTCGTCATGACCGCCACCCATGCCGGCACCACGATGGCGACCTACGGCATCGATCTCGTCGATAAAGATCAAGCACGGAGCATTTTTCTTACCTTGTTCAAACAAATCACGGACACGGCTCGCACCGACACCCACGAACATCTCTACGAAGTCAGAACCAGAGATTGTAAAGAATGGCACACCCGCTTCACCCGCTACCGCGCGTGCAAGCAATGTCTTACCTGTTCCCGGAGGACCTACAAGCAAAACACCTTTAGGGATACGACCACCCAATTTTGTATATTTTTTTGGATCTTTCAAGAAGCTCACGATTTCTTGCAAGTCTTCTTTGGCTTCATCAACACCAGCTACTTCTTTGAACGTCACACGGTTTTTGTGCTCCGTTAGAAGGCGCGCACGGCTTTTTCCAAAAGACATGGCTTTACCGCCGCCAACTTGGATTTGGCGCATGATGAAGAGGAACATCGCTACGATAAGAATCAGTGGCAACCAATTCACAATAAATGTTTGGAAGAAGCCACCGCTATCAGCGCGTTCATAGTTTGGAGTGATTCCATTTTCTTGAAGAAACGCAAGGCCCTTGTCGCCGGTGTTACCCACGATCGCAAAGTGCGTTCCGTTGTACTTCTTTTCGAATTCTGGTTTTAATTCGCCAACAATCTCACTTGTGTCTTGGCGGAATGTGACAGAAGCCACTTCACCAGATTTCACCGCTTCAGAGAATTTCGGGTAGTTAAAATCAGTGATCACTTTTTGGTGCTTACTCTCATAGGCTTGAAATAGAAAAACAGCCATGATGATCAGGAAGAACCAGAGAGCCAGCGTTTTCTGAGTAGATCGCATTTCAGTTCCTTTCGGTCAGAGGTCAAGTCACCCTCAAGGGTAACACGGATGCCATCTCAAAAAAAGAAACTTCGCAAAGAGAATTACTCCCTCTCAAATCAGGACTGGACCTTGACTTGCTCTGCGTTAACTTCCCAGTGACAGCCACCGACTTTGAATGTGATCACTTTTTGTGACTTGTCCAGGCGCTTTTGAATTTCTTCAAGATGAGATTGGGAAAAATCGCGTTTTCCGAGGGCAAAAAGGTACTGCGCCAGCAATCTTTTTTGTTCAAACGGGCTTAAAGTGAGATAAAAACCACGCGAAAGCCCCTGTGTCTTATAAGACTCATTTTGACTCAGGAGATCACCCCACGGGCGATTTTCAATTTCAAGTGCGATAGTTTCAAGCGAGCGTGCTAAGGCCGCCGATGCACCTCGTGTACGACGCTCCAATTCCTTCAACCATTCTTCACGAATCCAATTACGCAAAGGGTCCAGTTTGGAGTTCGAAGGATCCTCGAAAATGCGTAATTTTTCTTCACGCAAATATTTTTTCAGTTCTTTTTTTGTGACCTCTAAAAACGGACGGAAGATGCTGTCTTTAAAAACATGCATCGCTTGAAAACCTTGCGCTCCCGTGCCGCGAATCAATCTTAACAAACGTGTTTCTAAAAGATCATCGCGATGATGTCCTGTCGCCAAGATCTGAAATTTCTCATCTTTCATCAAGCGATCCAAAGCCTCGTAACGAAGCTCACGATATTCGGCTTCGGATTTGGCAAGCATCGAAGATTTCAGAGGGAAAAAACTAATGCCTAGTTTTTTACAGAGCTTTTCGCAAAAAACTTGCGCTTCTTTGCGATACTCCTGATTGGAATCCTCGCCGTGATGAAAATAACAAGCGCCTAAAAGTTCTTTTTTATGAATTTTGGAAAGCACACGAAGAAGAGCGACTGAGTCCGTGCCGCCCGAAAGAGCAATCAGGATCTTTTTTTCCTGCAAGGAGTGAAGTTTAATCAATTTCCAAACATGATGATCCAGATCCTGCTTTGCTCTTAGTAACTTCACTTCATTTCCCCTGCAACGGCCACCGTTTTAATATTTACGAACTCGAGAATTCCAAAATGTCCCAATTCCCGTCCGTAGCCGGACTCTTTCACGCCCCCGAACGGAATACGCGGGTCGGACTTCACATAATCATTCACCACGACAAATCCGGCCTGCAACTCTTTTTCTATGAGTTCTTTTCCTTTTTTAAGATCGCGCGTGAAGATGCCACCGCCAAGTCCATACGGAGAGGAATTCGCCGCCTTCAGGGCTTCCTGCGTGTTTTTAACAACAAGGATCGAGGCAACAGGACCAAACACTTCCATCTTATGAATTTCAGGATGGTCTTTTTCAAAAACAATCACCGTCGCCGGATAATAAGCGCCCGCACCTTGAGGAGCCGATCCTCCCAAAACCACTTTACCGCCCCAGGATTTTAGTTTTTCAACTTGCTCCACGATTTGTTTTTGAAATTTCACATTCGCCAGCGGAGCAATTTCCGCGGCCTTCATTTCTTTAACAAAAATATCAATGAACTCTTTAGAGACTTTTTCATCGACAATAAATCTTTTTCCCGCGACACAGCTTTGCCCACAATTTACCAAGCGCGCCTTCACACATGTCTTTGCGGCCATTTCCACATCGGCATCATCAAGAACCAAGTAAGCATCACTGCCACCTAATTCCAAAACGATCTTTTTCAAATTTTTAGCCGCTTCCGTGGCAACAGCTCGTCCCCCAGCACTGCTTCCCGTGAAAGTCACTCCGCGCACATTGGCATCGGCAATCACTTGTGCTGCGACCTCGTGATCGACTTGAATGTTACGCAAAAGTTTATAATTGGGAGTAAGATCCGCAAAAATTTTTCCGAGCATCTCGGCTGTGCCCGCAGTGAGATCGGCGTGCTTTAAGACGATCACATTTCCCGCCATCAAGGCTGGTGCCGCAAAACGAATCGTCTGCCACACCGGGAAATTCCAAGGCATGATACTAAAAACAACTCCCAAGGGCTGAAAACTGACTTCCGCTGAAGTGTAAGGCGACGACACCGCCGGTTGATTGCGCAACATTCCGGGAGCTTCTTTCGCATAGAACTCGCATGTGACAGCACACTTTTCGATTTCAGCTTTACCTTCACTCAGAAGTTTTCCCATTTCCTGATTCATCATTTGCGCAAACTCAGTTTTATGAGCGCGCAAAGCCGCCGCCAATTTATGAAGAGCCTGGGAACGTTCTTCCCAAGAAGCCTTTCGCCAAATTTGAAAATCTTGAGACGCGGCTTGAATCGCTTTCTGCGCTTCATCCCAAGTGACATGTTGATAAGTTTTAAGGGTGTCTCCGGTTGCAGGATTGACAGTTGAAAATGAACTCATAACAACCTCCAAGAAAAGGCTGCCATAAACAAAGCCCCAGGTAAACCGCGGAGCAGTAGAGTTGTAATTAGAGTGCTGTAAAGACTTGTTGAAAGGACACAACAAGACCCACAAGGAAAGCACCTGTCATAGCGCCCCAAGCGACAGACTTGTAGAACTTGCCAAGCTGCATTGCCGCACGCGCATAAGGTCTTTCAGACGCGAGAAGCGGAATCGGCGTCACAACGGTTTTGATAAACTGGTGACAGCATCCGCAAAACAAAACGACTGAAATAAGGCTTAAAAGTTCGTGTTCCATCATAGGGAACTTATCGGCCAAAAGCGTCTCAACTTGAGATCGCCCTTGGTCGAGTTTTAGGATTTTTCTGATTGGTCTTTTATAACGATATCGATTTCAGCGTTGATTT
>NZ_CAMLDV010000119.1 GCF_946478835.1 uncultured Bdellovibrio sp. | reverse complement strand
TGAAGAGCTTTCTCATAACGTTTATTGCCCTCAATGTTTTGACACCAAAGTAGCCTCAGCACTTGAAGCTTATAACGAAACGATGGAGCGCGCTAAAAATCTAGCTGTGTATCTGAAAGATCAAAGTAAAGAAACACGCTTGATGAGTCGAAAGGCGCAACCTGTTCAGGTATTAAACTGCGCCGATCGCGAAGAAACGCTTTTGCGTTTGGCCTTCCTGGCTGCCAATGCCGGTTTTAATTGTTTGGTGGATGTGGATTTAACTTCGAAGAAAATCCGCGAAGGTTCTTATCAAACTCAGTCGTGGAGTGGAACGGCCGTACCGGTTCAAGTAACAGGGCGACGTCGCTAAATAAAAAAGGCCTCTTCAAAAGAGGCCTTTTTAGTTTTTATTTTAAGGTCGTTCTTATTTCGTGCACTCGAAAAGAGATGACGCCAAAGTCGCAACCCAAAGAGCTTTCGCTTTAGAGCCCACTTTCACTTCAGAAAGCTGACCATTATCGAAAGAAAGTTTGATTTTAATAACCATTTTAATGCCTTTAAGCTCATCGCTCGCTTTAGGAAGCTTTGCTGTATCAAATGTGTAAGTCACAGAATCTGAGAAAAGGGCTTCTGATTTATCCATTTTTGCATAAAGATCTGGATTTTCTTGAAGAACCTGAAGGATTTCGTCGCCGCCTCTATCTGAAATACGAGTGTCTGGACCATAACTGCCACCATTTTCAGAGAGAATTTCAAAAATCTTACTAGCACCTTGAAGCTCAACACTTTTTAGTGTGTCGCCGTCTTTAACGACTTTCACGGCGCACGCTTTGCCGTTAAGACCCGTTCCATTCAAAGTTAATACTTCCTGTGCTTTTGCGTTGTGAGAAACAAACAGGAGAGAAGCCAATGCAATACCGAGCATCTTAGACATAAAAATTCCTTCCATTAGGTTTTAATTTATTAGCGCTCCTAAAATAATGAATTCTCGAAAATTTTTCCCCTGTTAGTTTTTTGCCAAGGCTAAACTTTCAGACTTGTCCAAAGTTTTGACAGTTCGTACGTGACATTTTGGCCTATCTGAGCCATCCTAAGTGATGCCCTTTTTTCGGGGCAGGTAAGGATTGGTCCTGTGTTTTTAAGCCCTCTGACACTACAGAATATTTCGCAACTCCGCGCTCCCAACGAGAAAGTTCCTTTGGGGGAGTTGGCGACCTATGAGGAGGGCCTTAGCTTCATTGAAGACAGTGTTTTTGAAGGACACGAAGTCCAAACGACTCCGCAAGGATCCTTACAGTTACAGCTCTTCTTTGCCGCAAAAAATACGAAAAAGGGCTATGTCGTTAAAGTCAATGAAGTCAATCCTGGCGGTGATTTAGAGTTTCATTGCGATCATTGCAAAACCTCCATGGAAACACCCAAGACCTGTGAACACCAATGGGCCGCGTTTGTTTATTTGTGGCAGGCTTTGACGTCAGAGCAAGAAGGCATCATCAATCGCAAGCTTTTAAAACTGGCGCAAGATTTGGAAGAGCCTCTGCAAACAAGTGTCGCTAGAGCTTCGCAAGCCCGCTTTGGGTTCTCTCAAAACATCAAACTTGAATCTGTCAGTCTTTTTCTTGAAGATCATCCTTTGCTCAACTCCGAATCCATTGGAAGTTTGCTGACTTCGGATCTTGGAAAATTCAAACACCAAGAAATAACCCGAGACCTTGAAGTTCCTTCTCCGCTATTGTGGAATATGCCAGAGATCTTCCGTAAAAAAGTAACGGCTTACTCCGGATTTTATCTCAATGAAGTGAACGAGCAAAACCGCTTAGCAGGAATGCTTCGCTATAACTTTACGGATGGGACGCAAGTTTCAGCAAAAGATATTTTGCGCCACCCTTTGCAAAGAGCGGTGACAAAAGAACTTTTACCTCAAGCACGAACTCAAAACTCGGCGTTTTCTCGTTGGCCTTTAACACAGCAAAAAGAGCATCTGTTCTTAAGTCAGAATCTGCGCGAGCTTGAAGAGATCATTCAAGTTCTGTTGGGAAATGTCGCAACGAAGGTCAACCAGGGTCAGCTCAAACTATTCTTGCAATCCAAAAATCATCCGCGCTTGGGACTTCCTCTGCATTACATCGAGTTCGATCCGGGAGTGGAATTAAACTGGCGTGTCGAGTTCATGGAAAAAGCGCAGCTCGAAGCTGAGTTTAAGCTGATGAGCGCTCATAAAAAGCCTTTCGTTTATTTTGAATCCTTCGCCGTAGAGCCCACAGAAGGAATGCTGCTGGTTCATCCGTGGTTGCATGAATGGAATCAAATCCGTGAAGTTCTTAGCAGCATTTCTGCAGACGAAAATGATTTCTACGTCTCTGTCGAAGGCCGACCCACCATTCACCTGGAGGGGGAGCTAGAGGCGAAGACCGTTCTAAAATATCTGCGCACTCGCACAATGCCAGTTCGTCTTGCCGGCGAATCCAGAACCTTAAGTCCATCACAAAGTCAGTTGCAGATTCACTTAGATGAGTCCGGTGATTTCTTCGTGCAACACGATGCTCGTGTTCTGGGACAAAAAAATCTTTTGCGTAAAGGTTGGACACCGCGAACGGTTCTTTATCTTAAGACCTTGTCTGAAGGTTTGCCGTTCCTTATGAATGCGGATGTGAAAGATGTCGCAAGCCGCGCTCGTCGCAAACGCGATTGGGATTTAAAGCTTTTAAAACATCTCGGCGTTCTGCAATACCTCTTTATGGAATTGTTGTCCTATCACTTTGAAGGCATGCTCACTGATGGAACAGTTCCAGATGAGGATAAAATCTTCTTATCTTTGCACAGCAATATTCAAGCACTTCTGATCAGCGGTTCGGGCGTTATCTTGGCCCGCGAGCAAACTTTGACGGAACTATGCTCACAAACGGTTCTCAATCATTTCGAAGATTTCGTGGCAAAAACTTTAAAAGCTTTGAAAGCCAGCGAATCTTTTTATTCAGAACAAGGTGAAGTGATTCTTGAAGGTGTCGTCGAAAAAGAATTTCATCTTCTGTATGAAATTCTTAAACGCATGGCCCTTTCAACAGGAGGCGATGCCTTTAAAAAATCTCGCACATCGCTTTTATCAAAAATTTGGACCGGCGACCTAGAAAAAGATCCTTACTTGCTTGACGGCAAGTTTCATCTGCCAAGAGTAAAAAAAGAAGGATCACAAATTCACGAAATCTTAGAAACTCTGCAGGGATTGATTCCTTTCGGTTTCGCGCTTTATTACAATGGTCAGCCTTTGCAAGAACTGACCGAAGATGAATTTAAAGTCGACTTTATTTTGCAAACGGATGAAGAGCATCGCGATTTTAATTGGTTTGAACTCAATCCAAAATTTTTCTTGCGTGGCCAAGAAATTGATCCGCAATCGATGTCAGGTTTTGGTAGCGGCGGGGTGATTGAATACGACGGGAAACTTTTCTTAGTTCCTCGTAAACAGATGCCGTCGTTAAGACGTCTGGAACATTTCTGGCAAAAACTGCAACGCGGAAAAACCGAGACGAGTAAAAAACAAGGTGGTGAAAAGGTTTATCATTTGCCTCGTCATCAGGTTTTGGAACTTTTGGCATTGCGCGCTTCAGGTGTCGGCATTCGCGGTGATGAAGAGTGGAAAAAGCTTTGTGCTTTCTACGACCAAATGGGCTCCGCGGATCGCGCTGTGGAAATTCCAAAAACGGTGAAGGCGGATTTAAAGCCGTATCAAGTTTCAGGCGTGCAGTGGCTGCAGGATCTTTACAATTTAAAACTAGGTGCATTGCTCGCGGATGACATGGGTTTAGGTAAAACCCTGCAAACTTTGACGTTCCTTGAAGACCTTCGTCAAAAAGGCGACATGGGACAAGTTCTTGTTGTCGTTCCATCGTCATTGATCTTTAACTGGCAAAGTGAAGTTGAAAAATTCACTCCGGATATTCCTCTTACGGTCTTTACCACAAAAGACATGATGAAGGTGGGGAAGAAGCTCGAATCCAAGCAAGATATCGTGGTCCTAACGACCTATGGTCTTTTGATGGAAAACGAAAGTTTTCTGAACCAGTATAAATGGAAAGTTCTGATCTTCGATGAAGCGCAGAACTTAAAAAACATCACCACAAAACGCACCAGTTCTGCTCGTGCATTGACAGCGCGTTTTAAGATCTGTCTTACGGGAACACCGATGGAAAATCACTACGGAGAGTTTTATTCTCTCGTAGATCTTTTGGTTCCGGGCAGTCTGGGAAAGATCGAAGATTTCCGTCGTCAGTTTGTAAATACGGAAATGGTGACTCGCGAAGAAATCGAAGATTTGAAACTCAAAATCAAGCCTCTGATGCTTCGTCGCACGAAAAAAGAAATCCTCGATCAGCTTCCTGAAAAACAAGAAACAAAGGTCAGCATTGCCTTTGAAGAAAGGCAGATGGAAATCTATCGCGACATCGCTCTTTCTTATAATCAAAAAGTGCAGGACAGTCTTTTGACGCAAGCCGAAGCCAGCGTGCAATTGCAAATGCTCACGGCTCTTTTGCGTCTTCGCCAAGCGTGTTCTGACCCGGCGGCTCTTCCGAATGTCCGCTATGATCGAATTCCGCCAAAGCTTGAAGCCTTGATGGATTCTATTCAAGAGATCGTGGAGTCTGGCGAAAGTGCGTTGGTCTTTACGCAGTTCTTGCAGACTTTAGAGCACACCGCCGATCTTATGCATAAGGCGGGTATTCCTGTTTTCGTTTTGCACGGATAAATTACTAAAAAAAAAATAAAAAATATTATTTCATATTATAACTTTTGTCGCGGCGGTGTTTTCTTAATCATGACTATAAAACCGGGGGGGGTGGGTTTGAATCTCACGAAAGCCAGCTATGTTTTCCATTTAGAACCATGGTGGAACCCATCGGTGGAAAATCAAGCAACAGACCGCGCCCATCGTTTGGGGCAAAGCAAAGCCGTGCAGGTTTTTAGATACATCATGCATGAGTCATTAGAAGAAAAAATCGAACTTTTAAAAAATCGTAAAGATAAGAAGTTCCAATCGCTCTTTACGACGACAGAAAATGATATCGATATTGGTCCTGGCAGTGGAGCGCTGACGAAGGAAGATTTCGATCTTCTTATTGGTCTAAAATAAGTGTGAATTGCCAAAAACGTCACTATTTACAGTCTAAAATGGGTTTTCGCTGGTAAGACTCCGGTAAATTCGTTCCTGCAGGGTTGGATCTTTGCAGGGAAAGGAACGGATTTGAATTCGGAGGTTTCTCTATGAAAGCCCTTTTAACCACTTTGGCCGTATTTATATGTGCTTCTTCAGCTTTAGCCGATGGAGTTTTATCTTGCTCAGGAGTCAATCAAGACAGCAATCAAAGGGAAGATGTGATCGTGATTGAGCCCGAAGTGGCAATCCTTCATGGGGTCCAAGGCGACGCCAAGTTTTTATCTTATCAAGGAGAGCAAGGGAATGTTGCGACTTATTCAAATTCCCAGTTGCTTGTAACGATGAACTATCAAGATAGGACCATCACAACGAAAAATCGCCTTGATGGTTCCTATAAAATGCACACGAATTTTAAATGTACCGGTTCGGGCGATGATATGAATTAGATCCCAAAGCGGGTTCTAATTCTTTTCACATCATCGGCATGAGCGCGCACTTTTAAAGTGACCCCGCGCTCGTCATAAGACTCAGAAAGCACGCGCAGTTTTCCGCGAATTTCCCCGATAGCCCCTTGAACATCATAAGGAATGAATAAATCCTGATCCACCATCGCCGTTTCGAAGTGCTTAACCAAGAACTCTCGCAAAGACGCGACGTCTTCTGGATTTAAAGAAGACATAAAGATCGCATCCGGATATTCCGCCTTTAAATTTTCAAGCTCTTCCGGTGAAAGTTTATCGACCTTGTTTAAGACTAAAATATTTTCGATCTCTCCTGCACCGACTTCACTCAATACGGATTTCGTGACTTCGAGTTGCGAGCGGAACGTAGAATCGGCACAGTCCACGACATACAAAAGCAAAGAAGCATTAAGCGCCTCATCTAAAGTAGATTTGAAAGACGCCACAAGATCATGGGGAAGCTTTTTGATAAATCCGACCGTATCAGAAATCAAAATCTTCGGCTTCGTTTCAGGATAAAGAATACGAACCGTGGTATCTAAGGTCGCAAAAAGTTTATCAGCCACTAAGACATCACTGCCAGTGAGAGCGCGCATTAAAGACGATTTCCCGGCATTCGTATAACCTACAAGAGCCACCGTGATCTCTTGGCCACGACGAGCGCGACGGACGTCATGCTCTTGCGCAATGGAAGCGAATTCTTTTTTGAGTTCTTTGATACGATCGCGAATTTTACGACGATCTAGTTCGATGCTGGATTCACCGGCACCTTTTCCACCGATACCGCCACCTTGACGATCTTCTCCGCCACCGACTTCACGCAAACGGGGAGCCACATAAGTAAGTTTTGCGATTTCCACCTGCAAACGAGCGGCACGCGTTCGTGCGTGACGACTGAAGATCTCAATAATCACACCCGTGCGATCTAAAACTTGTGCACCGGTAGCACTCTCTAAGTTTCTAATTTGCGACGGGGAAAGTTCGCAGTCTACAACCAGAACTTGAGCCAGTTCCTTATGTGACGTTGGATTTTCAATTTCACTGGGATCTTCGGCTTCAGTTGAATAATCGAGGTCAGCATCTAGATCTTCGAAGTCAAAATCATCCTCGGCGTCGTCGTCATTATTTTTAAATTTCAGAGCCGCTTTGTGTTTTTTCTTAACAAATGTAGGCCCGACGACACCAGTACCGCCAGTCCATGTCGCGATGTCTTTTAGTTTTCCATCACCAAACACTGTGGCACGACGATCCGACTGACGGCGCTGCGAAGTTTGACCAATAACGTTGTAGCCTAGAGTCGTTACCAGACGAGAAAGTTCGGCTAAAGACGCCTTCATTTCTTCATCAGAAACGCGGGGCATTTGAATGCCGACAAGAAACGCATTAAGAGGTTTGTCGCTATGTACGTTTTCCATGAAGATCCTTATTTCGCTAAGCGAATCCCGTCGTCATCCACTGTGATCAGGCGCTTTTTATAAAGACCGCCTAAAGCAATCTTGTATTTCTTTTTGCTAACTCCGAACAGATTGTAAATCGTCTCTGGCGGTGTCTTGTCGTTGATCGCGAGATAGCCGCCTTTTTTCTGCAAAAGATCCAAGATCAAAGGACCGATATCCTCGGCCGCTTCATGACCCACTTTATCTGTTTTTTGCAGACTCAAATCGATTTTACCATCGGTACGGATTTTTTTGATATAGCCCTGAGTGCGCTGTCCATATTTGAGAGGCTTAAAGACTTCATTCGCGTAAAGAACGCCCCAGATTTTATTATTCACAATGGCTTTGTAACCCAGGTCTGTTTTACCCGCGATTAAAAGCTCCACCTCTTGACCTTCTTTCAGATCAACAGGGGATTTATCAACATGACGATCTAAGCGCATCGAAGCAGAAATACGGTCGCTCTTATCTGTATAGATATAAACGATGATATCTTGTCCGACTTTAGGCGTATGAATTTGTTCTGCGTAAGGAAGAAAAAGATCTTTGGAAAGACCCCAATCCAAAAAAGCGCCAACAGATTCAACGGCCACGACCTTTAACAAAGCAAAGTCACCAACCATGGCCTTCGGTGTTTCCGTTGTTGCCATCAAGCGGTCGTCAGAATCAAACATCACAAACACGTCCACCGTGTCGCCCACTTCGCATTCTTCGGGCATATAGCGTAAAGGCAAAAGGATTTCACCGTCGTCTTCGCCATCTAAGAAGACACCGAAGTCGACGTGTTTAAGAACTTTGAGCTTATTAAATCGTCCGATTTGAATCATTGGGGTTTCTTTGACTCGATATATTCATCGTAAGTAGTAACAAGGTCTTCAACCACGCCGCCATCAAGTTCAATGATACGATTTGCCACTGTCTGCACAAACTCATGATCGTGACACGTGAAGATCACAGTTCCTTTAAAGCGCTTCACACCTTCATTCACGGCAGAGATTGATTCTAAATCCAAATGAGCTGTCGGACCATCCATCAAAAGAACGTTGGCCCCTGAAAGCATCATCTTAGAAAGCATACAGCGAACTTTTTCGCCCCCGGAAAGCACGCGAGGTTTTTTTAGGGCGTCGTCACCGCTGAAAAGCATTTTCCCTAAGAATCCGCGCAAGAAAGATTCATCTTTATCGTCAGAGTATTCGCGAAGCCACTCCACCAA
The DNA here is from genome assembly GCF_946478835.1 of uncultured Bdellovibrio sp. Next base: position 2,891 of record NZ_CAMLDV010000119.1, on the reverse strand, counting down.
AGAATTGGCGTCAGTGTCAAAATACTTGGAGTTGTCAGTGGGGAAGTAACTGCGAGTTGTTGTGATACCCCAATTGAAAGAACCGGAATCCGGTTCAACCTCTCCAGCTAAAATATCTAGAAGCAAAGTTTTTGCGACGTCATTTTTTCCAAGAAGAACTACTTTGTCGCCTTTTTTAATCGTGAAGCTGACGTTATTCAAAAGCAACTCGCCATTCACAGATTTCGTCAATCCATTCACCGTCAAAAGATCGTTACCGGCTTCGCGTTTTGGATCAAAACCGACAAACGGTTGACGGCGAGTCGACACGGGCAAGTCACCAAGATCCAATTTCTCAAGTTGTTTTTGACGAGAAGAGGCCTGACGAGATTTCGAAGCGTTCGCGCTGAAACGCTGAATAAAGCTTTTAAGCTCTTCGGCTTTGTCGGCATTTTTCTTGGCTTGATCCGCGCGCAAACGTTGGCTGAGTTCCGTGGCTTGGCGCCAGAACTCATAGTTACCGGAATAGATTGTCACTTTGCTGTAATCAATATCGGCCATATGTGTGCAGACTTTGTTTAAGAAGTGGCGATCATGCGAAACGACAATGACCGTGTTTTCAAAGTTGAACAAAAATTCTTCAAGCCATTGAATCGCATAGATATCCAAGTGATTCGTCGGCTCATCCAGCAACAAAATATCAGGCTGACCGAACAAAGCTTGCGCGAGCAAGACTTTAACTTTGTCACCGGGATCAAGATCTTTCATCAGTTTTGCGTGAAGAGCATCAGAAATACCAAGGCCTGCCAGCATCACGCCAGCTTCAGACTCCGCTTCCCAACCGTTGAGTTCCGCAAACTCTGTTTCGAGTTCAGAAGCTCTCACACCGTCTGCTTCAGAAAAATCTGGCTTCGCGTAAAGCTTGTCTTTTTCCTCCATCACCTTAAACAGGCGATCATTTCCCATCAGCACTGTTTTTAAAACAGGGACGTTGTCATATGCATAGTGATCTTGTTTTAAAACCGACAAACGTAAGTTCGGTGGGATCACCACTTCACCTGTATTAGGTTCGATTTCTTTAGAAAGAATTTTTAGGAACGTGGTCTTACCAGCCCCGTTGGCACCAATAAGGCCATAGCAGTTGCCGGGAGTGAATTTAACATTCACTTCATCAAAAAGTTTTTTGCCACCGAATCTTAAGCTGACGTTGGAAGTGCTGATCATGGGACCTCAATTATGGAGGTCCTTAGATACTCTGAATCCGGAAAAATATCAATAATTTGGCAGCTTTCTTAAGACCTTCGAAATAGAGACCTCTATAAGCCCTGTCCTTGGGCACTTTTTTCATGAATTCGCCTCTAAAACGAGCCTTCTCTCAACAAGTTTGCGTTTTGGCACCGCAACTTGTGCTCCAGGAAAGACTAGTCGATCCTATAACCTAGAGGAGTTTTCATGAAAAAAATGATTTTAATAGCTTTATGTAGTTTGTTTTCAATGTCGGCATTTGCAGTGGGAGCGACTTCCAATGTTGAAGCCAATAAGAAGCTTGTTCGCGATTTTTATGAAATGGCTTTTAACCAACATAAGCCTACCGAGGCGGCAAAAAAGTATATTGGTTCTAAATACATTCAACACAATCCCTACGTTCCTAACGGCGCGGAAGCTTTTTATTCCTACTTTGAAAAGCATTTTAAAGAAAACCCGAAATCCCACGTTGAAATCAAACGCGTGATTGGCGACGGCGATCTTGTGGCTCTTCATCTGCTTTCAAAACAAAACGATACGGACCGTGGTCGCGCGATTGTAGATATTTTCAGAGTTGAAAATGGCAAGATCGTTGAGCATTGGGACGTCATTCAGGAAGTGCCAGAAAAAACAGCGAACGGAAACACCATGTTTTAGGAGTGCATGACGCGAAAGAATTTATTCCTTATTGTGATCGCTTTTATTGTCGGAGTCTCCGTCTGGATATTCTTTGTCAATAAAAGCCTTAAGACGACACAAGATGTGATAGTTCAAGAAGCCACAAGACCGCAAAGACGGGTGGCTTCGCTCCCTTCGCCCACGGTAACACCGAATAACGCCGTTAAAAATCAGTTGCAGGCAGAAATTCAATCTTTGCAGCAGCAAATCACTCAGGAACGTCAAAAGCTTGTCACGCAAAAGATGGCTTTGGACGAAGCAACGGCTCGTCAACAACAGCAACAAAGCACTCAGCAAACGCCCGCCGCTATTTCTTCACAAATCACTGAACGCACTTCTCAAGTTCAAAATTTTCTGGAAGAGCTTAAAAATTACGAATATGCAGAGCAAGACATCAACCGCCGAGCGACAGAAGCTTTGCGGGAACAAAGCAGTGCGGCGCAAGTGGCTCGTGATCAAATTGATGAAAACATCCGCACTCAAGAAAATCTTATCAGACAAACCAGAGAGCAGATCGCTTATTGGCAGGGCAATTTATTTTACGTGAATGAACGTGAAGCTCGTCTCCAGGATTTACAAACTCTTTTGGAGACACAGACTAGGCAGCTTCAAGGAATGCGCGATCAGCGTTTGGCTTTATCAGCACAAATTTTAGAAAACACGCGGGCTTTACAAAGTGAAAAAGAGCAGGCCCTCAGTGATCTTGCCGACAGTCGCAGTGACTTGCAGGATGAGATCGCTTCTTTAAGAATAGAAATCAATCGACTGCAAGGAATGCAGTATCAAACAAGAACGAGCCAAATGACAAGTCGCTCTCGTTTAACCCAAATGCAGAAAGATTTTGAAACGCAGAATCGACAGGTGCAGACCTTAGAGGCGTCCCTTCAAGAAAAAGAGCGTCAGCTTAAACTTCTCCAATAATTAGTATTGATTGCACCAAGGTTGAGGCGTGATGACCTTCTGGATTTCGTTGGCTCTCATGTAATGAA
>NZ_CAMLDV010000118.1 GCF_946478835.1 uncultured Bdellovibrio sp. | reverse complement strand
CCCCAAGATATTTCGTACAAAGGCGAGCCGACAAGTTTGATTATTGGAAACAACAACACATTCCGTGAATTTACGACAGTGAACCTTGCAACAAGCAAGGGTGATAAAAAAACTGAAATTGGTGATAACTGTTATTTCATGGCGTACACGCACGTGGGGCATGATTGCAAACTTGGTAACAATGTTATCATGGCGAATAATACTCATTTGGGTGGTCACTGTGAAATCGCAGACGGCGTTTTCATCGGTGGTATGTCCGCTTTGAATCAGTTCACTAAAGTTGGGAAGATGGCGTTCATCGCTGGCAGCAGTATCGTGAACAAAGATGTTCTTCCGTTCTGCCGTGCTCAAGGAACTTACGCGACGATTCGTGCGACAAATAAAATCGGTCTTGCTCGTAAAGGCTTTGATCGCGCTGAAATTTCAAATGTGCATAAAGCCATTCGTATCATCATCATGGGTTCTCACACAGTTGAAGAAGGTATCGAGCGTATTAAACAAGAGTGCGCTATGAGTCCTAACATCGAATACTTTATCAACTTCATCAGAAGTTCAAAACGCGGTATTGCCGTAGATAGAAGTCCTAAAGGATGGCAAGACGATGAGTAAGAAATTACGTGGCGCCGTTGTCGGCGTCGGATACCTGGGTAACTTCCATGCGCAAAAGTATAAGAACAATCCGCATGTTGAGCTTGTGGGCGTGTGTGATCATTTTCCAGCGCAGGCTGATAAAATTGCAGCCGAGTTGGGAGTAAAAAGTTTCCACCGTCCTGCAGATCTTATCGGTAACGTGGATCTAGTGACGATTGCGGCAAGCACATTGAGCCACTTTGAACTGGCAAAAATGTTTTTGCAAAATGGCGTTCACGTCAATGTTGAAAAGCCCATTACCGCAACAGTGCCTCAAGCTGAAGAGCTTGTCGCTTTGGCTGAAAAAAACAATTTGAAATTAGCAGTAGGGCATATCGAAAGATTCAATCCTTCTGTGAATGAGTTAAAAAAACATCTTAAAAATCCTCGCACGATTGAACTTGTTCGCATGGCGCCATACAAAGCGCGCGGTGCGGATGTCAGCGTTCTTCATGATTTGATGATCCACGATATGGATCTTCTTTTCTGGCTTACCGGGAGTGAGATCGACACGATGGTGTGCTCGGGAACAAAACTTGTTTCCAAAGAGCTTGATACCGCGTCTGTGTCTTTCAAAATGAAAAATGGAACTCACGGTATTATCAATGTCAGCCGTGTTTCTCCGACAACACAAAGATCTATTCGCGTGGCTCAAGATGATTGCACTTTGTTTGCGCAAACAGGAACTCACGAACTTGAAAAAGTGGAAGTGGGACCTGGTGGTGATGAACTTGTGAAAGTCACAAAGTGGACAGTGGAAAAAGCAGATGCTCTGCAAAGAGAAACCGACGCTTTTATCGACTGCATCTTGAACGATAAAAAACCTGTCGTGACAGGACTTGATGGCTTGAAAGCTTTGAAAGCCATTGAAGACGTTCAAAGAATGATCGAGGGTTGATGTGGATCAAGTCTTGATTGTTGCGGCGGAAGCCTCCAGCGTCACTTATGCGCAAAGAATTCTTGAGACCTGGAAAAAGCAGGGAAGAAACATCCATGCTTTTGGTGTCGGCAGTCAGGATATGGAAAACATCGGCTTTGAACGACTGGGCAAATCTGAAGAGATGGCTGTTGTAGGTGCTGCTGAAATCATCGCTCAGTACAGTCATTTGAAAGGCGTTTTTGATAGCCTCGTTTCTGAAGCGGAAAAACGCCGCCCTAAAGTGGCGATCGTCATGGATTACCCTGAGTTCAACTTGATGCTTTCCAAAAAGCTTCACGCTTTGGGTATTCCGGTCGTTTATTATATTTCTCCGCAAGTCTGGGCATGGCGCAAAGGCCGTGTGAAGACGATTAAAAAATACTGCAAAAAAGTTTTCGTTCTCTTCCCGTTTGAAGTTCCTTTTTATGAAGAGCACGGAGTTCCGTGTGAATTCGTAGGGCATCCTCTTTTGGATGAATTGGATGATCGTCTTTTGAACGATCCGGGCTATTTAAAAACTCATCGCAATCAATGCGGTATTCGCGACGACGAAATTGTTTTGGGCTTGATGCCGGGCAGTCGTCGTTTGGAATTAAAGCAGCACTTCCAAATTCAATTGGACACGGCTCGCATTCTTTCTAAAAAGTTTCCAAATTTGAAAGTCGTTATTTTGACGGCACCAACATTTACGAAAGAAAAAATGTTGGAATATCTCGAGGACTTCCGTCTTCCTTATATTTTGCTCAAAGACGAACCTTTCCGCATGATTCACTTGGTGGATATGATGCTTGTAGCTTCGGGAACGGCGACTTTGCAGGTCGGTATTTTGAAAAAGCCGATGGTCATCATGTACAAGATGAAATGGCTCACAGGTGTTTTTGCAAAACTCTTTGTGCGTGGAACAAAATACTTCGGTCTTGTGAATTTGATTCTTGGAAAAGAAGCCGTGCCTGAAAGATTCCAGTCGGATGCAAATCCGGAGCTTTTGGCTTCGCTCTTAGAAAAATACATTGTCGATCCTCAATACAAAGCTCAAGTCGTGTCTGATTTGACTCAGCTTCGTCAGTATCTTGGCGATAAGGGAGCAACTCAACGTGTGGTGAAAGCCCTCGACGAGTTTTTCACGAAATGAAGTTTTACCTAAGACCCTTTTCATTCCTTTATGATTCAATCGTCGGAGTTAAAAACTCTTTGTACGACAGGGGAGTGATTGGGGCTTACAAGGCTCCGGTGCCTGTTGTGAGTATCGGAAACTTGACGGTGGGTGGAACGGGGAAAACTCCGATCACGGATTTCTGTTTAAAAAATCTAGTGGCTCAAGGAAAAAAAGTGGCGGTGATCAGCCGCTCTTATCGTGCTGACGCCTCGTCACCGGTTTTGGTGGATGTCGATCATCCGTTTGCGGCTCGATACTTTGGCGATGAGCCTGTGTTATTAGCCCAAGCTAATCCTGAAGTGTCTGTTTTTGTAGGACCCAGCAAATGGCAGACAGCAGAGTATGCTGTTTCCCAAGATAAGTTTGATCTTTTGTTGGTGGATGATGGATTTCAACATCGCAAGCTTGCTCGTGATTTGAATATCGTTATCTTGGATGCCACGGAAAGCCTTGATAACTACGCCGTTGTTCCCGAGGGGCGTGCCCGTGAATCTTGGGCTGGCGTGCAAAGAGCGGATGTCTTGATTCTGACAAAATGCAATCTTGCGAAAGATGACGATCTGAAAGCTTTGGAAGAAAGACTTCCGAAGGATAAGGAAATCTTGTACTTCGGTTATGAGATTCGTCATTTTCGAAACGGCAAATCAGGGGAAATCAAGGCTTGCACTGAAATGCAGGGGCAAGAAATGTTCTTGGTTTCAGCGATTGCTCGTCCGGATGTGTTTGAGAAAATGATGCGTGAACTGGGTGAAGTCTCGAAGAAAAGCATTCATTATCGCGATCATCATCAATACACCGATCACGACAGCAAACATATTGAAGAGGAATTCCACAAGTCTCAGGCGAAGTATTTGGTTTCTACAGAAAAAGACTCTGTAAAGCTTCGTCATATTTTATCAAACCCGTCTCAACTCTGGAGTGCTTCTTTGGAAGTGGCCGAGCTTGGCAAGAAGGGACGTCTTAGTGAAATTATTGGTCAAGTTCTTCGTTAAAATCATGGTGTTTTTTAGCTCCTTGTTTCCGCGCACCTGGCTTCGTAAGTCAGGGGCTTGGGTCGGATTTTTATGGTTCGACGTCATGGGCTTTCGAAAAAAAATCGTGATGAACAATCTCGATATCGCTTTCCCAGAATGGAGCGAGGAACAAAAACACAAAGTGGGCCGAGAGTCCGTTTATCAACTTGGATACAACTTTGCGGAATTCTTTTTTATTCCGTCAGTGACTCCTCAGTGGTCTGACAAGAATGTGGTCTTTGAAGGCTGGGAAAATGTTGAGAAAGCGCGCGCGCTTGGCAAGGGAATGTTTTTCTTAAGCCTGCATTTAGGAAACGGGGACCTTGCCGCCAATACGATTGCGCAAAAAGGCCAAGAGATTTTTATTATCACCAAGCGTTTTAAAACTCAGTGGTTCAACGATTTGTGGTTTTCCGTGAGAGGTGCCAAAGGTGTGCAGTACATCGATGCTCATGGACCGAACAACGCTTTTGAAATTTTAAAGGCGCTTAAGAAGAACGCCGCTTTGGTTTTTGTGCTTGATCAGTACATGGGAAAACCTTACGGCATTGCGACCACGTTTTTTGGAAAACGAACGGGAACAGCCTATGGTCTAGCTCTGTTCGCACAAAAAACAAAATCACCGGTACTTCCAATCTACACGTATGAAGGAAATGATAAAAAACTTCATGTGGTGATTGAACCAGCTATGGACACTTTGAAGCACGTGACTGATGATAAAGATCAGACCATTTTGAACTTAACCCAATCCTTCAATGATAAGCTTGAAGAGATTGTGCGTAAGCACCCGGAACAATGGATGTGGGTGCATCGTCGGTGGAAGGACTTTTAGTGAAACGCTCGACTCTTCTTGGCACTTTCTTCTTTGCAGTATTTTTGGTGTCTTGCTCGACATCATTCCTTAAATATGAAAAAGCAGAGCAGCTTAAGAAGAACGAAGAGTTTGAAGAGGCCGTCAAAATCGTAAAGCCTTCAGAACCTGCTGAAGGAACCGCGGGAACAACTCCTGCTCCGGCGGAAACCCCGGCTCCTGTTGTTACGGCAAAAGAGACTGCGAAATCCGTAAGCAAAAAAACAGAAAAGACAGCAAAGCCTGCGGCCAAAGCTCCTGCTAAAACTGCAAAAAAATCTAAGGGTAAAGTAGAACCAAAAGCAGTGCCTGAGGTGACTCGTCGCCAACCCGACATTGAAGACGATGCGGGCTTTGAAGGACGTCGTCCGGTTGTTGATCCTTTCCGTGTTGGTGAAGAAGTCGTTCATGACGTTCATTATTTTAAAGTGTCTGCCGGAGAATTGCGTTTAAAGGTTGAACCGTTTTCAATGGTGAACAATCGCAAGTCCTACACATTTGCGATTGAAATCAGAACAAGCTCTTTGTTTTCGACTTTTTACAGTGTTGTAGACCGCGTTGAAACGTTTGTTGATTATGCAGTCCTCGGTCCCCGCGTTTTCCAACTGCATGTAAAAGTGTCAGGTCAATTGCGTGAAGCGAAGATGCTCTTTGATGTTGAAAAGAACACCGCGACTTTCTGGGAAAAGAAAGTCACCAAGGATCATGGTGAAGAGGAAAAGAAGCAGCAGTGGGAAATCTTGCCTTACACGCAAAACGTTTATAGTGCTGCTTTCTACATGAGAAATTTCCAGTGGGAGCCAGGTAAAGAAATTGCGTTCCGAGTGGGCAACGATAACGAAAATTTGGTGTTTTCCGGGAAGGCTCTTCGCCGCGAAATTTTAGACACAAAACTTGGCCCCATGAAGGCCATTGTTATTCAGCCAAATATTGTTCTAAAAGGAAAGTTCAAGCCCATCGGTGACAATTTTATCTGGTTGTCAGATGACGATCGCAGATACATTTTGCGAATCGAATCGAAAATTAAAATCGGAACACTTGTTTCAGAAGTCGTTTCTATCAATCCCGGCAAACAATAAATCTCACCCAAATGGAGGAGGTCAAAGAAGGTAGTTTTTCTTTGACTAAAAATCCTCTGACCGTGAGAATTTCTCATCATGAGTAGTGAACATCGAGTTGGTATTTTTATTGTAGACGATCATGCAATCACCCGTGCCGCGCTGAGAGCTGAAATCGAAAAGTTTTCTGACAAGTTTTATGTCGTAGGGGAGGCGGGTAACGAGTCCTCTGCTCTTACACAAATTGCCGCTTTGAAGCCTGACATGGTTTTTTTGGATCATGCTTTGAAATCCTCTGATGGTTTGCGGATTCTCGAATATCTAAGAACTACTCCCGCCAAAGTTTTTGTTTTCACTCAAGTGACGGACCCGCATATTTTGCATTTCTATTGGAAGAACGGTGTTGTCGCTCTTGTGAGTAAAGCGTTGGAGTTGAGCGACTTGCAGGCGGCTTTGCACACGGTCAGTGCGGGTAAAAGATATCTTTCCCCTAATTTTGTGAACATCATTGAAGCCAATTACAAGAGTCTTTTAACAGCAAGAGAGATCGAAGTGATTCGACTTATTTCTAGCGGACGCTCCAATAAAGAAGTGGCCGATGTTCTTGGCTGCACAGATCACACGATCAAAACCCACAAAGCCAATATCATGGAGAAACTGGGTTTTAGCAGTACAGTGGAAGTCAGCGTGTGGGCGACTAAGAACGGGCTAATTTAATCCTACCGATTTCTTTTGGCGTCGTTAGCTAGGCGTTCGGCAGCGAGGGTTTCGATCTCTTTCGCCAAAAGAAGATTTTGCGAAAGCACGCGATAAAAATCATTTTGATGAATTTCTAAAAGGACTGAGTTTTGTTGGGTTGTCACCGTGGCCGTTCTTTGTCCGCCACTCATCAATAACGAAATTTCGCCAAAGGCAGAGCCTTGCCCAAGCACGTTGATATTTCTTCCGCGCTGACTGATGACCACGTTTCCTTGAATCAGGATATAACAGGTGTTGCCCGGTTGACCTTCTTGAAAAAGCATTTGATGGGCCGGAGCCTGGCAAAGTTTCCCCGTGAAAATCAAGCTGTCTAAGCTGTCGGTCGGAAGACCTTTAAAAAACGGGGAGGATTGCAGAGCCTGTAAAACCCAAAAGCGGTGCTGCAGGCTTTGCGCTTTTTCAGATTTAATTAACTGGTCAAACTCCGGCAAATGTTGAATGCGTAAAACTTCGGAAGGCAAAGTCGTAATTACGTCGGCAGAGCGCGGTTGATTTAATAAAAATCCACGCTCACCAAAAATAGATCCGCTTCCTAGAACAGAAACCATCTGGCGACGTTTGGCATCGAGCACTCGATAAATTGCGGCTTGTCCTTGCAGGATAATATACAAATCGCGATCCAGCATTCCTGATTGAGTTAAACGCATTTGCGCAGGAATTTGAAAGCGCTCGGCCTTTTGCAGAAGGTAATTTGCAAGCTGCGGTTCTAAAGAACGAAAAAAGGGAAGGTCACGCGGAAGAACTTTTGTTCCATGCAGAACTTTTTTATCAAAGGCGGAGTTTTGATATTTGATCTCTTGCGCCTCGGCCTTGTTGAAATACTCGCGAAAAGTAGGATTGGCGATAAGTCCTTCGACGACCAGGAACTGCAAAAGACTGTAGAGTTCACGAAAGCTGACAAGCCATCCTTGTCCCAGGAAAAACTTCACAAGCCCTTCAATGCTTCCGGAATTGCGAAGAACATCCAGATAGGAATATTGAAGAGAGCTCAAACGAAAACTTTTTCGAGTTTCCGAAATGGTCAAAGTTCCCCCGTCACCTTGGGGGCTCATTTGAAATCCTTGAAGCTGGACCTTTTCGCTTTCGATCTTCATCCGAAAACTTATCGGAAAAAAACAGGCTTAAGCTTACCGAACCAAGGTCGGGAAAGAGGAACTTAGACTCAGGAAAAGTAAGGGTTTGTCATACAATAGCCTTATGGCCATTACCGACTGCAGACATTTCTCAGGTTACAAACCTTGCAACAAAGGTGAAAAGTGTGACTCTTCCTGCGCAAGCATGGATGTGCCGACGATGTCTGTTTTGATCGTGCATCTGGGCGCTCTCGGGGCTGTTGTTCGGAGTACAAGTTTGCTCAAAGCTATTAAAAGAAAATACCCGCGCTCCATGGTGACATGGGTGACGGATGCTCCCGCTCATCATCTTCTAAAAAATCATCCCGCGATTGACCGAGTGTTGACGACTGCTGAAGCGGATCTGCTTCAGTTGGGAGCGTTGGAATTTGAAGTGGCCTTGGTCATTGATAAATCTCTGAAAGCCGTTGGAGTTTTAAAAAGAACAACGGTGGATCAAGTTTTCGGTTTTACAGCAAGTCCTCGCAATGGCGCGATCGTGCCCGCCACTCCGGCAGCAGAAGAACTCTGGGAGCTCGGTCTTAATAATCAGAAAAAGTTTTTTGAGAATGAAAAGCCTGAAACGCAGCTGATGATTGAAGCATTAGAACTTGGCGATTATCAGCGGGACGACTATTGGTTGCCTCTGACAGAGAACGAAACTCGTGAGGCGACTTTACGTCACTATCAATGGCTCAGTGAAAGAAATAAAGAATTGATCATCGGTCTAAACACGGGTTGCAGTCCGGTGATTCCGTATAAGAAACTCACCGTGGACTATCATCGCATGATGATTGAAAGAATTCTTAAAGATTTTCCGAAAGCGGAGGTTGTGCTTTTGGGAGGCCCTGAAGACACGGACCGCAATGCCTTGATAGCGCAAGGTTTGCCCGTTATTTCATCACAAACAGAGTCGGGATTGCGAGACGGACTCATCAGTGTTGCTGCATGTGATGTGGTGATTACCGGAGACAGTCTTGGTATGCACATGGCGATCTCTCAACAAAAACAAGTGATCGCCTGGTTTGGTCCAACTTGTGCGCACGAGATCGATCTTTACGACAGAGGATTTAAGATCCTCACAAAAAGCCCGTGCAGTCCTTGCTGGAAGAGGACTTGTGAAAAAAACATTATGTGTTACGATCAAGTCTCGTTAGAGGAAATCGTTCATGCCCTTGAATCTTGTTGTGCAAACAGCCTTTCTGGGAGACTTACTGCTCTCCATTCCACTTCTGAAGAAGTGCCGGGAACTTTGGCCTCAACATAAGCTCGCATTAGTCTGTCGCAAAGGTCTGGGTGATTTTTTTCTTAAAACTCATCTGGTCGATCAAGTCTTTGAAATCGAAAAAGGTAAATCCGAAACGTACGCTCAAATCCTGGAGCATCTTCGTTACGTGGAAGTTGATAATTTAATTTCTCCACATCAATCTTTGCGCACGGCTTTTTTCTGCGCGCAGGTGAAAGCCAAACACAAAATCAGTTTCCAAAAAGCTTGGAATTTTTTAGTTTTCTCTAAAAGAACTCAGCGCAATGTGCAATTGCCGGATGCAATGAGACAGTTAAGTCTTCTAGCGCCTGAAGATGCAAATTTGGCCAGTGATCTTGCTCAATACGTGACGGATGCCAAACCCTATACTCCGGATGCACAAGGCAAACTGCAAGCGCCACCGAAGTGGGCGTCCATGAGTCTTCGTCATCAAGTTTTAGAGCAAGAAGATATTTACAGATCTCTTCAGCAAAAGTTTGATCTTAAAGCCTTTGAAGAGGGGAGAGCCGTCTTGCTTTTCCCTGGCAGCGTATGGGCCACAAAGCGATGGACAGAAGAGGGATTTATTCGCACAGGTAAAGCTCTGCAAGCCAAAGGCTTTCAAATCTATGTGATGGGCGGACCTGGCGAAGAAGCTTTGGCTGAAAAAGTCGCTTCCGAGATTCCAGGATCACAGTCTCTTGCTGGAAAAACAAAGATCATCGAATCAGCTCAATTGATTGCAAGAGCGGCTTTATTGATTGGCAACGACAGTGCTTCAACACACTTAGCGGCTGTTTGCGAAACGCCGCTCATCGCTGTATTTGGTCCAACAATTCTAGAATTTGGTTATCGTCCGTGGTCCGCTGAAAGTTACGTCGTGCAAAGAGAAGGTCTTAAATGCCGTCCTTGTGGCAAGCACGGCCACAAAGTGTGTCCTATTAAAACTCACGAGTGTATGAAGAGCATTTCTGCTGAAGAAGTTCTTCGCACCGCTGGATTTATTCTTAAGTAAGTTAGTATTCGTAATCGATCAGAGTGCGGAAGTATGCAGGCACAGGGGCCTTAATGCTAATGCGCTTTTTAGAATGTGGATGCGTGAATTCAAGTTCCGCAGAATGCAGTCTTAAATCTTTAAAGTTCGTCGAAGGTTTGCCGTATTTGCTGTCGCCAACAAGAGGATGTCCTTCACCAGAAAAGTGAACACGGATTTGATTCTTTTTGCCGGTCACCAAGTTCACTTTCACCAGACTGAACTTATCAGTCTCTTTTAAGACTTCATATTCCGTGATCGCCAATTTTCCGTCATCGGAGGTTTTGCTGGAGTGAACCACGTAATCTTCATCTTCCGTCAGATAACTTTGAATTGTGCCTGATTTTTTCGCCATGTGACCATGAACGATGGCATAGTAGGTTTTCTTCGTTTCTTTCCAATTGTTCTTTAAGTACTGCTGAACTTCTTCAGTCTTTGCAAAAATCAAAACTCCGGAAGTCGCTTGGTCAAGACGGTGAACCACGTAAACGCATTTTGTAGAACGGGGATTGCCTTTACGAATGTACTGATTCAAAACTCCATGAACGGTGAAATCCCTTTCCCACTTCGCAGCCACGGTGAGCATGCCAGGAGCTTTGTTTCCTACGATGACATCTAAATCCTCATGGAGAATTTCAAAGCCTTTGGGTTGATATTTCTTAGGGATCTTTTTCATGAAGTCCTTAAAACAAAGCGAGGACTATTCCTCGCTAGTGAATTCCTTCACGTTGATTCCGTACTTACGGATTTTACGCAGAAGTGTGTTCTTAGGAATATTGGCCTGAGCCACCGTTTGATTGATACGTCCGTTGTTGGCTTTCAAAGCGCTGATAATAAATTCCTTTTCCATCTCTTCTTTAAATGCATCAAAATCCAAAGGACCCGAGTATCCAACGTTCGCGGTTTTATCACCGTTCTCTTTTGGAGCAAGCTTGATAGACTCCGGCAAAGAATCCGCTGTGATCGAGTGAGAGTTTTCAACAATGAACGCGCGCTCAATCACGTTCTCAAGTTCACGAATATTTCCCGGCCAGCGATAAGACTTCAGAAGATCCAAAGCGTCTGGAGTGACGCCATTAATGACACGACCATGTTGCTTTGAAAACTTCTTAATAAAGTTTTGAATCAAAGGCTCGATATCGTCATAGCGCTCACGAAGAGGTGGCAAGAAGATCGGCATCACATTCAGACGATAGAATAAATCTTCGCGGAAAGTTCCTTCTTCCATCATTTTTTCTAAGTTGCGATTTGTCGCTGCGATAATGCGTGTTGTGGTTTTCACTTCACGAGTCCCGCCGACAGGAGTGAACTTTCTTTCTTGAAGCACACGAAGAAGTTTCACCTGCATATCCGGACGAAGCTCACCGATTTCGTCAAGGAACAAGGTTC
>NZ_CAMLDV010000117.1 GCF_946478835.1 uncultured Bdellovibrio sp. | reverse complement strand
CGGAGCAACAGGAGATACCCGTCTTCAAGGAAAGCTTCGTCAGAAATCCAACCTTCTTCGTTGGAGCATGATTGTAGCGGCCATTGCGGTAGCCGGTGTTGTGATCTTTGGACTTTCGCAAAAAGATAAAAAGAAAAGCATGGGTTATGACGAACTCATGAATCAGGCGATTCGCTATAAAACTTTGGGGCTTTACGAGAAGTCTTTGCAGGCTTATCTCAAGGCCACAAAACTTAAAGAACCCGATGCGGAATCTCAAGTGCAAATGGCATCCGTACTTATTTCCGAAGACCGTCAAAGCTTGATGGGACGAAGAATTTTGGAGCGTGCCCTTGTCCAGGAAGGTCGCAGTCGTGCGGAGATCGTAGATGCTTATCTGGGCATCGCCGTTTCTTACATGATGGACGGGGATTTAAAACAAGCCGAAGATACTTTGCAAAAAGCGATCGGACATGAGCCCTTCAACGTTTCGGCGTTGTTGAACCTTGCGATCATCCAGCAGAAAAAAGGAAATTATGGCGAGGCCATGCGTGATTTCGATGCGATTTATCGCAAAAATCCGCAATCTGTTTTGGCTCTTTTTGGTCGCGCTCTTTCAACTGTTGAATACGCAAAAGCGAATTCAGACTCCAATGCTTTGCAATCTTTGATTCGCGATATTAAAGCCAACGTTCAAAAAACAGGTTATTTGCGCCAGGAACTCTTGTTGTTTGTGGTTTATGCGCAAAGTATTTTGGGCGATGTCGATGGTGTGAATCAATCGGTAGTCCAATTTCTTAATCAAATGCCGGGACAGGCGCGCAACTACACGCATCCTTTACATGTGGAGTGGCGTTTCACTCAGTGGGATTATCTAGAGAAATACTGCGCGGAAGTTTATCAAAAACAAAATCCGCATCCGGAACTAAAAGCTTTGCGTGCCGTGTGCTTAATGGAAGTCAATCGTGACTCTGATGCCGCTAAACTTTTGCAAGAAGCTTTGGCAGAAGCTCCGAAAGATCCTTATGTGCTGGCAACTCAGGCAAGTTATTTAGCAAAAATAGGTCGTCTTCCGGAAGCCACGACAATTTTGAAAATGCCAGAACTGCAAACCTTGTCCGTAAAGAACCTTTTGTTGGGCGATATCTGTATTAATACCCAAGATATCAGTTGCGCTCAAAATGCGTATACGCAAGTTTACAATCAAGATCCAAAGAACGCCGTCGCTCTATATGGATTGGCTTGGGTGGTAATGCGTAATAACGATCGCACGAAAGCGTACGACTATGTTCGCGCGGGTCTGCAATCGGAACCTAACTTCTTACCGTTATTAGAGTTGAGGGATCAACTGGAGTACGAGTGATGAACTTGTTGCCTATAAGCCTTTTGCTCTTGGTCTTAGTTGGCTGCACGGGAAGTCCTGGATATCACGTCGAAGAATACCAAGAAATCAAATTCGAAGACTTAGCAGAAGATATCAAAATCCCAGCGAAGGCCTGGGACGCCCTTGAATTTAAGTCCGCAGGTGGGCACGAAGAGGCCGCTCCTTCGGCAGGCGGGGAGCACGGCGCTCCGGCCGGAGGAGAACACTCCTCAACGAAGAATTTATTATTCTCTGAAGTCACAGTATTTTTGGTACAAAAAAATCCCGGCATTGTTGAAGGTGAAGCCGTTAAGATTCTTCTGCCCAAAGGTGGCGGCACGATTGATCTTTCTCGCTTTATCACAGGACAAAGAGGCTCTTTCTACGTCGGTTTTGAGTTTCCGGCCTTTGAAAAAGCCACTGCGAAAAAAGTTTTGTTCGTCAGCGGCACTCGCAAAAGAAGAATTGAGCAAAAAATCTTCGGAGCAGGTTGCAATCAATTTTTTGATATCACCGATCGTTTCATGAAAGAAATGAAAGGTGAAGGTTTGAAAGTCAACACCACTCAAGAGCGCTACTTAAGTGTTTTGGGTGGGACGTTTTTATTTTCAGCTCAACAAGGCAGTGACATTCACGTTGCGCAAGTGACGTTTAAAAACTCTCAGTACACGCCGCTTTTTTGTGAGGTGCCCTAATGGAAAGACAAAGTATTCACAGTCTTAAAGACAAAGACACTGTTGATTCTTGTTACCTCGTGAAAGAAAAAACAGTGGGGGTTGGTAAGAATGGCCGTCCCTTCATGGGACTGCAACTGGGAGATTCTTCCGGTAGCATTGATGCGCGTCTATGGGATCGCGTGGATGAACTTGCCCGCGAATTTGAAGTCGGCGACGTTTTAAAAATCAAAGGCCAAGTGCAGATTTTTCAGAATCGCAAACAGTTGATTGTGCATCGTCTGGAGCGTGTAGATTCTGCGACAGTGAATTTTGAAGATTTTATTCCGAAGGCTTCTAAGAACACCGAAGACATGATGGTCGAGTTGCTGCAACTGGTGCGCACAATGAAAAACGATCATCTGCGCCAGCTTGTTCTCGATACTTTGGAAGATCCAGAAATTCGTCCGATGATGCTCAAGGCTCCGGCGGCAAAATCCATTCACCATGCATGGCTTGGTGGATTGTTGGAGCATATCTTATCGATTTCCAAGATCATGGATTTCATGGGTACACATTATCCATTTTTGAATCGCGATCTGTTACTCTTTGGCGGGATTTTTCACGATATCGGAAAACTGTGGGAGCTTTCTTACGATAATGGCATCTCTTACACGGATCGCGGTCGTTTGATCGGTCACATGCAGATTGCCTGTGAATTGATAGATAAAAAGGCATCTCGCATTTTGGGATTTAACGAAGAACTGCGTGACATCTGTAAGCATATTATCCTAAGTCATCATGGAAAGTTGGAATACGGTTCTCCGAAGAGACCTAAATTCCTGGAAGCTATGGTTGTTGCCATGGTGGATGATTTCGACAGCAAAGTGAGCACACTAAAAACAATTGTCGATGCCGAGCGTGGTTCGGGTGAAAAGTGGTCTCGCTACAATGAACTTTTTGATCGGTACTTCCTGCTTGAAGACCTAAATGAGAAACTCAATGATTGATCGTATCCTGGAACTTCTGCGCACATATAAAAACTATGACCCTGCGGCGAAATCTTTAATCGAGATCGCCATTTTGTATCCGGGACCGAAGGCTTTGTTCTGTCATAGAATCGCGCATGCTCTTTATAAAAATCATTGGTATTTCTTAGCGCGACTGGTGGCTGAAATCTCTCGTTTGCTCACGGGGATTGAACTTCACCCAGGCGCCACGGTGGGAAAACGCCTGGTGATTGATCACGGCATGGGGGTGGTGATCGGTGAAACAGCGGTCATCGGTGATGATTGCATTATCTTTCACGGTGTGACGTTGGGCGGACTCAAATTTGATCCGGTGAAACGTCATCCCACTGTAGGCAATAAAGTTTTGATTGGAACGGGTGCGAAAGTTTTAGGTCCGATCACAGTTGGCGACGGAGCGATGATTGGTGCTAACGCCGTTGTTGTCAGAGATGTGCCACCAGGTGCGACGATGGTGGGACCGTTAGCCGTGCAAAAATAAAAACACGCGATGTGATAATGAAAACACTGGATCAATGGTTTGCAGAGTATGGTGAAAGCCACCAGCATCCCACGAATCAGTGGATTCATAAGATTTGCGTGCCGCTGATTTTCTTTTCGATCGTCGGTCTTCTGATTTTAATTCCGTACAGTTTGGGACCTTTGCGTGTCGGTGAAATTCTGATCGCGATCGCTTTAGGATGGTATTTTACTTTGGGACCCAAGCCTTTCGTCGTGATGTTGGCACAATTAGCGATCTGTTATGTCCTTTTTTACGCACTCCGCCAAGTGACAGATCCACTGGTTCCGCTCATCATTATATTTGTTTTAGCTTGGCTTGGACAATTTTACGGGCACAAGGTCGAAGGTAAAAAGCCTTCATTTTTCAAAGACTTACAGTATTTGCTCGTAGGGCCCTTGTGGGTCGTAAAGTTCCTATTTAAAGGCCGATTTTGATTCTCAACCCGTTTTCATAACTCAATACTAATATTAAAACCGTCGCTTGCTGCCCTGCTTCTCTGAGAGAATAGCTGGAGTTCTTAATCTAGCACGAAAGGAGTTCGGCTATGAAGCAGACAGAAACAATCCCGACGGCTCCAACAACGAACACACATCAAGAGAGCACAGGAACAACTGCTCCCGTTCGCAAGCGCAACCGCCGTCGCCGTCTACCGAGCTGGTAAGACCCGGACGCGGTAAAATGAGTTTTCTCTTCGTTGGTCGTCGTCGACGTACTCGAAGTACGCCTTCCTCCTCCCGCCTTGATAAAACTCATTTTATCGCGTCCTAATTTTTTTCACTTCGTTCGATTGTCAATCTAGTATAACGGCGCCTCTTCACATTGAGCTTCGGCCGTGAAGTTCACTTGTCCGATAGTTCCGAAGATTTCCCAGCCTTCTTGTTGGCGAGTCAAATAGCGTTCTGCCGTATCATCAGTAGGCAAAGCAATCCAACCTTCATTGTAATCTTCAGAATCAATTTCAAGAGATTGAACTTCACCTTTTGGAGAAGTCAAAACCAACTCTAAAGAGAATTTTTTTGCAGGGTCTTCGTAAGTGCGAACAATCGCGGAAGTGATATCGTCTTGATCGATATTTTTGCAGTTAAGAAGAACTTCAGAAGCCGCCATCGCTTTGAAACCGAAAAGAACAGTGGCAAGTGCAACAAATGTTTTCATCGTCATTTCCTTTGTTGGGGCGGGTTCTAACAAAGCTCTCTATGACTTTCAACTTGTTTTCACTCTCATCTTCCTTTCATTCGGTTTTCTTCATACTTTCATTTCACCGAAAAAATCAGGAAATTCTGTTCTTTCTTTCAAGAGGCTTTTAAATCGTCTAACGACATTTGAAGGATCGGATTTATGAAAAGAAAAGGTAAGACAGCGCGATTTAAAAGACAAAGACGACTTCTCACGGAACTTCCCGGTATGGGAAAAGCGGGTGCGTTGGAAAGACGTCCTTATCCACCGGGGCAGCATGGCTTACAGCGCCGTAAGTATTCTGAATTCGCATTGCAACTGGAAGAGAAACAGAAACTTCGCTTCCACTATGGAATTCGCGAAGAACAGTTTCGCCGCATGATTGTGAAAGCAAAAAAATCCGCTGCAACAAACTGGGTGGAAGCTTTAGTGAACCTTTTGGAAAAACGTTTGGATAATGTAGTGTTCCGCTTGGGATTTGCGCCGAGCATTCCCGCTGCAAAACAATTGGTGTCGCATGGAAAAGTTTTGGTGAACGGAAAGAAAGTGAACATCGCATCGCAGATTATTCGCGTGGGCGACAAGATCACTTTAAAACCGGAAGCCTACGAAAACCAAGTCTACATGCAGGCCAAACAAACTCCGCGCCTTCCTCTGCCGACATTCATGACGAAAGAAGAAATCAGCGGTAAAGAAGAAGGTCGTTTAACGGATGAGCCGAATTTAGAAGCCGTGCCGTTTGCCTTCGAACCGGGACTTGTTATCGGTTACTACTCAATGAGGGGCTAATGAAAACTTCTAAGTTCATCGAAGCAGAGCAAATTGCTTTCGAAGAAGTGACGACAGATTGGGTGGCTTTAAAACTCGGCGACGAAAAGTTCGTGATCGACGTGGATACTTTGTACGATCTGGCTTTTCGGAGTGCCGCGTTTCTTTCTTACCTTGAAGGCCGAGAAGAACAACAAGCCTCCTGCGCTTGCGAAAATTCAGAACTGAAAGTTCATTGAGGCACT
Source organism: uncultured Bdellovibrio sp. (assembly GCF_946478835.1). The sequence continues at coordinate 5,477 of NZ_CAMLDV010000117.1, read as the reverse complement.
CTCGAAAAAAAGTCGAAAAAGTGTTCCCAAATGAATCTGAAACATTGGAGCACGGGCCTAATAAAAATAAAAATAGATATGGCCGAAAATCACTCGTCACTTTCTATTTTTCTTCATGACGTTCTTGAGACGCGCCGTTTGCGCAATCCCAAGTATTCTATGCGCGCTTTTGCCAGAGACTTAGGACTTTCTCCGGGACGTCTTTCTGATCTTCTTTCGGGCAGGCGTCTTCCAGGAAAAGAAATAAGAAATCGCATCGTCAGTTCCCTTAAAATGTCTGAAGACGAGTCGAAAAAGTTTTTCAGTTTGATCGAGAGACAAAAAATTTTGACCGAGGAAAGGGCGGACGCTTATCAACTGAGCGAAGATGAATTTGCATTGATCGCGGACTGGGAAAACTATGCGGTTTTGATGCTTATGGGAACTCACGACTTCAGGCCCTACGAACCGTGGATGGCAGAGCGTTTGGGAATCTCAGAACTTCGCATTCGTGCGGCGCTGGAGCGTTTGCAAAGATTGAATTTAGTAAAGACCGAAAACGGATTGTGGGAAAGAACTCGCCGTCGTATTACGACAACACACGATGTGCCTTCACCAATTCTTCGGGAGTCGCATCGGCAGATTCGCGAGAAAGCTATTGTGTCTTTAATGCAGGATGATCCGGCTCTGCGCGACATTACCTCTATAACCCTTCCTTCAGACCCTGAAAAAATCCCCGAAGCGAAAAAAATCATCCGCGACTTCAGAAGAAAGATGACAAGACTTCTTACCGAAGGTAGGTCTACCGAAGTTTATAATTTAAACATCCAGTTGGTTCCGGTTACCAAGGTGAGGACGTAGTGCGTTTATTAAGCTCAGTCATGGCAGTAGGTTTGGTGCTTTGGAGTGCTCTTGTTTGCGCAGACCCTAATGACTGGGCAGAGCGCGGTAACGGTGGGGACGTCGTCGTGTGTCCCCAATCGGCTCGCGGCAATCTTATGTACGACGCTTATGAAGCAGAAGTGCGTTACCAGTTTGAGCTGATTTTTCCGAATTTAGAAGAACCACAATGGCCAGATACGGGCGCTCCGAATTATGGTGATGAAATGTCTTTGGATTTCAGCCTGAAAATTGCCAAGGAACTGGTCCAGCGTATCGAGACGCAAGATCCCGTACGTGCACAAAAATATTTTGAATGGTTGGCGGAGTTTAAAAACGAAGCACGTTTCTTACCTGAGGTGGAGTTGTTTGATATTCCTGACACTGGAATTGGTTTTATTCCGCCACAATGTTCATTGCATCAGCTCATCATTCAACGAACACCTAAATTCCCTCAAGACCGTCGTTATATGGTGGCTTTGGATTATTGGCAGTGGATGCAGCCTCAGCAGCAAGCCGCTGCGATCTTGCATGAAATTATTTATCGTGACTTGGCAGAGTCCAAAGCGTGGACGGGCACTTCAGAGCCCGCACGTTATTTCAATGCTTTGATTCTTTCAGATGCCATTGGGAAAATGTCCCACGTTGAATATTTAAATATCACTCGCCGTATTTTTAATAGCAATTAAGACTAATTTCTACGGCGGCCTTTGGCCTCGGGAATTCCATCAGCGGGGTCTTCCGGCCATTGGTGTTTAGGATACTTGATTCGCAATTCTTTACGAACCTCGGGATAACCGTTTTTCCAAAAACTTTCTAAGCTTGAGGTCACTTGCACGGGACGGAAATTCGGTCCCAAAAGATGCAAAGTCACAGGAATCTTTCCAAAATAAACTTTGGGAGTTTCCATCATGCCAAAAACTTCCTGGATGCGAACTTCCAGATAAGGATTTTTATCAGAAGGATAGAGCACAGGAATTTTACTGCCGCTGGGAACTTCGATTCTTTCGGGAATTTCTTTTTTTAAAGTTTTAATGACGTCATTTGGAAAAACGTTTTCAAAGAAAAAGACCAAATCTTTCTCCATCACCGTTTGCATTTTCTTTTCGCCTAATGATGCCTGCGTAAGCGCCTCTAGCTTCAGAGATTCGAGATCTAAGTTCTGCGGCTCTTGGCGCTCTAAAAATTCCAAACGACTCCACCAGTGAGCGAGCTTCTCGTTGGTCTTTAAGACAAGATCAAATTTATCACTTAAAATCTGTGGAAGTTTTTCTGCAATTTCTTCGCCCGAAGCTGGAGTCAGTGCAGGCTCATCCAGAGGAAGCCCATGCAAAGAACGATATTCGCGGGTGAAAAACTGTCCTTTTTCTTCAATGAATGTGACATCGCGGGTTTTTTCGATTTTTTCTTTAAAGTTTTGCAGAATAAAATCTTTTTCAAAACCGCAAGCAAGACTCACGATTGTTTCGGCATCGGAACTTCCCTCAACGCCATTGAGTGCAACGAAGAATTCCGACGTTTTTACAAGGCTTTCAGTTTGCAATTTTACACCGCGACCGCCGACCATCAAAGCGCGTTCTGATTTTCCGCGGCGACGGCACAGACGGTCGGCATAGGCTTTCAGCAGGATCTTTTTTGTAAGGGTCAAAGAATCTTCGTTGGAAGGTGCCGTTTGCGGCCCCAGTTTTTTTGCAAGGTCCGCGATCTGTCTTGCGGACTGATCTACGGTTTGCAGAGAGTAAAAAGAGACTTCTCTTGGCGCTTTTTTATCGCGACGGAACTGATGGAGCACTTCAAGGCGTGCCGCTAGATCGTTTTCAAACTGATCGCCGATAAAGTGCGCGACAGCTTCGCGCCTTAGAATATCTCGTTCCTGCAGAAGGGCCGCCATCTCTGAAGCAAGTTCGGTGGCTCCCATTTCCATTCCCACAAGCATGAGCTTTGCCAAACGCACAGGCAAAGGGAAGTAGAGAATCTTTTTGCCAAGATCGGTGATTTTATTTTCGTTGCTAACCGCTCCCGCAATTCTTAAGAAACGCACAGCATTTTGCAAAGCCACTGCCGGAGGTTTTTCAAACCAGCTAAAAGCTTCAAAGTCTGTAACGCCTTGAGCACTTAAGAACAGCAAACTTTCGGTAAGATCAATTCTTTGAATTTCAGCGATATCGCTTTTATTGAATGACAGCTCATCCATTTTATTCCACAGGCGATAACAAACACCCGGAAACTGACGTGCGGCACGGCCAGCCCTTTGAATCGCACTTGATAAGCTGATACGGCCTAGTTCCAGGCGAGAAAATCCTGTGCGGTGATCTTGCTTCATATTTTTTGCAAGACCCGAATCGATAACGGTGTTTACACCATCTAAGGTTACAGAGGATTCCGCGATATTGGTCGAAAGAATAATTCTTTGGCGTGCGGATTTTTGCAGAGCTTTTCTTTGATCTTCCAGATTTAAAGAGCCATGCAGTGGCATGATCTCGATATTTTTACTGTCTGCCCAACTTTGCAATGTGTTTTGCGCGCGATCAATTTCACCGACACCGGGAAGGAAGATCAAAATATCTTTGTCTGTTTGTGCTTGGGCTTCCTTTGTTGTTTGCAAAAGAGTTTCGTAAAAAGACGGCAAGGTTTGAAGAAGCTGGGAACCTTTTTGATATCGCACATCCAGCTCGAATAATTTTCCGGGTACGCTCACGACAGGACAGTGACCAAGGTAGTCGGCGATCTTTTCCGCTTCGAGTGTGGCTGACATCACAAGAATTTTAATATCTCGGCCAAGCTCCTGCAGTTCCCGTAAAAGTCCCAGCGCCAAATCAACATGCATGGATCTTTCATGAAACTCATCCAGGATCACAAGGTCCACGTCGGAAAGCTCAGGGTCTTGAATCATCTGTCTTGCGAGAAGAGCTTCCGTCATAAAAATCAGGCGGGTCTCAGGTGAAGTTTTATTGGCAAAGCGAACTTGGTAACCGACCTCGCGACCGACTTGCCAGCCTTGTTCTTCAGCGATGCGATGGGCCGCCGCAATGGCTGCCATACGACGGGGCTCAAGGACAATTACTTTTTTTGATGTGACTTTCAAAAGAGCGGGTGGAAGTCGTGTGGTTTTACCTGCGCCCGGCGCCGCGGTGATAACAAGATTCATTCCCTTTTTGAGTTGTTCCTCAATCGCAGGAGTGAAGTCATCAATGGGAAGCGAAATCAAATTGGGCATTACGCAGGATAAATAAGAAGCATGAACTCCGCTTTATCGAAACGAAGTCCTGAAGTGAGTTTATCGATAGATCCTTCAAGAACGGCTTCGTCTTCTTGAGACAGATTTAAAGTTAATAAAAACTTTCTGTGCGAGAAATGCTCTTTCATATCGTTAAGAGTTTTCTTCAAACGATAGGGAGTATCCATCACAATAATCGCGCGTTTTTCTTTGGTGAGTTCTTTTAAAGCCTTAGCGCGGGATTCGGTTTCCGCCGGTAAAAATCCGCGGAAGACAAATTCGTCCAAACGCTGGCCACTTAAGGAAAGAAGTCCCATCAAGGCTGAAGCGCCCAAAGCTGATTTTACAGGAACGTTTTTCTGACGGCACAGTCTGACGAGATCGGCTCCTGGATCACAAAAACCCGGGGTCCCACAGTCTGTCACTAAAGCTACATTCTTTTCTGCACACAAAGGAACCAAAGCCGCTTTGTCGTCAGGCGTGGAATGCTCGTCTAAAACTTCGTAAGTCTTTCCCGTGATGCCATGAGCGCGCAAAAGTTTTGAAGCCTCTTTCGTGCTTTCGCAAATCACAACATCGCAGGATTTTAAAATTTCTAACGCACGCAACGTGATTTCCGTTGTGTCGCCGATCGGAGTCGCAACCAGATAAAGCATTAGGATTCCTTTTGCGAAAGCAGGAAATTCATAATACGAGGAAGGTCCTCGGGTGGTTCTGCCTTTCCCGCATGAGTGCTTTCAAAGAAAATCATTTCAACGTGAGGGCAGAACTGCATAAGGTGATGTAAATTCACCGGTTCGTTTTCAAAGAAATAAATTTTGGCGTAGTCTTTCTTTTCGGCTTCGACAAAATAATCGGTTTTGAATTGGGCATCGTCCATACTGCGATGAGGTTTTAAAACCAGTTTCGCACGTTCATGAAGAGGAAATCCCCATTGATGCAAAATCTCAACAGACCCTGTTCCCATTCTTTCCACGTCGCGGCCTGTGAGATACACGATTTCAGCTTTCGCTTGATCTACGGCCTGAACAAACTCAATCGCACCCTCATAAGGGTTATCGAATTGCAGATAATGATTTGAGAAAAAATGTTTTTGCCAATACTCGCGAACGGCTTCTTGAAATTCGGGATGATGGCCATCAAGTCCAGCTCTTTGCAAAGCATTTTGGATGCCCCAATCCGTGCGCATAGTTTTAATTTTATTAAAAAGAGCGACTTGTTCAGGAAAACGCTTTTGATTGATAGGGGCGGCAGCAAAGTCGAGAAGAATTCGTTCTACGCGGGGACTGACATCAAAAAGAGTGGAGTCCAAATCAAAGACCACAAGGCTCTTTTTACCTTGTTTTGTGAGGTCCTGAATATTAACAAGAATCTGACTTAACATAACCACCCTGCACTCAGC